>CACZNC010000001.1 GCA_902782445.1 uncultured Ruminococcus sp.
CGCGACTTTTTCGAGGATATAGGGCTCGTCGAATTCCATACCGCAGAAGCCGTCGCCGACGCCCAGCGGGTCGAAGAAGGTGGCAGGCTTGCCGTCGAATGCGGAAGCCGCGCCGGAAGCAGCCGTGCCGTCCCAGCCGGTTTCGTTGCCGATGACCTTGCCCATCATGAAGTTCCCGGATTCGCCGGAGGCCGGATAGCCTTCGGGAGCGGCGGGAGCCTCGTCACGGATCAGGGTGAAGGGGAAGTCGAATCCGGTGTCCACAAGACCGCCGTTCGCGTCGACCGCGTAGACCTTGATGACGTGATCGCCCGCGTCAAGTCCCGCGACTTCGATCTGGATATCGAATCCTTCGGCCTCTTCGTGGATGACGGCCTTGACGTCGGGTCTGTCCTGAATGAAGTCTTCGGACTGGACGGGATCGCCGCCGTCAATGGTGTACGCGAAGGCCGTGATCGGGGTGGAAATGTGGGCCCAGCCCCGGGTCTCCAGATCCTCGATATCGCCTTCGACGGGATTCTCGGCCAGCCATGCGCCCGCGCCGCCGTCCACCATCATTTCATAGTCCACGAAGATGGTGTCCCAGGACTGGGCAAGCAGTTCGGCCCCGGCCGCCGCGGGTTCGGAGGATTCGGCTGTACCGGTGGAAGCGGGGGCCGCCGCGAGGGTGACGATGCCGCCCATGTCGTAAATGTCGTTCATCAGGCCCTGGCCGTACTGCACGACGTTGTAGCCGCCGGACTCGTTGATCCAGGAGATGATGTAGTTGAAGGTCCACTTGTGGCCTTCGGTGAATTTCACCTTGCCGGTGCGGTCGATCTGGTTCCACGGCATGGCGACCTCGTAGCAGGTGAAGCCGTCCTCGTGGATCACTTCAAAGTCGAAGGGGCAGGTCTCGTACTTGGCGTAGGCGCCGGAGTTGTCGCGGTATCTCTCGTCGACGGAACCAGTGTATTTCCACTCCTTCGTGTCGTCGATGGAGCGGTTGAAGCTGCACTGCATGACGTAGAGCGGATCTTCGGGGTCGTCGTTCACCGGCGGGGTCGCGAGCAGGGCGAGGTACATGGAGGAGTAGGTGGATCCCGGAGGCTCATGTTCGACGTTCTTCGGGAAGTAGTCTTCCTCGGCGATCTTGAAGTAGCCGTAGAAATTGTCCTTGTCCCAGGTGCCCCAGGCTCCGCCCTGAGCGTCGTGACCGAAGTCCTCGTTGTCGTACCACTCTTCTTCCTTCGGCTCGTAGAAGTCGTGGATCTTCATATAGCAGTCGTCCAGCTTGCCGTCGATCACGGGCGGCGTGTTGGTCCCGGTCAGTTCAATGTCGTCGTAAGCGGATGCGCCGACGGCGAGGGAGCCGGCCAGAAGGAGGGAAAGCGCGAGCGCGGATAGCTTGCTCTTCATTTCGGTTCTCCTTTTTTCGGAAAAATCTACTCTATATTATAGCGTCCGCGTCGGTGCTTGTCAAGCGGGATTTTCTGTTTTTTGTCCGCGGGGCCGAATATTGTTCCGCCGGGACTGTCAATTTCCGAAAAAGGTTTGCATGTCGGGCGAAAATGTGGTATACTGTCAAAAGAAACAAAGAGAGCAGGATTTGCCATGAAAAGACTTCTCATCGCAGACGGCAACAGCATCGTGAACCGGGCGTTCTTCGGGATCCGTCCCCTCTCCACGAAAGCCGGACTGCCGACAAACGCCGTGTTCGGGTTCCTCAATATTCTGAAAAAGCACCTCGACGCGATCGAACCGGATTACCGGATCTGCGCTTTCGACGTGCACGAGCCGACCTTCCGCCACAAGGCCTACCCCGATTACAAAGGGAACCGCAAGGGGATGCCGGACGAGCTGAGGGCCCAGATGCCCTACGCCAAGCGCGCGGCCGCCGCCCTCGGATTTCTCGTGATCGAATGCCCCGGCTGGGAAGCGGACGACGTGATCGGCACCGTCGCCTCGATGGACGACGCGCGGGGGGACATCGAGACCTATATCCTCACGGGGGACCGGGATTCCCTCCAGCTCGTCACCCCGACGACCACGGTCCTGCTCGCCCGGACGAAGGAGGACACGGCGTTCACTCCCGCAGTCTTCCGCGAAACCTACGGCGTGGATCCGGGGCAGTTCGTCGACGTCAAGGCCCTGATGGGAGACTCCTCCGACAACATCCCGGGGGTGGCGGGGATTGGGGAGAAGACCGCGCTGAAGCTGATCGCCTCCGCCGGATCCCTCGACGCCCTCTACGCCGAAGGGGGAATGGACGGCCAGACCGCCGGAACCGTGAAAAAGCTGATGGAGGGGAAGGCCAGCGCGTATATGTCCCGGGACCTCGCCGAGATCCGCCGGAACGCCCCCGTCGGGGATTCCGAAACGCTCTACGCCTCCCGCCCCGTCGACGCGGACGCTTTCCTCGCCCTCTGCGCCGAACTCGAATTCACGGAGATCCCCAACCGCTTCGGGATCAGCCGGACGGAGAAGAAGCCGGAGCCCCCCGCCGGATCCGTTCCCCTGACGGCGAAGACCGCGGAAAGCCTCGGGGAGATCGAAGGGGAGGGACCTTTCGCCTTCGCGTGGAGCGGAGAGGCGGCCGCCGTCTGCTCCGAAGAGGGGGATCTGATTACGGTTTCCCATGCCTCCCCGGAGGACGTGAAGACCTTCCTCGGCCGGGTTTCCGTGGTCTGCCACGATTTCAAATCCCTGCTCCGGTCCCTTCATCTTCCGGGGGATGGGGCGAAGTGCGCTTACGACACCATGCTCGCGGCGTATCTGTTGAACCCCGGGAAGAGCCGGTATCTGCTCCCCGACCTCGCGGCGGAATACGGTCTCGAAGCCCCCGCGGATCCTGCGTCCGAAGCGGCGGCGATCCGGGAACTCTGGCGGAAGACTTCCGAAACCCTCCGGGACAGCGGGGAGGAAAAACTGCTGTACGAGATCGAGATCCCCCTCTCCGCCATCCTCGCCGACATGGAGGAGACGGGCTTCCGCATCGACCCCGCGGGGATCCGGTCCTGGGCCGCGGAGCTCGGGAAGGAGGAGAGAGCCCTCGCGGAATCGGTCTGGGTCAAGGCGGGGCACGAATTCAACATCAACTCCCCGAAACAGCTCGGCGAAGTGCTCTTCGAGGAACTCGGGCTTCCGGCGGGGAAGAAGACGAAAACCGGCTATTCCACCGACGCCGATACCCTCGAAGACCTGCGCCCCTATGACACCATCATCGACGATATCCTGAACTACCGTCAGGTGACCAAACTCCGGGGGACCTACGGGGAGACCCTCGCCGGTCAGGCGGACGAAGGGGACCGCATCCACACCCGCCTCAACCAGACCGGAACTGCCACGGGCAGACTGGCGTCCTCCGACCCGAATCTGCAGAACATCCCGGTCCGGGGGGAGCTCGGCAGGGAACTGCGGCGGTATTTCATCGCGGGGGAGGACTGCCTCCTCGTGGACGCCGACTACTCCCAGATCGAACTGCGGGTCCTCTCCGCGCTGGCCGGGGACAAAAACATGATGCGCGCCTTCACCGACGGGGAGGATATCCACACCGCCGTGGCCGCGGAGGTCTTCCATGTCGATCCCGACGACGTAACGCCCGATCTGAGACGGCGGGCGAAGGCTGTGAACTTCGGCATCGTCTACGGCATCGGCGATTTCTCGCTGGCGAAGGACCTCGGGATCCCGCGGCGGCAGGCGAAGCAGTATATCGAAAACTACCTCGCCACCTATTCCGGCGTCAGCGCGTATCTCGACAAGACCGTGGAAGAGGCGAAAAAGAACGGCTACACGACCACCCTTTTCGGAAGACGTCGGAACATCCCGGAGCTCAAAGCCGCAAACCGGAACCTGCGCAATTTCGGCGAACGGGTGGCGATGAACAGCCCGATCCAGGGGACCGCGGCGGATATCATCAAGATCGCCATGATCCGGGTCAGCCGTGCTCTGAAGGAGGCCGGGATCGACGCGCGGCTCATCATGCAGGTCCACGACGAGCTGATCGTCGAAGCGAAGAAGGACTGCGCCGAGGCGGCCGCCGGGATCCTCGTGCGCGAAATGGAAGCCGCCGTGACCCTCGCCGTTCCCCTCACCGCCGACTGCGGCATGGGGGAAAACTGGCTGGAAGCGAAATAAAATCCCATCTTCATCCGGCCGTCCGAAACGAACCTCGGGCGGCCGAACTGTTTTTTTGAGGGATCCCGGCCCGCGAACCTTGCTTTTGTCCCTTCTGAACAGTTTTTCCCCGTGAAAGGAGAAAAAAACCGGCGCGGGAGAAAGAGAAAAACATGCCCCGGATTCTTGCAATCTCCGCCCTTTTTTGCTATAATATACTCTGTGAAAAAACGACTGTTTCCAATAGCCGAGGGAGGATACCCATGACCAAAGTCACCATTATCGGAGCCGGTTCGGTCGGCTCGACCATCGCGTATACGCTGGCGGTGCAGGGACTCGCGTCCGAGATCGTCATGATCGACATCAACGGGGAAAAAGCCGCCGGAGAAGCGCTCGACATCCGGCAGGGCACGCCCTTCTGCTCGCCCGTCACGATCTACGCAGGCTCCTACCGGGACGCCGTGGATTCGGATATCGTCATTCTGACCTCCGGCATCGCGCGCAAGCCCGGCCAGTCCCGCCTCGATCTCGCCCAGACAAACGTCAATATCGTCAAATCCATCATCCCCCAGATCACCACCTTCGCGCCGGACGCCACCTACATCATCGTCTCGAACCCGGTGGATATCCTGACCTACGTGTGGTGCAGGCTCTCGGATCTCCCCGAAAACAAGATCATCGGCACGGGCACCATCCTCGACACGTCCCGCCTCCGGGCCCGGATCTCCGAGACCTATTCGATCAACCAGCAGAACGTCCACGCCTACGTCTTCGGCGAACACGGCGACACCTCCTTCGTTCCCTGGTCGATCGCCAATATCTCGAACGTCCCGGTGGACGAATACTACAAGGCCGTCGCGTCGCAGGACAACCTCTACCGGCCCCTCAACCACGCCGACCTTGAAAACTACATCAAAAAATCCGGCGCCCGCGTTATCCAGCGCAAGGGAGCGACCTATTACGCCATCGCCCTTTCCGCCTGCCACATCTGCAAATGCCTCATCGACGGCATGGACACAACCCTCACCGTCTCGTCCATGATGCACGGGGAATACGGCACGGACGACGTCTGCCTCTCGACTCTGAACATCGTCGGCCGGGACGGACTGCGCGGGAAACTGCTCCCCACCCTCACCGACGGGGAAGTGGAACTGCTCCACAAATCGGCAGCCAGCCTGCACGAAGTGATCCGGGGACTGGAAATCTGACATCATCAAGGGAGTATATGCAGAAATGGAATACCGCATCGAACACGACTCGATGGGCGAGGTGAAGGTCCCCGCCGACCGCCTGTGGGGCGCGCAGACCGAACGCAGCCACGAGAATTTCCCGATCGGCGTCGGGATCGAAACCATGCCCGCGGAGATCATCCGGGCCTTCGGCATCCTGAAAAAGGCCGCCGCCGCCGCCAATCACGCCCTCCGCCCGGAGAAAATGACGGACGAAAAGCTCGGGGCCATTTCGAAGGCCGCCGACGAGGTGATCTCCGGCGAGCTGAACGGGCATTTCCCGCTCGTGGTCTGGCAGACCGGATCCGGCACCCAGTCCAATATGAACGCCAACGAGGTGATCGCCAACCGCGCCAACGAGATCGCCGGAAAGAAGCTCTGCCATCCGAACGACGACGTCAACATGTCCCAGTCCTCGAACGACACGTTCCCGACCGCCATGCACATCGCCGCCGTGACCGCGCTGGAAGATAAGCTCCTGCCCGCCGCGAACACCCTCGTCACCACCTTCCGCAAACTCGAAAAGCTCCACGAGGGGATCGTGAAATCCGGGCGCACGCACCTGCAGGACGCGACCCCGATCCGCTTTTCCCAGGAGATCTCCGGCTGGCGCTCCTCCCTGGAGACCGATATCGCCCTGATCCGCCGGTCCCTGGAGCCCCTGCGCGCCCTCGCCCTCGGCGGCACCGCGGTGGGGACAGGACTGAACGCCCCGGCGGGATTCGACAAGGCCGTCGCCGGAGCGGTGAGCGAAATCAGCGGCAAGTCCTTCGTCACGGCGGAGAACAAATTCCACGCCCTCACCTCGAAGGACGAGCTGGTCTTCGCCCACGGAGCGGTCAAGGCCCTCGCCTGCGATATGATGAAGATCGCGAACGACGTCCGCTGGCTGGCCTCCGGTCCCCGTCTCGGGCTCGGCGAGATCACCATCCCCGAGAACGAGCCCGGCTCCTCCATCATGCCCGGCAAGGTCAATCCCACCCAGTGCGAGGCCGTCACGATGGTGGCCGTGCAGGTGATGGGGAACGACCTCGCGGTTTCGATGGCCGCCTCCCAGGGCAATTTCGAGCTGAACGTGTTCATGCCCGTCTGCGCCTACAATTTCCTCCAGTCCGTGCGGCTCCTCTCCGAGGCGATCCTCTCGTTCAACGACCGGTGCGCCGTGGGGATCCGGGCGAACGGGGAGAAGATGAAAGCCAACCTCTACAATTCCCTCATGCTCGTCACCGCCCTCAACCCCTACATCGGGTACGAAAACGCCGCGAAGACCGCGAAGAAGGCCTACCGGGAGAACATCTCCCTGAAAGAGGCCTGCGTGGAGCTCGGATTCCTCACCGCCGAACGCTTCGACGAGGTGTTCCGCCCCGAGGAAATGGCGGGCAGATAAAGCAAGACAGATCGGAGTACCGAAAATGAAGATCGCCTATTATCCCGGATGCACCCTCAAAAACAGAGCCCGGGATCTCGACCGGTATGCCCGGGAGACGGCGTCCGCCCTCGGCTGCGAATTCGAGGAGATCCCGCTCTGGCAGTGCTGCGGCGGCGCCTATACCTCGGCAAAGGACGAGATCGCCACGAAACTGGCGGCGGTGCGGGCTCTCGCGGCCGGCAGGGACATGGGGGGCAGGGTCGTGACCGTCTGTTCCGCCTGCTTCAACGTCCTCGCCCAGACCAACCGGGAGTTCCTCGTCAATCCCGATTTCGACTTCAAGGTCAACAATTATCTGAAAGGCGACCCCGCATACCATGGGGAGGCCTCGGTCGTCCACTATCTCACCCTCTTGCGGGACGAGATCGGATTTGACGCCGTGAAAGCCCGGGTGACGAACCCGCTGAAAGGGAAGAAGATCGCCGCGTACTACGGATGCCTTCTCCTCCGCCCCTCGGAAGCCCTCGCCTTCGACGACCCGGAGGATCCCTCGGTCATGGAGGATTTCATCCGCGCGCTGGGAGCGGAGCCCGTAAACTATTCCATGCGCAACGAGTGCTGCGGCGGGTATCTCACCCTCGAAGACAGGGAAGCGGCAAAAAAGCGGAGCAACGCCGTGGTCCGTTCGGCCGCGGAGAACGGAGCGGATTTCATGATCACCGCCTGTCCGCTCTGCATGTATAATCTCACAAAGAACGCGGACGAGAAGATCCCCGTCCGGTATTTCACCGACGTTCTGGCCGAAGCGTTCGGACTGAAGGAAGGAGCCGCCGAATGAACGATCTCAAAGACCGCGTCGTGCGCATGAGCGGATCCCGCGTCGAGCGGTGTATGCGGTGCGGGAAATGCTCCGCCACCTGCCCCTCCTACGAGGATATGGAATACCATCCGCACGAATTCGTCTATCTGGTGGAGCGGGGGGACGTCGAAAAGCTCCTCGCCTCCGAATCCATCTATAAATGTCTGACCTGCTTCGCCTGCGTGGAGCGCTGTCCCCGGGGCGTGGAGCCCGCGAAGGTGGTGGAGGCCGTCCGCCTCATCGCCGTGCGGGAACAGGGAAAGAACCGCCTGAAACCCGACGATCTCCCGGCTCTGACCGACGCGGATCTCCCGGGGCAGGCTCTGGCGACGGCGCTCAGAAAATACGCGAAGTGAGAAGGAGGGAAGACCATGCGTAAAATCGGCGTATTTGTCTGTCACTGCGGCACCAACATCGCGGCGACCGTGGATGTGAAGGCCGTGGCGGAGACGCTCGGCAGGGAACCCTCCGTCGTCGTTTCCGAAGACTACCCCTACATGTGCTCGGAATCCGGGCAGAACCTCATCAAGGATTCCATCCGGGACTACGGGCTCGACGGGATCGTGATTTGCTCCTGCTCCCCCCGGATGCACGAGAATACCTTCCGCAAGGCGGCGGCGTCCGCGGGGCTGAACCCCTACATGGTGGAGATCGCCAATATCCGCGAGCAGTGCTCCTGGATCCACAAGGACAAAGCGGAGGCCACCGAAAAGGCGATCCTGCTCGGAAAAGCCGCCATCGCGAAGGTCCTGCTCAACACGCCCCTCATCGCCGGCGAGAGCGGAGTCGTCAAGCGCGCCCTCGTGATCGGAGGAGGCATCGCCGGGATCCAGACCGCCCTCGACATCGCGGAAGCCGGATTCCCCGTGGATATCGTGGAGCAGAAGCCCACCATCGGCGGCAAAATGGCCCAGCTCGACAAGACCTTCCCGACGCTGGACTGCTCCGCCTGCATCCTCACCCCGAAGATGGTGGACTGCGCCCAGAACGAGAACATCAAAATCTACTCTTACAGCGAGATCGAATCCGTTTCGGGCTTCGTCGGCAATTTCACCGTGAAGATCCGCCGCAAGGCCCGGTACGTGGACGAGACCAAATGCACGGGATGCGGCCTCTGCACCGAGAAATGCCCCGTCAAAAAGGTTCCGAACGAGTTCAATCTCGGGCTGGACAACCGCCGCGCGGTCTACATCCCCTTCGCGCAGGCCGTCCCGAAGATCGCGGCCATCGACGCGGATTACTGCAATATGCTGAAAAACGGCAAGTGCGGCCTCTGCTCGAAGGTCTGCACCGTCGGAGCCATTGATTACAAGCAGGAAGACACCTTTGTCGAAGAACGCTACGGCGCGATCGTGGCGGCCACCGGATACGAGATCGCCGACGTCAGCCGATACGGGGAATACGCGTATAATCAATCGAAGGACGTGGTCACCTCCCTCGAACTCGAGCGGCTGATGAACGCGGCGGGTCCGACGGGCGGGACGCTCCTCAGACCTTCCGACGGGAAGCACCCCCACACCATCGTCTTCGTCCAGTGCGTCGGTTCCCGCTGTACGCCGGACAAGGGGAAGCCCTACTGTTCGAAGATCTGCTGCATGTACACCGCCAAGCACGCCATGCTGATCCGGGAGAAATACCCGGACACCGAGGTCTACGTCTTCTACATCGACGTTCGGACGCCCGGGAAGAACTTCGACGAGTTCTGGCGGCGCGCGGTGGAGGAATTCGGCGTGCACTACATCAAGGGCGCGGTGGGCAAGATCTCTCCGAGGCCCGACGGCACGCTGGACGTTCAGGGCTCCGACCTGCTGATGGACGAACAGCTCCATATTTCCGCGGATCTCGTGGTGCTGGCCGCGGCGATCGAACCCTCGAAGACCGCCCGATCCCTCGCCACCATGCTGACCGCTTCGATGGACACGAACGACTTCTTCACGGAGGCCCATCCGAAGCTCCGTCCCGTGGAGTCTCCCACCGCGGGGATCTTCCTCTCCGGCGTCTGCCAGGGACCGAAGGACATCCCCGAAACCGTGGCTCAGGCATCCGCGTGCGCGGCGAAAGTGATCGGGCTCCTCAGCAAGGATAAGCTGAAGGGGAACCCCTGCGTCGCCCATTCCGACGAGATGATGTGCAACGGATGCTCGAACTGCGCGAACGTCTGTCCCTACGGCGCGATCACGTACAGCGACAAGGAGTTCCGTATGCCCGACCGGACGACGAAAACGCGCCGAGTCGCATGGGTCAATCCCGCGGTGTGCCAGGGATGCGGGGCCTGCACGGTCGCCTGTCCCTCCGGCGCGATGGACCTTCTCGGCTTCTCGAATTCTCAGATCATGGCGGAGGTGGACGCGCTATGCAGGTAAACGAACAGACGGGGTTTGTCCCCACCATCGTGGCGTTCTGCTGCAACTGGTGCTCCTACGCGGGCGCGGACCTGTCGGGGACCAACCGGCTCCAGTACCCCGCCAACGTAAAGATCATCCGGGTCCCCTGCTCCTGCCGGGTCAACCCCATGTTCATCCTCCGGGCTTTCGGGCGGGGAGCGGACGGGGTGATCCTCTGCGGGTGCCATCCCGGGGACTGCCATTATACGACCGGAAACTACTATACCAGACGGCGCATGACCCTGCTCTGCTCCATGCTCGACTACCTCGGCATCGAGCGGAAGCGGACCCGGGTGGAATGGGTCTCCGCGGCGGAAGGTGCGAAATTCGCCAAGACCATGCGCAGCTTTGCCGAAGAGATCGCCGCCCTCGGTCCGAACCGCCGGCTGGAGGATCTCAGAGTCAGAAAATCGGAACCGGAAGGGAGGGTGCCGGATGCGGAATAAACTCGTGGAACGCGCGAAAGAACTGCTCGCGGACGGCACGGTGACGCGGGTCATCGGCTGGAAGCGCGGCGAATTCTCCTACGACGTCACCCCCGCCGTGTTCGAGACTGCGGAAGAACTCGAAAAAGACTTTGTGTACGACGGCTTCTGCGGCGCGAACGTGTCGAAATATCTCATCCGGGAGAGCGCGAAGGAGGGGAAGATCCTAGCCTTCCTCAAGCCCTGCGACGCTTTCTCCTTCAATCAGCTCCTGGCCGAGCACCGGATCCGGCGGGAAAACGTGTATGCGGTCGGGATCCCCTGCGAGGGCATGGCCGATATCGGGAAGATCCGCTCAGCCGGGATCGACGGCGTGACCGGCATCCGGGAAGAGGGGGAGGAATTCGTCCTTTCCACTCTCTACGGCGAAGAGCGCATTGCCAAAAAGGACGCGCTGGCGGAACGCTGCCTCGTCTGCAAGTCGAAACGCCATCCGGTTTACGACGAGCTGATCGGAGAAGAGGGGGAAGACCTGCCGGACGACGCCCGGTTCGAGGCGGTCGATAAGCTCGAAAAGATGACGGCGGAGGAACGGTTTCAGTTCTGGCGCGGCGAACTGTCCCGGTGCATCCGGTGCAACGCCTGCCGCAACGTCTGTCCCGCCTGCACCTGCGAGAACTGCGTGTTCGACAACCCCGACTCCGGGCTTTCGCAGAAGGCCGCGGCGGATCCCTTCGAGGAGAGCATGTATCACATCATCCGGGCCTTCCACGTGGCGGGCCGGTGCACTGATTGCGGCGAATGCTCCCGGGTCTGCCCCGAAAACATCCCGCTGCATCTTTTGAACCGGAAATTCATCAAAGACATCGACGAACTGTACGGCGCGTACCGGGCGGGGGAGAACGCGGAGAATAAAAATCCCCTCGTCTCCTTCCGCGAGGAGGACGCCGAACCCTCCGTCGTGCACGAAAGGGGGCGCGCCTGATGCTGTATCTGAAAGCCGAAAAGCTGGACGCTTTTCTCGCCCGCGCCGCCGAAACGAGAAAGCTCTATGTCCCCGTGGACAGCGAGCCCGGCCGTTCCTCCTACCGGGAATGGACCCCCGGGACCGCCGTCTCCCGCGGACTGCACACCACCCGGAGCGCAAAGGATTTCTTCTTCCCGCAGACCGAGAACCTCGCCGGGTTCCGTGTGGAGGATAAAAAGATCCGCGTGATCGACCCGAGGGCCGAGACCGAGGACTTCGCCGTCTTCGGAGTCCGGGCCTGCGACGCGCGCTCCTTCGGGATCCTCGACAAGGTCTTTCTGGCGGATCCCGTTGACACCTATTACGAAAACCGCCGCAGACACGGGCTGATCCTCTCCATGTCCTGCCGCCGTCCCGCCGAAACCTGCTTCTGCAAGAACTTCGGGATTGACGCCGCGGAGCCGGAGGGGGACGTCCGCTTCACCGACGACGGGGACGGCTGGTATCTCGAAGCCCTCACCGAAGCCGGGAAAGCCTTCCTCGATCCCCTCGCCGATCTCTGCGAAGACCGGGATCCCGCGGGGGCGGAGGCGGCGAAGGAGAAGACCCGGGAGATCGTGGACCGCCTGCCTCTGAACGATCTGCCCGTCGGTAAATTCGGAGGCGGGAAGACAAAGGAGCTCTTCGACAGACCCGAATGGGCGGAGCTCTCCGAAGCCTGCATCGGATGCGGGACCTGCACCTTCGTCTGCCCGACCTGCCAGTGCTACGATATCCGGGACTTCGACACCGGGCGGGAGATCCGGCGGTTCCGCTGCTGGGACTCCTGCATGTATTCCGATTTCACGAAAATGGCTGGGGGCAATCCCCGCCTGACCCAGAAGGAGCGGTTCCGCCAGCGGTTCATGCACAAGCTGGTCTACTTCCCGGAGAACAACGGCGGGGAGTTCGGGTGCGTGGGCTGCGGCCGGTGTCTCGCCTCCTGTCCGATCCATATGCACATCGTCAAAGTCATGAAACGTCTCGGGGAGGATGAAAATGAACAGTGAAACCCTGATTCCCCACGCCGTCGTGGTGGACGAAGTCCGGGCAGACACGCCGGACGTCAAGACCTTCCGCATCCTGACCCGGGAGGGCGGCAAACCCTTTGACCACATCCCCGGCCAGTGCGCGATGATCTCCGTCCCCGGTGTCGGAGAGGGCATGTTTTCGATCACGTCCAGCCCCACCGACGAGGCGTACATGGAGTTTTCCATCAAGAAATGCGGGCACCTCACGAACTGGCTTCACGCGCTGGAGCCCGGCATGGAGGTCACGGTCCGCGGTCCCTACGGTAGGCCCTTCCCGGTGGAGGACGAACTGCGGGGCAAGGATCTGCTCTTTATCGCGGGCGGCATCGGACTCGCTCCCCTTCGCTCTGTGATCCGCTATGTCCGGGACCGGAGAGAGAACTACGGGGACGTGCAGATCGTCTACGGCGCGCGCTCGAAGGAGGATCTGGTAGACTACGAAGAGATCCTTACGGAATGGATGTCGGCGCCGGGATTCACCGTGAACCTCACCATCGACCGGGCCGAGGAGGGCTGGGACGGCCACGTCGGGTTCGTGCCGAACTATGTGACGGAGCTGAATCCCGACCTCGCTAAGACCGTTCTGGTCTGCGGCCCGCCGATCATGATCAAATTCACCGTGAAGGGCCTGAGCGACCTCGGATTCAAACCCGAGCAGATCTACACGACGATGGAGCTGAGGATGAAGTGCGGCGTCGGCAAATGCGGGCGGTGCAACATCGGATCGAAATACGTCTGCAAGGACGGCCCCGTCTTCCGCTTTGACGAGCTCGGCGAACTGCCGGACGAATACTGATTGGAGATACTATGGAAAACTTTGTCGACGTTTTCCTTTTCGGAAAATGCTATTCCGTGCCCGAAAACCTGACGATCATGGGCGCGATGGAGTACGCGGGCTATCAGCTCGTCCGGGGATGCGGCTGCCGGAACGGATTCTGCGGAGCCTGCGCCACGATCTACCGGATCCGCGGCGACCGGGAACTCAAGGTCTGCCTTGCCTGCCAGACGAAGGTGGAGAACAATATGTACGTGGCGACCCTGCCGTTCTTCCCCCTCATCAAGGAGGTCTACGACATCGAGAAGGTCTCCCCCACCGAGGCCGTGATGATGCAGCTCTACCCGGAGATCTACGCCTGCGTGGGATGCAACGCCTGCACCAAATCCTGCACCCAGGGGCTGAACGTGATGCAGTACATCGCCTACGCCCAGCGCGGGGATTTTGAGAAGTGCGCGGAGGAATCCTTCGACTGCGTGATGTGCGGCGTCTGCTCGTCCCGCTGTCCCGCCGGGATCTCCCATCCCCAGGTCGCGCTTCTCGCCCGCCGTCTGAACGGGAAATACCTCGCCCCCGAATCCGCCCACCTGAAAGAACGGGTGAAGGAGATCCGGGACGGCAAATTCGAAGAGCTTCTCTCGGACCTCATGGGCAAACCCGTCGAGGAACTGAAAGAGCTCTACAACAACCGCGAAATCGAACAGTAAGGGAGGCTTTCTCTGATGTATACAGGCGAACTTCTCGCGTCCGCGAAAAAGGTGGAAGCCGCCCGCGATGCGAATCTGGCTCTGGAACCGGCCCGCATGACCGCGGAGGAAAAGGACAGTCTGCTCGAAACCTGGCACCCGGACTACAAGACCTCCGAATTCGAAGAACTGAGGATCGGCGTGAACCGGGGAGACAAGGTCCCCCATGAACTGGCCGCGCTCCTCGAGGGCTGTCCGCGGATCGGAGCCCCGGACGTCGACCTCTCGAAGATCGACTACGACACGGACGTTCTCATCATCGGCGGGGGCGGCGCCGGATCCTCCGCGGCCATCGAGGCGGACAAAAACGGCGCGCGCTGCATGATCGTCACCAAACTGCGGATCGGCGACGCGAACACCATGATGGCGGAGGGCGGCATCCAGGCGGCGGACAAACCGAACGACAGCCCCGCGATCCATTATCTCGACGCGTTCGGAGGCGGTCACTTCGCCGCGAAGCCGGAACTGCTCTATAAGCTCGTGAACGAAGCGCCCGAGGCAATCGAATGGCTGAACGGCCTCGGCGTGGAATTCGACAAGGCTCCCGACGGCACGATGATCACGACCCACGGCGGCGGGACCTCCCGGAAACGGATGCACGCTGCCCGGGACTACACCGGAGCCGAGATCATGCGCACCCTGCGGGACGAAGTGCTGAACCGGGGGATCCCCGTGATCGACTACACCGCCGCGGTGGAACTGATCCTCGACGAGGACGGGAAATGCGCCGGTGCCGTGCTCATGAACATGGAGACGCGGGAGCTGAAAATCGCCCGGGCGAAGACCGTGATCCTTGCGACGGGCGGCGCGGGACGGCTCCACTATCAGGGCTTCCCGACCTCGAACCACTACGGCGCCACGGCGGACGGCCTGATCCTCGGCTACCGGGTCGGGGCGAAGCTGCTCTATGCCGACACGCTCCAGTATCATCCCACAGGCGCGGCCTATCCCGATCAGATCTTCGGCGCGCTCGTCACCGAGAAGGTCCGTTCCCTCGGCGCGAAGCTGGTGAACGCGGAGGGCGAGGTCTTCATGCACCCGCTGGAGACCCGGGACGTCTGCGCCGCGTCGATCATCCGGGAATGCGCGGGCCGCGGCAAGGGTGTCAAAACCCCGGACGGCTCGGGCGTATGGCTCGACACGCCCATGATCGAAAAGAAGGGCGGGGAAGGCACGATTCTCGCCCGGATCCCCGCCATGTACCGGATGTTCGCCAAATACGGCATCGACATCCGGACGGAACCGATCCTCGTCTATCCGACCCTGCACTATCAGAACGGCGGGCTGGACATCACCCCGGACGGCATGACCTGCGTGGAAAACCTCTATGCGGCCGGCGAGGTCGTCGGAGGCATCCACGGGCGCAACCGTCTGATGGGCAATTCTTTGCTGGACGTGATCGTCTTCGGGCGGAACGCGGGGCGGGAGGCGTCCGAAAAGTCGAAATCCGTGACGACAGGCGCCCTGACCCTCGGCCACATCGACGCCTTCAACCGGGAGCGGGCGGAGGCAGGACTCGATTCCGGCACGGTCTCCCCGAAGCTCCTGCCCACCTACACCCACGGCAATCCCGATTTTCACAAAATGCCGTTCTGAGCGGCGCGGGACCGACTGAAACAGGGAGGACGCCATGATGATTCCATACTGCCCGGCCGTTGCGCTTTCTCCCGCGACGGGGGATCCGGTGGTCACCATCCTCGCCGTGCTGGGGATTTCCGCCGTCGCGATGGTCGTTCTGACCGTCCTCTCGAAGCGCAGGGGCGGCGGACGCAGAAGATAATCCGAAAACCAAAAAAGAACGCCGTTTCCCGGGAGTTCAGGTCCCGAAGAAGCGGCGTTTTTTCCTGTTCCGGATCCGGCGCGGCGTTACGGAATCAGGTTTCCGGATCGGATATCGACCTTGATCGTCGAATCCGTCGAGGTCTGCTTGTCCGCCGAGAGGATCTTCCCCCTGACGACGAGAACCGCGGGATCCTCACCGAAGCTCAGGCTGTCGACGGTTTGAAGGACTGTGAAGACGGAGGAGGTCAGCTCCTTCGTACCGCCGTCCCTGTACACGGCCATGAGCAGATTTTTATTTCCCTGGGACGTCCCGGACTGATAACCGCAGGTGATATAGCAGAGGCTGTTCTCCGCCGACAGTGTCTCGTGATAGAAGAGAATACTGTCTTTCACAGACTGGTAGACTTCCTGAGGGGAGGCGTCGGGGGCGAGGATGATCCCTCCGACCTCTTCCGACGTGGAGATCGAAACCGTGATCTCGTTCCCGGGCTTGACGTCGAATATCTTGTCGAAGAGGAAGGTGAACTCCGTGAGTCCGTCCCTCTCCGCCCGCCAGAGATCCCCGGTCACGGGAATGCCGTCCAGCGTCACCCGGAGGACCGCCGCTACCGCTTCCCTCACTTCGGGGGAATTCGTGTAGTCGACGGTTTCCGCAGTCGTCGGGACGGGAAGAGCGAGGAGGGTTTCCAGAATGATCCGGTGCAGGGGCCTGTCCGAATACGGGGTGGGAGGGAACGCGAGGGTGACGGTCGTGACGTTTCCGGTTTTGACGCGCAGTTCGAGATCGAGGCGCATGTCGGACTTGTCCCTGCTCACAAACCCGGACCAGGAGTCGCCGTCCTCCCCGACCCGGACCGTGGTCGTCATGGTGTCCGCCGTCTCGCGATGGCTGACCGTCCAATCCTTGACCGCCGGTTTTTCCTCCGCGTGTCCGCCCGCGAAGACCTTGTAGGGCTCCGTGATATACATGGAACGCCGCGCCTCGTTGTCGTACAGGACCTGCCCGTACCGCTCCAGCTCGCGGAAGACGATCACGGTCTCCCCGTCGATGTTCCAGCTGTCCACCTTGTCCCCGGCCACAGTCGTGACGATATCCGTCGCGAGGATGTTCTTCGCGGGCGTTCCGATCTTTCCGGCGGGGACATTCGGCTTGTAGTCCGGATAGGAGGAGGGCGTGAGGGGCTCGCCGTTTTCGACGGGACGAACGACCTCGAGCCAGCGTTCCTCCGCGTGCCAGATCGCGTGGAAGCCGTAGGCCCGCAGATCCTCCGCCACGACGACGGTGCGGTTGTCCACATTGTAGGACCTAAGCGGATGCCCGTCGATCTCGGCGACGATATCCGTGTAGAGGGTGTGGTTCACGACAGTCCCGATCGGAACGGCCGCCGCGGACAGGCAGAACGCGGACAGCAGAAGGACCGCCGCTGCCAGAGATACGATTTTCTTCATAAATTGATGCCTCCTTGATTGGATCGGATCGATTTCTGTATGTTAGACGTTCGGAAAAGCCGATTTGTTCCCGGATTTCACAGTTTTTTTGATTCTGTTCAGAGAATCTCTCCGATATTCTGGAAGCGGAGCCCACAAAGCTCTTTGAGAACAGATGAACAAAGCGCAAAAAAGACTGGCGGATCCCCCGGAAAAGGAGAGTCCGTCAGTCTTGTCGTTTGCACGCTTATCTGAAATATTCCGCCGCGGAGGCGAAGAGTTTCATGTCGTAGTTCCCGGGGACGTTGACGTACAGCCCGTCGTTCCAGCGTTCGGTGTGGCCCATTTTGCCGAGCACGCGCCCGTCGGGAGAGGTGATGCCCTCCACCGCGAGCATGGATCCGTTCGGGTTGAAGTCGATCTCCATCGTCGCACGGCCGTCGAGATCCGCGTACTGGGTGGCGATCTGACCGTTTTCGACCAGACGCTTCAGCATGTCATCGGACGCGATGAACCGTCCTTCGCCGTGGGAGATCGGGACCCGGTAGACCTCGCCGACTTCGCAGCCCGCAAGCCACGGGGACTTGTTGGACGAGACGCGGGTGAGCACGATCCGGGATTGGTGCCGTCCGATGGTGTTGAAGGTCAGGGTCGGGCAGGTCTCGTCCGTGTCGACGATTTCGCCGAAGGGAACGAGCCCCAGCTTGATGAGGGCCTGGAACCCGTTGCAGATCCCGCACATCAGGCCGCCCCGGGTCTTGAGCAGTTCGTTCGTGCCTTCCTTCACAGCGCCTGAGCGGAAGAAGGCTGTGATGAACTTTCCGCTGCCGTCCGGTTCGTCGCCGCCGGAGAATCCGCCGGGGATGAAGATCGCCTGGGCCTGTTTCAGCTCCCGCGCGAAGGCTTCCACCGACTCCGCCACCGCAGACGCCGTGAGGTTCCGGAGCACCATAATCTTCGCGTCGAATCCCGCGGCGGAGAGGGCCTTTGACGTGTCGTACTCGCAGTTGGTGCCGGGGAACACCGGGATCAGCACCCTCGGTCTCACGTACCGTTCGGGGGAGTGGATCCGCGGGGAGGGTTTCGCCGTCACGGTTTCGACGGTTTCGCCGGTTTCGGACTGCGGATGGACGGGATAGACGCTCTCGAGCACGGAATCGTAGGCTTTTTCGAGGCAGGAGAGGCAGATCCGTTTCCCGCCCGCCGTGATCGCGTAGTCTTCGACGGTCTCGCCGAGGATCGTTTCGAAGCCCGCCCCGTCCTCGCCGTCCGCCAGTTCCAGAATGAAGGAGCCGTAGGAATAGCCGAAGAGGGTTTCAGGGTCGGCGGTTTCGGAGAGGCAGACGCCGACGCGGTTTCCGAGAGCCATCTTGAACAGCCCTTCCGCGACGCCGCCGTAGGAGGGAGTCCAGGCGGAGAGGATCTTCCCGGCTTCGATCCCCGCCCGCACTTTCCGGTACAGGGAGACGAGGGAGGAGGCGGAGGGCAGTCCGGTTTCCGCGGTCTCCGGGGAGAGCAGGGCGATCTTGTGACCCGCTGCCTTGAACTCGGGGGAGATCACAAAGGAGGCGGGATCCGTCGTCACCGCGAAGGAGACGAGGGTCGGGGGGACGTCGAGCTTTTCGAAGGATCCGCTCATGGAGTCCTTGCCGCCGATGGACGCGACGCCGAGATCCATCTGAGCCTCGAACGCGCCGAGCAGGGCGGAGAGCGGCTTGCCCCAGCGGGCGGGATCCCGGAGAGGCTTTTCGAAATACTCCTGGAAGGTCAGATACACGTCGTCGAAGGACGCGCCGGAAGCGATGAGCCGGGAGACGGACTCCACTACCGCGAGATAGGAGGCGTGGTAGGGGCTCTTCTCCGCGATCATGGGATTGTAGCCCCATGCCATGAAGGACGCGGTGGAGGCGTTCCGGTCGGAGACGGAGATCTTGTGGGCCATCGCCTGGGCCGGGGTGGTCTCGTACTTCCCGCCGAAGGGCATGAGCACCGTGCCCGCGCCGATGGTGGAATCAAACCGTTCCGACAGCCCGCGCTGGGAGCAGACGTTGAGGTCGCTCACAAGGGCTTCGAAGCCGGATCCCATGTCCTCCGGGATCGCCTTTTCCCAGGGAAGCGGAGCGGCGGGAGCGACGTCGATGTGCTTTTCCGCGCCGTTGGAGGACAGGAATTCGCGGGAGAGGTCGACGATGGTCTTTCCCCTCCAGGTCATGGTCAGGCGGGGAGCCTCGGTGACGGACGCGACAACGGTGGCTTCGAGGTTTTCCTCGTCGGCGAGACGGCAGAAATGCTCCGCGTCCTCCGCCGCCACGACCACCGCCATGCGCTCCTGGGATTCGCTGATCGCCAGTTCGGTCCCGTCGAGGCCGTCGTATTTCTTCGGCACCTTGTCGAGGTCGATCGCAAGGCCATCCGCAAGTTCGCCGATGGCCACGGACACGCCGCCCGCGCCGAAGTCGTTGCACCGCTTGATGAGCAGGGAGGCTTCGGGATTGCGGAACAGCCGCTGGAGCTTTCTTTCCTCCGGGGCGTTGCCCTTCTGGACTTCCGCGCCGCAGGTCTCGAGGGAATGGAGGGTGTGGGATTTGGAGGAGCCCGTCGCCCCGCCGCAGCCGTCCCGTCCTGTCCTTCCGCCGAGCAGGATCACGAGATCTCCCGGCACGGGGCGTTCCCGCCGCACGGTGTTCTCGGGAGCCGCCGCGATCACCGCTCCGATCTCCATGCGCTTGGCGACATAGCCCGGATGGTAGAGCTCGCTGACCTGACCCGTCGCGAGACCGATCTGGTTGCCGTAGGAGGAATACCCCGCGGCGGCCGTGGTGACGAGCTTCTTCTGGGGCAGTTTGCCTTCAAGGGTCGTCTCGGCGGGCAGGGTCGGATCCCCGGCTCCCGTGACGCGCATCGCGGCGTAGACATAGCTCCGGCCGGACAGCGGATCCCGGATGGCCCCTCCGATGCAGGTGGCCGCGCCGCCGAAGGGTTCGATCTCCGTCGGGTGGTTGTGGGTCTCGTTCTTGAAGAGCAGGAGCCATTTTTCGGTTTTCCCCCCGATCTCCACGTCGATCTTCACCGTGCAGGCGTTGATCTCCTCGGATTCGTCGAGCTTCGGGAGTTTCCCGGCCGCTTTCATGGCCCGCACGGCGGCGGTGGCGAGGTCCATCAGATTGACGGGCTTCTTCCCGCGTCCGACGGATTCCCGCGTCTTGAGATAGCGGTTCCACGCCTTTTCGAGAAGGGGATCCTCGAATTTCACGCTGTCCACCGTCGTGAGGAAGGTGGTGTGGCGGCAGTGATCGGACCAGTAGGTGTCGATCATGCGGAGCTCGGTGAGGGTGGGATCCCGCTTCTCCCCGCTGAAATAGGATCGGGTAAACGCGAGGTCCGCTTCGTCCATCGCAAGGCCCCATTTCGCGATAAAGGGAGCGAGATCTTCGTCCTTCATCGCCCGGAATCCGTCGAGGACCGCCACGTCTGCCGGAACGTCGTAGGGCCGGACGAGGGTCTCCTTCTCGTCGAGGGAGGCTTCCCGGGCTTCCACGGGGTTGATGACGTAGGCCTTGATCTTCGCGACGTCTTCCTCGCTCGGATAGCCGAGAAGGATATAGACCTTCGCCGAGGCCACGGTCGGACGGGTCCCCTGGGATATGATCTGGATGCACTGAGCCGCGGAGTCCGCCCGCTGGTCGTACTGGCCGGGGAGATATTCGACGGCGAAAACGGCCGCGTCCCCGGGATTGGGAAGGGTATCCGTCACGATATCGGTCTGGGGTTCGGAAAAGACGGTGCGCTTCGCGTATTCAAAGAGGTCCCGGTCCAGCCCTTCCACGTCGTAGCGGTTGAAGATCCGCACGCCGTAGAGCTTGTCGATGCCGAGGAAGGAGCGGAGTTCACCGCGGAGGGCGTCCGCTTCGACCGTCAGTCCGGGGCGTTTTTCCACATAACATCTGTATACCATTTATTCTCCTTTGCAGGCCAGAGCCCGGGCGCCGATGTCGTGTCTCATATATGCATTCTCGAATTTCACGTCCTCTGCCGCTTCGTAGGCGTTCTTCACGGCTTCTTTCAGGGTCGGAGCGACAGCCGTCACGCCGAGGACCCGTCCGCCGCCCGTCACGAGGACCCCGTCCTTCGATTTCGCGCCGGCGACGAAAATCTCCGCGCCGTGCTTCGGATTCTCGGGGAGGGTGATGGGGAAGCCCGTTTCGTACTTCTTCGGATACCCGTTTGAGGCGAGGATCACGCAGCAGGCGGAGGCGTCCTTCCAGCGGATATCGAGGGAGGAGAGGGTCCCTTCCCGCACGGCCTTCATGATGGTGAAAAGGTCCGTGTCGAGCAGGGGCAGCACCACCTGGGTCTCGGGATCGCCGAAGCGGCAGTTGTATTCGATCACCTTCGGGCCGTCCTTCGTGATCATGAGGCCGAAGTAGAGGCAGCCCTTGAAGGTGCGTCCCTCCGCGTTCATGGCGGCGATCGTAGGGAGGAAAATCTCCTTCATGCACCGCTCTGCAACTTCGGGGGTATAATAGGGATTCGGCGCGACCGTGCCCATGCCTCCGGTGTTGAGGCCGGTGTCGCCGTCGCCCGCCCGCTTGTGGTCCATCGAGGAGATCATGGGGACCACGATTTTCCCGTCGGTGAAGGACAGGACGGAGACCTCGGGGCCTTCGAGGAATTCTTCGATCACCACGCGGGACCCGCTTTCGCCGAAGAGCTTCTCTTCCATGATCTCGGAGAGCGCCGCGTCCGCTTCCTCATGGGTCTGGCAGATCAGCACCCCTTTTCCGAGGGCGAGACCGTCCGCCTTGACGACGATGGGGAGCTTCGCCCCGCGGCAGTAGTCCCGGGCTTTTTCGACCGAATCGAACACCTCGTATTCCGCCGTCGGGATGCCGTATTTCTTCATCAGATTCTTCGCGAAGACCTTCGATCCTTCGATCTGCGCGGCGGCGGCGGCGGGACCGAAGCAGGGGACCCCTTTTTCTTCCAGGGCGTCCACCATGCCGAGCACCAGCGGATCGTCCGGCGCGACCACCGCGAAGCCGATCTCATGGGAGAGGGCGAATTCCACGACGGCGGGAATGTCCTTCGCTCCGACGGGAACGCATTCCGCCTCCTTCATCCCCGCGTTTCCGGGCAAGGCGTAGATGGTGCCGATTTCCGGGTTTTCGCGCAGTTTTTTTACGATGGCGTGCTCTCTGCCGCCGGAACCGATGACAATGATATCCATAAACTGTCAGCTCGCTTTCGGAAAACTCAGTGGTGGAACAGGCGCATCCCGGTGAAGGCCATCGCGATGCCGTATTTGTCGCAGGTCTCGATCACCTGATCGTCGCGGATGGAACCGCCGGGCTCCGCGATATAGGAGACACCGGAACGGCGCGCCCGCTCGATGTTGTCGCCGAAGGGGAAGAACGCGTCGGAGGCGAGGGAAACTCCCGTGATGCCGTCGAGGAACGCCCGCTTTTCCTCCCGGGTGAGCTCCTCGGGCCGGACGGTGAAGTACTGCTGCCAGAGACCGTCGGCGAGCACGTCCTCGTTCTGGTCGGAGATATAGACGTCGATCACGTTGTCCCGGTCGGGTCTGCCGAGGGTGGGCAGGAAGGGAAGACCGAGGACCTTCGGGTGACGGCGGAGGTGCCAGATATCCGCCTTGTTCCCGGCAAGTCTGGTGCAGTGGATCCGGGACTGCTGACCCGCGCCGACGCCGATGGCCTGACCGTCCGCCGCGAAGCAGACGCTGTTGGACTGGGTGTATTTGAGGGTGATGAGGGCGACGACGAGATCCCGCTTCGCCTCCTCGGGCAGTTCCTTATTCGCGGTGACCACGTTTGCGAGGACGTCCGCGGAGATCTTGTAATTGTTGTGTCCCTGCTCGAAGGTGATGCCGAAGACTTCCTTGGTCTCCTGCTCGGCGGGGAGATAGGCCGGGTCGATCTCGACGATGTTGTAGGCGCCCTTCTTCTTCGATTTCAGGATCTCGAGGGCTTCGGGATCGTAGCCGGGGGCGATGATGCCGTCCGAGACCTCGCGCTTGATGAGCTTCGCGGTCGTGACGTCACAGACATCGGAGAGCGCGATCCAGTCGCCGAAGGAGGACATGCGGTCCGTCCCGCGGGCTCTGGCGTAGGCGCAGGCCAGGGGAGAATCGTCCAGACCCTCGATGTCGTCGACGAAGCACATCTTCTTCATGTCGGCGTCAAGGGGAAGCCCGAGAGCCGCGGAGGTCGGGGAGACGTGCTTGAAGGAGGTGGCGCAGACCGTTCCGGTGGCCTCTTTCAGCTCCTTCACCAGCTGCCACGAGTTGAACGCGTCGAGAAAGTTGATGTATCCCGGACGTCCGTTGAGGATCCTGATCGGGAGATCCCCGCCGTCCTTCATGTAGATCTTCGCGGGCTTCTGGTTGGGGTTGCATCCGTATTTCAGTTCAAATTCCTTCATGTCGGCCCTCCTTCAGGCTTCGTGCTTGTTGATGAGACGTTCGGCGATCTCGCCGGTCTCCAGGTCGGTCGTGCGGACGTAGAGGGAGATCTTGTTGTTCTCGTCGAGGTTTTCCCAGATCTGTTCGGTCAGGCAGTTGACGCAGGCCGGGATCTCGACGCGCTCGGGTTCGCCCTGGAACGTCGGGATGGGATTGCCGTCCGTGACGTAGGTGTGCAGAAAATGTCCGAGCCCGGGCTTCGCGGGGTAGGTGAAGGTCTCGCGGACGCAGTCGGAGCCTTCGGCGTCGAGGGATTTCAGGATGGAGAGCTTGTAGCGGAAGCTCTTTTCGCCGTAGCAGAGAAGACCGGAGATCCGGGGGGTCCAGTTCGGTCCGTCGGGCTCGAAGCAGCGGGTGTCGAGGGCGGCCTCGAAGGTGGAGCCGTTCAGGATATAGTCGCGGATCGTGTCGGTCTGGTCCCCGTTCGTCACCGCGACGATCTTGCCGAGGTCCCGGACGGGATAGTAGATGATGAGGGAGGGGTCCTTCACCTTCGAAGCGTCGAACGGGGCAGTCCTGAGATCGCGGCCCTCGGGGATGAACACGCGGTTGCGGCTGTTCTCGCTGCGGCCCATGATGAAGTAGGCGAAGGCGGCCTTCTTGCCGTCCGGCGTCATGCCGATGATGATCCCGCGGCCCGGATAGGGGTTCCCGGAGAGCAGGCTCGGGATGGAGTGCGCGGCGTAAATGTCCATGTGATCCTCCTGAAATGATCCTTATGTTTCGGTTTTTATAATCTTTTATTGTTCTGCCGATCCGTTCAGCGGGCTTTTCCGGCGAGGCGGGCGGCCACGATCTCCGTCGCCTTCGGGAGCAGTTCCCATTCCGCCTGTTCCATGACGCGCTTCTGCAGGATCTCCGGGGTGTCGCCCTCTTCAATATCGACGGCTTTCTGCAATATGATCTTCCCGCCGTCCGGGACCGAGTTGACGTAGTGCACCGTCGCTCCCGTGACCTTCACCCCGTAGGCAAGGGCGGCCTCGTGTACTTTGAGCCCGTAGAATCCCTTTCCGCAGAAGGAGGGGATCAGGGCGGGGTGTACGTTGATGATCCTCCCGTCCCACCGGTCCGTGAACGCCGGGGAGAGGATGGAGAGGAATCCCGCGAGCACGATCATGCCGATCCGGTACTCCCCGAGCAGGGCCTCGATCCGTTCCTCGAAATGGTCGGGATCCTCCTTCCGGGAGACGACCTCCGCCGGGATGCCGTGGTTCGCCGCCCGCTCCAGCGCGTAGACGCCCGGTTTGGACGAAATGACGAGGGCGATTTCACCGTGGGGGATGTTCCCGGCTTCCGCTTCTTTCAGAATGGCTTCCAGATTGGTCCCGCCTCCCGATACGAAGACGGCGATTCTCGTTTTGTCCATCGGTTCCGCCTTTCCTTACGCGAGGATCACGCCGTCGTCGCCGGAGACCACCTCGCCCATAACGTAGGCATCCTCTCCGTTCTCCCGGAGTACGGCCAGCGCCCGGTCCGCGTCCTCTTTCGAAACGATCACGGACATGCCGACGCCCATGTTGTAGGTGTTGAACATGTCGCGCTCGGAAATGCCGCCGGTCTTCGCGATGAGGCCGAAGATCGGAAGGGTCTTCACGGCGGACTTGTCGATCTTCGCCGAGCAGCCGGCGGGGAGGGAGCGGGGGATGTTCTCGTAGAAGCCGCCGCCCGTGATGTGGGAGACGCCCTTGACTTTGACGGCGTCGAGCAGGGCGAGCATCGGCTTCACGTAGATCTTGGTCGGGGTGAGCAGGACTTCGCCGAGGCTTTTCCCGCCGAGCTCCGCCACCGGCTTTTGGATGTCCGCGTTTTCGATATCGAAGACCTTGCGCACGAGGGAGAAGCCGTTGGAGTGGACGCCGGAGGAGGGAAGGGCGATCAGGATATCCCCGGGCTTCACGGTTTCCTTGTCGATCACCCGGTCCCGGTCCACGATCCCGCAGGCGTACCCGGCGAGGTCGTATTCGTCTTCGGGATAGAAGCCGGGCATTTCCGCGGTCTCCCCCCCGACCAGAGCGCATTCGCCCATCACGCAGCCGTCCGCCACGCCGGAGACGATGGAGGCGATCTTCTCGGGCACGTTCTTCCCGCAGGCGATGTAGTCGAGAAAGACGATGGGACGCGCGCCGCAGCAGACGATGTCGTTCACGCACATGGCGACGCAGTCGATGCCGACGGTGTCATGCTTGTCCATGAGAAAGGCGATGCGCAGCTTGGTCCCCACGCCGTCCGTGCCGGAGACCAGAAGGGGATGCTTCACGCCGTATTTCTCCATGACGAGGCCGAGGTCGAAGATCCCGCCGAATCCCCCGATCTTGTCGCAGACGCCGTCGATCACGGTGCGGGCGATGTGCTTTTTCATCAGCTCCACGGCGGCGTATCCCGCGGTGATGTCCACGCCGGCGTTCTTATAGGCTTCGCTGTAGCTTTTCATATCGGATTCCTTTCGATGAAGTACTGGATGGAAAACAACGAACGCGCAGGGGACTCGGTTCGGATCCGTCTGCGCGGGGAAGGATCAGAGTTTTTCCTGTAAAGCCGCGTCCTTCGCCATGACCTTTTCGGCTCCCGCCTTTCTGGATGCGGCGAGGGCTGCGGCGAGGGAGTCGTCGGAGAGGGCGAGGATCTCCACGGCGAGGATGGCGGCGTTGGCGGCTCCGTTCATGGCGACGGTCGCGACGGGGATCCCGGTGGGCATCTGCACGGTGGAGAGCAGGGCGTCCAGTCCGTCGAGCATCCCGCCCTTGACGGGGACGCCGATGACGGGAAGGGTGGTGGCGGCGGCGCATACTCCGGCGAGATGGGCGGCCATTCCGGCGCAGGCGATGATGACGCCGAATCCGTTCTCCCGGGCCGATCCCACGAAGGAGGAGACCTCGGCGGGGGTGCGGTGGGCGCTCATGACACGGGCCTCAAAGGGGACGCCGTATTCTTTCAGAACGCCGAACGCCTTTTCCACGACCGGAAGATCGCTGTCAGATCCCATAATGACGGCAACTTTTTTCATGCGAATGCTCCATTCTCCGCCGCGCTGTTTATGCGGGAGGTGCGGCGGTCGTCCCCCGGTCAGGATGAAAAAAGGCACACGTTCCCCGAGGAATCGTATGCCCAGACGGTCGGCTTGTCCGCTTTGCGCGGCGGCTTTCTGCTTCACGCGGTCGATTCCGCGGAACAGCCCGGAGGCGGTCCCATCCGTCAGTCACAGAAAGCTGATTTTCTTTATTATACCGGAAATCTCCCTCCCCGTCAAGTCCCGGAAAAGAAAAAATCCCGTCTCATTCCGGCGGGTTTTGGTGCAAATCAACGTCCGCCCCCGATTGTCGCTGAAAATGGCAAGAATCCCGAAACGGCTTGACAATCCCGGCCCGAAATGATACAATACGGACAGAAAGAAGAACCGGCAGTGAGGAAGGAGAATTTATGATTTACAGAAGCGAGAGGGGCCTTTCGGACGACAGCATCCGATACGCCTTACAGGAGAGTCTCGGGAACACGGAGGCGAAGAAGATCCTCGTGATCCCGCCGGACTTCACGCGCATGTACTCGGGAGCCGGGATCATCACGGCGGCAATTTTCGATCTGCTGGGAGACCGATGTGAGATCGACGTCATGCCCGCCCTCGGGACCCACGCCCCCATGAGCAGGGAGGAGTGCGAGACCTTCTTCCTCGACCGGGTGAAGTACGAAAACCTCATCGTGCACCGCTGGCGGGACGACGTCGTGAAGCTCGGCGAGGTCCCCGCGGAGTTTGTGCGGGAGGTCTCGGAGGGACTGGTGGATCAGGCCATAGACGCGGAGGTCAATCACCGGCTCGTCGACGGCGGATACGATCTGATCCTCTCCGTCGGACAGGTGGTGCCCCACGAAGTCGTCGGCATGGCGAACTATTCGAAGAACATTTTCGTCGGCTGCGGCGGATCCTCCATGATCAACTCCTCCCACATGCTCGGCGCGTTCTACGGCCTCGAGCGGATCATGGGACGGGACTTCTCGCCCGTGCGCCGGGTGTTCGACTACGCCGAGGAGCACTTCCTCCGGGACCTGCCCATCCTCTACATCCTCACCACGACCACCAACACCGGGGACAAGACGAACATCCACGGCCTCTACATCGGGCGGAGCCGTGAAAACTTCGAGGCGGCGGTGGCCGACAGCCAAAACCGGAACCTCATCACGGTGGACGAACCCTTCAAAAAAGTCGTCGTCTACCTCGATCCCCGGGAATTCCACTCCACCTGGCTCGGGAACAAGGCGGTCTACCGCACGAGAATGGCCATCGCGGACGGAGGAGAGCTGATCGTCCTCGCCCCCGGGGTGGAGAAATTCGGCGAGGATCCCGAAAACGACCGCCTGATCCGCAAATACGGCTACGTGGGCCGGGAGCGGGTCCTCGAACTGGTGAAGGAGCACCCGGATCTCTCGGAAAATCTGTCCGTGGCGGCCCACCTCATCCACGGCTCCTCCGACGGGCGGTTCTCCGTCACCTACTGCACGGACCCGGCTCTGCTCACGGAAGACGAGGTCCGCGGGGTGAGCTTCGGCTGGATGCCCTATGCGGATGCCGCCGCGAAATACGATCCCGCGGTGCTGAAAGACGGATGGAACACGGTGGACGGCGAGCGGATCTTCTACGTCAGCAATCCCGCCCTCGGCCTCTGGAAAAGACAGGACAACTGACGGGCGGTGATCGGAATGGAAGAACAAGACTTTCGGCACATCGACCTCCACACCCATTCGATCTGCTCCGACGGATCCATGACCCCCCGGGAACTGGTGCGGCACGCGAAAGCGTCGGGACTTTCAGCGGTGGCGGTCTCCGACCACGACACGGCGGACGGCGTGAAGGACGCGTTGGACGAGGGGGAAAAAATCGGCATCGAAGTGATCCCCGCCATCGAGCTCTCGGCGAAATCCGCCACGGAGACCCACATCCTCGGCTATTTCATCGACCCGGATTCGAAGATCCTCGCCGACGCAGTGGACGAGATCCGGCAGGTGCGTTCCGAGCGGATCGGGGAGACCTGTCTCATGCTCCGGGAGCACGGGATCGACGTGAAGATCGAAGAGGTCCGCGCCGCTGCGAAGGGCGGGATCCTCTGCCGGGCCCACATCGCGCGGATCATGACGGACAAGGGCTATTCCTCCTCCCCGAAGGAAGCCTTCGCCGAATGGCTGAACGTCGGTTGCCCCTGCTATTCCGAATCCCAGGCTCTGACCGACACAGAAGCGATCCGGCTGATCCGGGACGCGGAGGGAGACGCCTATCTCGCCCACCTGCATCTGACGAAAAAGCCGTCCGCGGAACTGGACGCGTTCGTCGCCCGGCTGGCCTCGGAGGGGCTATGCGGGATCGAAGGATTTTACACGGACTACACCCCGGAGATGGAGACCGAATTCCGGGGACTCGCGGCGAAATATAAATTAAAGCTGTCCGGCGGTACGGATTTTCACGGCACGTTCAAGCCCCATATCCGGATCGGGGCCGGGACGGGAAACCTGAAAATCCCCTATTCCGTGCTCGCGGACATGAAGAAGCGGTGAAACCCTCTCTGAAAGGACTGGTGAAACAGATGAAGAACAAAGCGGATATCGGCATGATCGGAATGGCGGTCATGGGCGAGAATCTTTCGATGAACATGGAGCGGCACGGCTACACCGTCGCGGTCTACGATATCTGGGACGGCGTGGTGGACAAGTTCATGAACGGCCGCGGGAAAGGGAAGAACTTCATCCCGGCGGATTCCTTCGAGGACCTTGTGAAAAAGCTCGAGACCCCGCGGATCGTGATGATGATGATCCGTGCGGGCGCCCCGGTGGACGAGACCATCGGAAAGCTCCTGCCCCTTCTGTCTCCCGGCGACATCATCATCGACGGCGGCAACTCCCATTTCCCGGACACCGACCGGCGGTGCAAACTCGTCGAGGAGCACGGGATGCTCTACATCGGCACCGGCGTTTCGGGCGGAGCGGAAGGCGCGTTCATCGGCCCCTCGATGATGCCCGGCGGATCTCCCGAGGCGTGGCCGCGCGTGAAGCCGATCTTACAGGATATCTGCGCGAAGGTCGCGGACGGATCCCCCTGCTGCGACTGGGTCGGCGAGGGCGGCGCGGGCCATTTTGTGAAGATGGTCCACAACGGCATCGAATACGGCGACATGCAGCTGATCTGCGAGGCCTACCAGCTCATGCGGGACTATCTCGGCATGACGGCGGACGAAATGCACGAGGTCTTCGCCGAATGGAACAAAGGGGTGCTCGACTCCTATCTCATCGGCATCACCGCGGATATCCTCACCCGGAAGGACGAGGACGGAGAACCCCTGCTCGAAAAGATCCTCGACACCGCGGGCCAGAAGGGGACCGGCAAGTGGACCGCCATCTCCGCCCTGGACGAAGGGATCCCGCTGACCCTGATCGGGGAGGCTGTCTTCGCGCGGTGCCTCTCCGCCGTGAAGGAAGAGCGGGTCGCGGCGTCGAAGGTCCTCTCGGGTCCCTCCGAAAAGTTCGCGGGCGACAGGGCGGCCTTCCTCGAAGATCTGAAAAACGCGCTCTACGCATCGAAGATCGTCTCTTACGCCCAGGGATATTCCCTCATGCGTCAGGCCGCGGCATCCTATGGCTGGAACCTCAATTACGGCGGGATCGCGCTGATATGGCGGGGCGGCTGCATCATCCGCTCGGTCTTCCTCGGGAAAATCAAGGAGGCCTTCGACAGCGATCCCGGGATCACCAACCTCATGCTCGCCCCCTATTTCCGGGACGCGCTGATGAACGCCCAGGCGGGTTGGCGCAGGATCGCTGCGGCCGGTATCCTTTCCGGTGTCCCGATGCCTGCCATGACCTCAGCGCTGGCCTATTTCGACGGCTACCGGACCGAGCGTCTCCCGGCGAACCTCCTTCAGGCCCAGCGGGATTATTTCGGCGCCCACACCTACGAGCGCACCGACGCCCCGCGGGGGACCTTCTTCCACACAGACTGGAATAACGGCGAGGTCGGCGACACGGCTTCGACGCAGTACAACGCTTAAGCGGGAAAAGGAGAAACAAGATGACATTCAGGGATAACTGCAAATACGCGATCGTCGTTCCCACCTCGATGGGAGTCCGGATCTGCCCGATGAACGGACAGCCGGTCCAGTCCTCCGACACCTTCTTCATGCACGCCACCAGCGCGGAGTCCAACGTCGTGTCGATCGCGGCCTTTCTCGGCATGAGGACCAAGGTCCTGACCACCTTCGTGAAAGGGAGCCCCATCGCGGACTTCATCAAGCGGAACCTCCGCTCCCGGGGCATCGAATACGAGGGGGCGGAAGTCGAGCAGGGGGGACCCTGGGGCTACCGCCATCAGTTCAACATCGGCGACAGCGGATACGGATCCCGGGGACCGAGAGTCGCCAACGACCGGGCGGGAGAAGTCGGCCGGACGCTGAACGTGAAGGATTTCGACGTCGACCGGATCTTTGGCGAGGAGGGCGTGCAGATTCTGCATCTCTCCGGGCTGATCGCCGCGCTGTCTCCCGAGACCTCCGCCTTCTGCCTTGCCCTCGCGAGAGCCGCGAAGAAGTACGGGACCCGCGTCTCCTTCGACCTCAACTACCGCGCCTCCTTCTGGAAGAACCGGGAGGAAGAGCTCCGCGCCGCGTTCACTGAAATCGCCTCCGCCGCCGACATTCTCGTGGGCAACGAGGAGGATTTCCAGCTGGCTCTCGGAATCGAAGGACCGGAGGCCGGCGGCAGGGATCTCGCCTCCAAGATCGACAGCTTCAAGGGCATGATCGGGTGCGTCAGGGAGAAATTCCCGAACGCCGAGGTCTTCGCCACCACCCTGCGGCAGGTCGTGAACGTCAACGAGCATATCTGGGGCGCGATCACCCTGTGCGGGAACGAATGGCACATCGCCGAGCCCCGTCCGATCCACGTCCTCGACCGCATCGGCGGAGGAGACGGATTCGTGGGCGGCCTGCTTTACGCCATGCTGAAGGGCTGGGAGCCGGAAAAGTGGGTGCAGTTCGGCTGGGCCACCGGCGCCCTCGCCACCACCTTCCTCACCGACTACGCGCAGCCCGCGGACGAGGAACAGGTCTGGGCCGTGTGGGGCGGAAACGCGAGAGTGAAGAGATAAACCGCCGGCGGAGAAGGGAAGGATCGCTATGAACGAGAACCTGAACTGGCTGAAAGATCCCGTGAACGGGGACGGCCCCGCGGAATTTGCGGAAAAGATCGGGCTCCCCGATGAATACCTCGCCGCCGCCCTGCCCCTCGTCGAACGGATCGCCCCGCTGCTTCCGGCGGAAAAGGAAGCCTTCTCGGAGGACCTCTGGCGGAAGGACAAAACCCGCGAGCTCGGCGAGAAGATCCGGGAAGAGGCCGATCTCTCCATGCTCGCCGCCGGGATCCTGTTCGGGATGCGGGCACATCTTCTTTACCGGGAACGGGGGATCGCCGACGAAGTGTATTATCCCTCCATGCGGGAGCTGACCGTCTGGTCGAAGACCTGCATGCGGGAGCGGGGCCACATCGGATTTTACGAATGGGGCTGGTTTGTCAATTTCCTCGACGCCTCCATCGTGCGGCTCGGGCGGCTGGAGTTCCACGAAGTCCCCTTCCACGAAGGATTGGAGTGGGAGAAGAACGGCGTGAAGGTCAAAGGCGGGGATAAGGTCATCAACATCCACATCCCGGAGGACGGCCCCCTCGATCCCGCGCTGGTCGAAGACGCCTTCCGCCGCGCGTACCGCTATTTCGGGCGGACGGGGAACGCGGTGTTCGTCTGCGATTCGTGGCTGCTCTGGCCCGGGAACTACGGTTTCCTCGGACCGGACTCCCGCATCCGGGCGTTCATGGACAATTTCGACCTGATCGACCGGGAGGACCGGAAGAACGCCGGGGATCTCTGGCGGGTCTTCGGACACCGGGAGAATTACGATCCGGCAAATCTTCCCCGGGACACGGAACTGAGGAGAAGAATGGCCGAACACCTCGAAAAGAGCGGCGGCGTGACGGGGACGGGCTACGGCGTGTTCCTCTTCGACGGGGAGAAGGTGGTCCGGTAAATGAAGATCGTGATTACGGACGGCTTCGCGGTCAATCCCGGGGATCTCTGCTGGGACTGGCTCGCCGCTTTCGGGGACCTGACGGTATACGACAAGCTCACGGACGGGGACGCCCCGGAGAAGATCGGGGACGCGGACGCCGTGTTCACCAACCGGGTGAAGATCGGACAAGCCGTCCTCGACGCCTGCCCGAACCTGAAATATGTCTCCGCGCTGGGGACGGGCTACGACATGATCGACGTTCCCGCCTGCCGCGCAAGGGGAGTGGAGGTCTGCAACGTCCCCGGCTATTCCACCGATTCCGTCGCCCAGACCGCCTTTTCCCTCCTGCTCGCCTGCGCCTTCGATCTCGCTTCCTACGCGAAGATGGTGCGGGACGGGAACTGGACGGGCATCCCCGGCTTCCACTACGAGCGCGCCAGGTTCACCGAACTCGCGGGAAAGACCGCCGGGATCTACGGCTGCGGCGCGATCGGCACGAAGATGGCGCGGATCTGTCAGGCGTTCGGCATGAGGGTTCTTGCCACCCGCCGCTCGAAAACGGAGGGCGAGGAGGACGGGATCCGCTTCACCGACCCGGACACTCTTCTCCGGGAGAGCGATTTCGTCTCCTTCCACTGCCCCCTCACCGACGGGACCCGGGGCATGGTGAACGCGGAATTCCTCTCGAAAATGAAGGACGGCGCGGTGATCGTCAACACCTCCCGCGGGGCCGTGCTGAACGAGGCCGACGTGGCCGAAGCCCTGAGATCCGGCAAGCTCTCCGGCGCGGGGCTGGACGTTCTGGCGAAGGAACCGGCGGACCCGGCAAATCCCCTGCTCACCGCCCCGAACTGCGTCATCACTCCCCACTGCGCGTGGACCTCGAAGGAAGCGCGGCTCCGTCTGATGGACATTCTCGAAAAGAATCTGCGCTCCTTTGCCGAAACGGGCAGAGGGATCAACCGCGTCGGGGTCTGACAGGTATTTACCATTCTCTCGAAATAAAAACAAGGACTTCCCGGAATTTCCGTTCCGCAGGAAGTCCTTTTTCCGTCTTTACAGTCCCTTTATGCAGACGCGCACATACCCGGTCCGTTTGAGCCGGATCCCGATCTCCCGGCACCGGAGGGCGAATCCGCTGTCGTCCCGGTCGGTGGAGCGGACGTCGACGATCTCGCTCTCGATCTTCCGAAACCCCGCACTCACCGTCTCGGCGTAGAGATCCCGGAAGGCGTCGGGGTATTCGGCTTCGAGAAGTTCGCGGATCCCGGGCGGGATTTTTTCCTCCGCGCCGACGAAGAAATTGAAGGTGACGAGCATCCCACCCGGTTTGAGGACCCGGTATGCCTCCGCGAGAGCCCGATCCCGGTCCCCGACGGCGTTCGCGATCCCGCCGCAGTCCGAAACGGTGTCGAAGGACGCGTCCGGGAAGGGCAGGGAGGTGAAGTCGCAGACGGCATATCCGAGATTCGGGGAGTCGGACTCCGCGTCGAGGACCCGCTTCCACTCCCGCACCACGCCGGGGACGAGATCCGTGACGATCACCGCCGCGTTCGGATCCGCCCGGAGAATAAACGGCATGAACCCTCCCCCCGGACCCGCCCCGATCTCGAGGATCCGTCCTCCCGCCTCCGCGATCCGGCGTCCGATCTCACGGAAGGGGTGATCCGCACGGGCAGACCTGCGCCAGCTTTCCGCCATGACGCCGCCCCGGACCAGCATGTCCGAAAAGGAATCGTATTCCGAGAGATCCCGCCCCGCGAGGAAATCATACACGCCGCCCGACGGGGAAATGCCGAGCCCCATCTCCGCGATCGGATCCCCGCCTTCCAGGAGCGCGTTCACCGACGTCCCGAAAAGGCGGGAGAGGGCAAGCAGGAGCTCGATGTCCGGCAGCCCGGAACCTCTCTCCCATTTGCTCACCGCCTGTGACGTCACCCCGAGCCGTTCGGCCAGCGCGGTCTGCGAGATCCCGAGCTTCCGGCGCCTCTGCCCGATCCTCTTCCCGACCCGAATTCTGTCGATCATGATCCCGTCCTCCGTTTCTTTGTGCCGCTCTCATTATACCACGCCGACGGACAGCCCGCAAGCGACGCTTCGGGGGATTTTCCGGGGACGGTGCAACGGAGCGTTGGAATTATACATTTTATTTCCTTCGAAAACTCTTGACAATCAGACAATAAAGGTTTATAATAACCATGACGAAATTGACAAAGGGACTGTAAAGCATTGAGAAACCTCGGAAAAATCAGACGCGGGGCGGCTCTGTTCTGCGCGCTCCTTCTCCTCGCCGGATGCCGGGGCGCGGGAAAAATCGGGGCCGGGAACGATGCCCGTGAGGACGGAGGTCCCCTTTCGGCGGCAAAATCGGAGGGGGTGCTCGAAAACGTCTGGGAGGGTACGGAATACGAAATTCCGAAAGATATGACCCCGATCTCCCGCACCGAGCCGCATTTCAATCCCGCGACCGGCGTCCTCACCTTTCTCGCCCGGACCTCCTTCACCGACGAGGAGGGGAACCGCCGGAACGAATACGCCGTCGTGACCCACACCGGGAAATCCTATTCTTTGGACCTGCTCGATCTGACGGAGGATCAGGCGGCTTCGGAATCCGTGAACATCGACTACGGCGTCTTCACCCCGGAGACCTTCTGGTACGTGATCGGGCGGTACAACGGCGGGGACGTCAAAAGGTTCCTCGGGAAGCGGGATCTGGAGACCGGAGAGGAGGAGCGGTGGGAGCTCGGTCCCTTTTTCCACGGCGGGGACGGGATCCTCGAGGACATGACCGCCGACGCGGAGGGGGATATCTGGATCCGCTCGGCCAGCAAAGTCGTCGCTCTGCACCCGGACGGGACGGAGTTCCTTTCGATCCCCTTCGAGGAGCAGAACGGACAGGTCCTCCCGTTCCCCGACGGCTCCGTGCGGATCACCCTCGAAACGCCCGCGGGCCGCGTTCTTGCCCGGATCGACAAAAACACGGGGGAGAAGAGCGAAGAACTCCCCCTGCACGACCGGCATTACGATCTCGCATATAAAGAGGGCTATGATTACGTCTTCGCGGCCTCCGGCGGGGTGTTCGGCGCGAAGATCGACGCGAAGAAGGAGATCGTCTCGGAATGCCTGATGGACTTCGTCAATTCGGGGGTCAACCCGGACAGCGTCACGCTCTGGGGACCGGCCGGAGAGGACTGGATCCTCTTCTATGAGACCGACGGAGAGTATTTTACCCCGGAATATTACGCCCGTCCCGTTCTGTACCGTCCTGCCGGCGAGACTTTCATCGCGGACGTGACCGTGCTGGAAGTGGCGTACACCTCCGCGCTCTGGGACAGGGTGGTGCCCGACGCCATCGCGCAGTTCAACAAGACCCATAAGGACGCGCGGATCGTGACCCTCGATTACAGCGTCTATTCGAAGGAATACGGCGACACGACGGCGGCGGATCGGCTGACGATGGACATGGTGACGGGGCTCTGCGCGCCGGATATCATCCTCGGCAGGCCGGGGGAGGACGCGCAGATCGAACAGCTTCTGCGCAAACACCTCTACGTCGATCTCGGCCCGTATCTCGACAAAGATCCAGAGGTCAACCGCGAGACCCTCCTCGGGGGCGTGCTGAGAGCGTTCAGCGACGAACACGGTGAGGTCTGGGGCCTGCCGAACCACATCTCCTTCGATTCCCTGGTCGCCAACCGCAGAGTGCTCGACAAATACGGCATGAAGGGAAAGGACTCATGGACCCTCGGGGAATTCCTCGATTTCGCCGACGCGCTCCCGCCGGACATCGTTCTGATCGGAGGGCTCACGCAGGAGAAGGCGATGAGCTTGCGGTACGGCATTCTCGGGAACTTCGGCCTCGACGCCTTTTTCGACGAGGCGGCGGGGAAGTGCGCGTTCGACGATCCCCTCTTCGTGCGCTGGCTCAAATTCGTCTCCTCTCTCCCGAAGGACGAAAGCGAACTGAAGAAGCGCTCCCCCTTCGACGCAGAGAAAGATTCCTCCAAATACGACTGGCTGATGACGGACCGCGTCGCGCTCGCCCGCATGTACGGGTACGATGCGACGGACTGCGTCCGGTTCGAAAGCACGTTCGGCACGAAGGACTGGGTCCTCGTCGGCTATCCTTCCGCGGAGGGAAGCGGCACGGAGATCTCGTCCACCATCGCCTGCTGCGTCACGACCTTCTGCCCGGATCCCGACGCCGCCTGGGATTTTGTGAGAACGGTGGTCCTCTCGAAAAAACAGACGACGTCCTTCTCACCGAATCTCTCGGCTCTCAGAGACGGTACCGAAAGCGCGATGAAAACCTCGCTGAACAGGGACTATGTCCAGTATTTCAACGGCGAGATCGAGTCGAACTCTCCGAAGAAGGATCCGCCGCTCACGAAGGAGGATCTCAGAAAGCCCGGGTATATCATCGATTTCACAAAGGAGGACGCGGACCGGATCCTCGCGGAGCTCGACCGGGCGGGGAAACCCATCACGAAAATGATTCCCGCGGCGGTTCAGGAAATCGTCGCCGAGGAGATCTCGACCTATCTCGGCGGCCTCGGATCCGCGGAAGACTGCGCCGGAAAGATCCAGTCCCGCGTGTCGATCTGGCTCGCCGAGCACAGCTGAAACAGAGAAAAAAGAACAGCCGGGATCCCGCGAAAAGGAAACCGGCTGTATTTCTGTTGTGAAAATTTACGCCCCCAGAGCCTCGTCGATGGCACGGGAGAGCTGATCCGCGCAGGAGGTGGACTTGAATCCGCAGGTGTTGCCTTTCAGGAGGGAGGCGATATCGCGGGCGTTCTTGCCTTCTACCAGCTTGCCGATGGCTTTCAGATTGCCGTTGCATCCGCCGGTGAAGGCGACGTTCGAGAGGATCCCGTCCTCGCCGATCTCGAAGTCGATGCGGGAGGAGCAGGTGCCGCTGGTCTTGTAGGAATATTTCATGGTTTATCCTTCTTTCAGATTGCAGGTTTCGGGGAAATTCAGCCTTCCGTCTCTTCGGCCGCGGGCTCTTCCGCTTCGGGGATGATATTGCCGAGGATCATGCTGTTGAGCAGGGTGACGTCGGAGGCCCCGCACTTAACCGTCAGGATCGGATAACCGGAGCCGGCCACGTGGGTGTAGGGGTTCGAGCGGTCTTCGTTGTCCACGAGGATGCGCCCGGTGGAGCGGACTTCCGTGTTGAGGTTCATGATCGGGGTGAGCATTCCGAAGCGGAGCACGCCGTTTTCGGAGGTCACCGCCAGCTCGCCCACCATTTCGAGGGCCGCGGAGTCGAAATTCAGGTTGGTCGCCTGGAGGTTCATGTAGCCGAGGGAGGATTCCTCGACCGTGATATCCGCGCGGCGAGCCGGGACTTCGGTGGAATCGCTGCCGACGTTGATGAAGGAGCTGGTGCTGGTCTTTCTGACCTTGACGGTGGAGCGGTTGGCCACGATGTTGTAGTCCGTGTCGATGTGGACGTTGTCGATGGTCACGTCGCATCCCGCGGGTCCCGTCGCCTTGACGAGGATCTTGTTTAACTTCCAGACGCCGGGCTGTTCCTCTCCGTCCCCGGTCGTCTCCGCGGCTTCCGCGTCTTCGGCGAGGGCGGCGGTGGCGGCTTTCGTCAGATAGATGTTGATCTGCTTGTCCTTTTCCTCCTCTTCGGGGCGGAAGAAGGACTTGATCTGCTCGAGGTTCAGAATATAGCGCATCCCCTTGAAGGAGAAGCCGTTTTCCCAGAACTTCAGCATGGAAGTGATGTTGCCGGTCTCGTCGAAGGAGAGCTGGGAGCTCGTGGATTTTAAGACGTAGTAGTTTTCCTTGAAGTTGATGAGCTCGATCCTGCAGGAATCGCTGTAATGCTCGGAGCCCTTTTCGTCGCAGTTGCCGAAGATGTTGACCCGTCCGCCGGAGAAGACGATGGAGATGAGCTCGAGATTCTTCGGATCGAAGGTCTCGGTCATGACGGCGTTTCCGTCGGAGCGGTCCGCGAAGAGCTGTTCGCCGCTGGACCCGGCCATGTTCTGTGCTATGAAGCAGGTCACGAGTCCGACGATCACGAGCAGAACCGCGATAATCAGGGAAATGATGGATGTCGGTTTCACAGCTGATAGCACTCCCTTCTGACATATAAGAACAGATCCTTCAGCTTGCCGCAGAGATACCGCAGGAAGGTCCCGAGCTTGGAGATGACCCACGGCAGGAAGCGGATGGCGAAGTTGTAGAGAAGCACGGAGACGAAGAGCACAAGGCCCGCGACCATGACGCCGAGACCGATCTCGTAGATCCCCGCGATCACGGTGCCGCCGCCGATCCCGAACAGCTGCGTGATGCCGAAGATAATCGCCACCAGCGAAGCCACGGCCCCCGCCGCGACCACGCCGATGACGGCGATGATGCTTGCGACAATCAGGGCGGAGAGCACCACGAAGAGAACGGCGAAGATCGCTAACATGGCGATCACGATCCCGAGGGTGAGGGGCAGGGTGATGAAGAGGCCGACCCAGAACAGGATCATGCCCTTGGTCGAGGGAGCGGCGTCCGGGGCGTATTCAAAATAGTCGTCCACCTGCTCCCGTCTGCGCGGCGAAGCGGAGGACCGGCTGTCCGATCTCGCGGGCTGCTGACGCCGGGGCGGGGGCTCGGGTGCCGGAGCGTCGTAGGGGATCTCGTCGGCCGGCCGGACCGAAGTCTGGGGGGCGGGCTGGATCTTCGCGGACGGAGCGGCGGGAAGGGGCGCGTCGGGCTCGTTCTCCGGGGGCAGAACCTCCGGGGCGGGAGCCGTTCGGCGGTTTTTGTTCAGAATGGCTGCGATGCTGTCCGCAAGCTGATTGATTTCCGCGGAGGACTGGATTGCCTGGATCTCGGACAGGTCCTCGTTCGTGAAGGTCCGCCGGAGATTGGAGACATGCCTGAGGGCGGTCTCGTCCGGGATGCCGCGCTGCACCAGAGCCGATTCCAGCTCTCTCATGAAAACATTCAATTCCATGCGGCAAACTCACCTCTCTTTTCAAATTTAAGGGGTAGATTTTTCGCGCGGTTCTGTGTTATAATGTCCCGGCAGGGAAAAACCGCGTCATGGTCGCTCTCTTCGGAGTGTTTTCTCTATTTTATCAAAAAACGGAGCAATAATCAATATGCGAATGAGAAAAAAACGGCACGGAAGTGAAAGACTTCTCGCTTTATCCGCCCTCCTCTACCCGGATCCCGGTGAAACGGCGGCAGATCCGGCCTCGGTCTTCGGGAACGGGAACCCCCTCGTGCTGGAAGTCGGCTGTGGGAAAGGGGAGTTCATCGCGAAGCTCTCCCTCGCTGAGCCGGAGAAGAACTACATCGCCCTCGAACGGATCTCGGACGTGGCGGTCGTGGCCGTCGAGAAGTACGCCCGGAGCCGTGGACTCGGGGATCTGGCGCCGAACGGGGGATGGCTCGCGCCGGACGGGAAGCTCTACCGGGGCGGGGAAGCATGGGAGATCCCCCATGAGCTGCGGGGGAACGTGCGCTTCCTCGTGGCGGACGCCGCCGACTTCTCGGCAAAAGTGCCCGACAGCTCGGTCGCGGCGATACTGGCGAATTTCAGCGATCCGTGGCCCGGAAAGGGGGACAGCCGACGCCGCCTCACCAGCCCCGCTTTTCTCGAAAACTACCGCCGCATCCTCGCAAAGGACGGGATCTTCCGGTTCAAAACGGACAACGACGGTCTTTTCGACTACACCCTCGAGACCCTGCCGGAGAACGGCTTCCGCATCCTCTGGACCACAAGGGACCTTCATGCCTCGGAGCGGGCGGCCTCCAACATCGTCACGGAGTACGAGCGGAACTTTACCGAAAAGGGCGTAAAGATCAAGATGCTCGAAGCCGCGCCGGTCAAGTCATGGTCGGAAGGGACGGTCGAAACAAAAAAATCCACTTGACAGAAATGCCTGCAAGTGTTATAATGGAACAGTGCGGCCGGAACGATTCGCAACACATAACTTTTCATATACTATTATACCATGAGCGTCCCGGCTTGTCAAGCGTTTTCGGAAAAATCGGAAAAACAAATCACCGGAAAGAAAGGCGGGTTCGGAAATGAACGGGTTGATCCCACTTGACAATCTCAGCGTTGCCCCCGTGACCGACGAGATCCTCGCGCTCAATCAGGTCTCCGCCGAATACGGGCTCCTCTTGACGGAAGACGAAGCGCGGGAACTCTCCGAGACCCGTTCGAAGGCTCTGAAAGAGAACGACCGGATCGAATTCGGCTCGGAGACCGTCAAAAAGATCATCGGGCGGTTCTGCTCTTCGCGGTATCTCGACGTCACCAACTACGCGGACGTTCTGAACGAGATCACGTATTATTTCTACTACATCAAGACGGAGACCGGGGACAAGATCAATGACGACGATCTGATCGAGGAGATGTTCACCCGCTTCGAGCTCTTCAGCCGCGGGGACATCGACCGGTTCGAGGCGAAGGAGATCGAGAGGATCATCCGCAAGATCGTCTCAGGCGAGCACTATCAGGCGTGGTACGGCGACGACGACCGGTTCGACCCCTTCTCCTTCGGCCGCGAGACCCCGGAAAATCTCCTCAGCGATACCGTCACCGAAACGCCGGCGGAGGACGAGGAAGGCGCGGGACGTCAAGTCGAAGCCATCGCCGATGAGGACGACGTGGACTTAGACCTCTTCGACGATTTCTCCTCCGAAGACGAAGAGGATTTCGACTACGTGGACGCCGGATCCGGCTGGGCCAACGAGGACGACGAATCCCTCTACGACGAGGTCGGGACGGATGCGCTCGAAGAAGACGACCCGGACCATCCGTTCGCGGGGATCGGGAAGAAAGCCGGGCAGTCCGACCGGTATTTCGCCCCGGGAAGCCTGCGCAGAATGGCGGGGATCCCTCCGAAGCAGACGGAACCGGAAGAGGAGGAAGACGAGGAGATCTCCGGGTTCGATCTGCCGGGCGGCGCGACCCTCACCGTGGGATCCTCCTGGGAGGACGTCGGGCTCGACAGCGCGGAGGATCTCGACGATCTCGACAGCCTCCTCGACCGGATCGCGAAACTGGGAAGGGACGGAAAGGAGAACGGCGATGAATGAACGCGGGATCGCGCCGATTTCAAAGATCGACCCGGCGAAGCTCGATAAAAACAATTATGCCGATTCCCTCGCTGCGGAGGCGGAGCGGGTCGGGATCTTCACCGAAGCCGATACCGCCCGGATCCGGGGAGAACTTCTCGGCGTCCTCGGAGACGTGATCGGCTATTCCTCCGAGGGGAAATCCTCGAGCGTCACGACCGACCGTGCGGGGCAGATGGCGAAGAGCATCCTCTATAATATCGGAACGGTCCTGAAATCCGCCCCGACCCCGGACGACGCCGCCCGGACGATGAAGGAAAAGCCGATGAAGGAGCTCTACGCCGAGGGGTACGCCATCAACCTGAAGAAATGGGAGGAGGCCAAGAGGCTCTGGGGCCGGGTGCGCTACACCAGACTCCGGGACGGCGGCGAGGACTACGACAAGGCCATTGACAAAAACATCCGCATCTATCTGCGGGATTACGACCCGCGGCTCTCCGCTCATGACAAACTGTACCTCACCCTCCCGAAATTCGGGATCCGGGGAGCGTTCCACATCGGGGGAGCCGTCGCCGTGCTGAACCGCCTGCTCGAGGCCAATACCGGCAGGACCGGAGCGGTCACGGACGCAGAGTTCCGCGAAGTCGGAGAAGAACCGCGCAATTGACGGCGGTCATGAGGCCGAGCAGAAGGTCCGCCGCCGTCCACATCAGCCCGGGGGAGACCGCCGCGCCGAGGATCGGAGTGAACACCGACAGCGCGAGGAAGCATCCCCGGGCTCCCTTTTTTTCGGAGAGGAACCGCACAGCGGTCAGCCCGTAGTAGATCTGGGCCACGATGCTCGCGAAGGCGAAGAGGGCGGTGGAGATCCGCACGGCGAAGGAGACCGCCTCCCCCGCCAGCGCCCCGAACGCCGCCATCGCCGCGGGAGCCGCATCGCCGGTTTCGCCCCAGGGCAGGATCCCGCCCTCCGCGTCCGCCGTCAGAAGCACGAACGCCGTCAGGGTGCAGAGGATTATCGTGTCGAAGACCACCTCGATCACACCGAGGGCGGCCTGCTTTTCCTCCGAATCCGTGTCCGCAGAAGCGTGGGCGGTGGGGGAGGTCCCGCATCCCGCCTCGTTCGAGAAGATCCCCCGCATGACGCCGTACCGCATGGCCTCCCGCGCCGTAAATCCGACGGCACCTCCCATGACCGCCCGGGTCGAGAACGCCGAGGAGAAGATCTCCCCGATCAGGGAGGGAAGGAGACGGGCGCGGGGAAGGATCGCAAAGAGCGCGGCTCCGATGTAAAAGAGCGTGAGCGGGGGCATCATCCGGGCGGCGAGCTTTTCGATCCGTCTCGTCCCGAAGGCGGCGGAGAGAGCCACGAGCAGGGACAGGACTGCCCCCGCAATCATCCGGTTTCCCCCGAAGAGCGAGACCGCCGCGTTCGCCTGCACGAGATTCCCCGTGACAAGGGCGTTCAAGGCGCAGAGGACCGCGAAGAAGGACGCGAGTGCATAGACGAATCTCCGCCCGCGATCCGTTTCCGCCGCCCCGCCGAGCCCGTCCCGGATCGTGTACATCGCGCCGCCCGTCCAGCCCTCCCCGCTTCGGATCCGGTACCGCAGGGCCAGCCGCACCTCCGCGTATTTCACCGGAATGACCGCGGCCGCTCCCGCCCACATCCAGAAGACCGCCCCGGGTCCTCCCGCCGTCAATGCTGATGCCACCCCGGTGATGTTCCCGACGCCGAGGGTCCCGGCCAGCGCGAGGGAGAGGGCGGAGAGGGGAGACTGGCGGTTCCTCCGGCCTTTCTCGCGCAGAAACAGCGGCTTCATATCGAGGATCTTTCCGATCCCCGTCCGGGAGACGATCCCCGCGGAGCAGAGAAAGAGCGCGGCCGGAGTCAGAACGGTCCCGAACAGGGAGGCAAGCGCGGCAAGGAAGGACATGGATCCCCCGCTGATACAGGAAATTTACAAAATACCCGAGGATTCTGTCCGGTTGTGATATTGACAGCCGTCCTCTTTTCGGGTATAATGATCTTATTGAGATCATGATATGATACCGGAGGTTCGTTCATGCGGATCAAAAGGACGTTTTCCCTTGTCGCGCTGTGCGCCGCCATCCTGCTGAATTCCGCCGCCTGTACCGCCCCAGCCCCCACCGGAGCGGAGACGGAAGAGAAGGAAGCGTTTGAAACGACGGAAGCGCAGGCAGCGGTCCCCGACGACGAGATCATCGTGAATTTCGCGGTCTCGCCCCTTGAAGGCGGCAGTCTGTCCGGCGTGGCGTCGCAGACTCTGAGAGAAGGGGAGAAGACCACGGCGGTCGAGGCGGTCCCCGCGGCGGGATTTTCCTTCGTGAAATGGAGCGACGGGGAAAAGGACATCGTCCACCGCGCCAAATCCTACGACGAAAACACCACCCTCTACGCCTTTTTCGAGGAGTCCAACGACACCACTCCCACCCTCTACATCGACACGGAGAACGGCAAGCCCGTCTTTTCCGATATGAAGACGGTAGGATTCACCCTCACCGCCGAAAATCTCCCGCGCCGCTATGCCGTTTCGGGGGCGACCGGGCAGATCAAGTGCCGCGGCAACGCTTCGATGGGCTGGGACAAGAAGTCGTTCACCATGCGCTTCGACGAGAAGATCAAGCTCTGCGGCCTCGGCGAGGGGAAGAACCGCAACTGGGTCCTGATCTCCAACCACTGCGACCAGTCCCTTCTGCGCAACTACATCGCGTTCTGGCTCCAGAACCAGCTCGACGGGATCCCGTGGGGGCCCGACGCGCGGATGGTGGATCTCTACCTCAACGGCGACTACATGGGCAACTATATGCTCGTCGAAAAGATTACGATGGCGGAGAACCGCATCAACGTGGAGACCATGAACGACACGGGGAAGATCGACGCGGATTTCATGGTGGAGCTCGACAACTACGCCTATAAGGGCGGGGAAAAGGGCACCGTCTGGTTCACCGCCCGGGGCTTCCCCTACGAGATCCGCGGCGAAGACGATCTGACCGCCGACCGCTGCAATTACATCGACGACTGGATGACTTCGGCCTGGGACACGGTCTGCGACGGCTCGGACGCCGAGATCAAAAAGCTCATCGACGTGGACGCCGCCGTGGATTCCTACATCCTTGCGGAGCTGACGAAGAACATCGACTGCGGCTGGTCCAGCTTCTTCCTCTACCGGAAGGACGGCAAGCTCTTCCTCGGCCCCTCCTGGGACTTCGATCTGGCGATGGGCAACGACATGCGCCTCGACGCGGGCAGCTACAAGAAGCTCTACGCCGGGAAGAACAACGGCTTCGGCCAGCAAAACCACTGGTACATCGAACTCTTCGAGCGCGGATGGTTCTACGACCTGGTCGTGGAGCGGTGGAACAGCCTGAAGGAAGCGGGACTCTTCGACAATATGCTCGCTGAGATCGACAGGGCCTGGGAGATCAACCGGGCGTCCTTCGAGCACAATTTCGAACGCTGGCCCATCTTCGGCCGCCGTCTGAATCAGGAGCCCGAGCACGTCATGGCCCTGAGTTCCGCCGAGGCCCATGTGAATTATCTGAAAGAATGGCTCGGCGACCGCATCCTCTGGCTCGACGAGACCTTCAACGGACAGTAAAGAGAATTCGGAGCGGCAGGGATCCCTTACCCGGGGGACGCCGCTCCTTCTTTTTGGACGGGGCCGTTCTTTGGTCGAATCGGAGCAAGGGCGGCGCATCATTATTCATTTTTCGTGCCATTTACACCTTTACAAACCGGAATTTGCGTGATATAATATACATTTAAGGGGATATCCTCCCGCCGTGCGTCAGGCGCGGGAAACCATCGGGAAACGAGGCCGAAACAGATCATGTATGAAATCGTATCGAAGACCGTTCTGAATCCCACCGTGATCAGAATGGACATAAAGGCCCCCTGGGTCGCAAGAAAAGCGGAAGCGGGGCAGTTCATCATCCTCCGCGTGGACGAGGAAGGGGAGCGCATCCCCCTCACCGTCGCCGATTACGACCGGGAGGCGGGGACCGTGACGATCATCTTCCAGAAGGTCGGCGCGACGACGGACAAGCTCGCCGAAAAAGAGGCCGGGGAGTTCATCGCGGATTTCGCCGGTCCCCTCGGGAGACCCACGGAGACGGAAGGGCTCAAAAAAGTCGCGGTGGTCGGCGGAGGCGTCGGATGCGCCATCGCGTACCCCGTGGCGAAGAAGCTCCACGAACAGGGCTGCGAGGTCCACTCCGTCGTCGGTTTCCGCTCGAAGGATCTCGTGATCCTCGAAGACGATTTCCGCCGGGTGTCCGACCGCTTCGTCCCCATGTCCGACGACGGCAGCTGGGGAGAGAAGGGACTCGTGACGAACGCCCTCCGCGCCCTCATCGAGAGCGGTGAGCAGTACGACGAGGTCATCGCCATCGGCCCGGTCATCATGATGAAATTCGTCTGCCAGCTCACGAAGGAGTTCGGCGTCAAAACCGTCGTCAGCATGAATCCCATCATGATCGACGGGACGGGCATGTGCGGCGGATGCCGTCTCACCGTGGGCGGAAAGATGAAGTTCGCCTGCGTCGACGGCCCCGATTTCGACGGCCACGAGGTGGACTTCGACGAAGCCATGAAGCGCGGCGCGATGTACAAGCCCTTCGAGAAACACGCGCGGGAATGCAATCTTCTGAAAATGGGGGTGAACTGAAATGCCGAACATGAGCCTGAAAAAGAACGAAATGCCCTCCCAGTCCCCCGAGATCCGCCGGAACAACTATGAGGAAGTGGCGCTGGGCTACACGGAAGAGCTTGCTCTCGACGAGGCGGCGCGCTGCCTGAACTGCAAGAACATGCCCTGCGTTTCGGGATGTCCCGTGAACATCAAAATCCCACACTTCATCAAGAAGATCGCGGAAGGGGATTACGAAGGCGCGTACAAAATCATCGCGGATTCGAGCTCCCTGCCGGCTGTCTGCGGGCGCGTGTGCCCCCAGGAGACCCAGTGCGAGGCGAAATGCGTCCGCGGCATCAAAGGCGATCCCGTCGGCATCGGACGTCTCGAACGCTTCGCCGCCGACTGGCACAACGCCCATTCCGACGCCCTCCCCGAAAAGCCGGAGCCGAACGGACACCGGGTCGCCGTCGTGGGGTCGGGTCCTTCCGGCCTGACCTGCGCGGGAGATCTCGCCAAAGCCGGATATGACGTCACCGTCTTCGAAGCCCTCCACACTCCCGGCGGCGTGCTGGTCTACGGGATCCCGGAATTCCGCCTCCCGAAGGCCATCGTGAAAAAGGAGATCTCCACCCTCCGCGCTCTCGGCGTCAAGATCGAGACCAATATGGTGATCGGCAAGTCCCTCACCATCGACGAGCTGCTGGAAGACGGCTTCGAGGCGGTCTACGTCGGCACGGGAGCCGGACTGCCGCGGTTCATGGGGATCCCCGGGGAAAACCTCTGCGGCGTCTATTCCGCCAACGAATTTCTCACCCGCGTCAATCTCATGAAGGCCTACCGCGAGGATTCGGACACTCCCATCGCCCACGCGAAGAACGTGGCGGTGGTCGGCGGCGGGAACGTGGCGATGGACGCGGCCCGGTGCGCGAAACGGCTCGGAGCGGAAACCGTCTCCATCGTCTACCGCCGGAGCGAAGCGGAGCTCCCCGCCAGAGCCGAGGAAGTGGAGCACGCGAAGGAGGAGGGCATCGAATTCCACCTGCTCTCCAATCCCACCGAGATCCTCGCCGACGAGAACGGGAACTGCGCGGGCATCACCTGCGTGAAGATGGGCCTCGGGGAGCCGGACGAGAGCGGAAGACGCCGCCCCGTCGTGATCGAAGGTTCGGAATTCCGCCTCGACGCGGACTGCGTGATCATGGCCATCGGCACAAGCCCGAACCCGCTGATCCGGTCCACCACCGAAGGGCTCGAATGCGCGAAGTGGGGCGGGATCATCGCGGATGAGGACGGCCTGACCTCCCGGGACCGCGTGTACGCCGGAGGGGACGCCGTGACTGGAGCCGCTACGGTCATCCTCGCGATGGGAGCCGGCAAGACCGCCGCCGCCGCCATCGACAGAAAGATCATGGGTAACGCCTGACCGAAAACAGGCAGAAATGGATCGGGACACGGAACTTTTTTGGGGAACCCGCCGTCTAAAACGAAGAAACCGGTTTTTCTTGCAGATGGGAGGACCGGTACAGCATCAGGGAGGAGGCAGGAGATGAAAAAAGCAGTCCGTGTCCTTTCGATTTTAGGCATTTCCGTCGCCGCTCTTGCCGCGGCCGGCGCGCTTTCGTTCTGGCTCCTGATCATCGCGGGCCTGTCCCCGAAACTCCAGACGATCTGGATCTGTTCCGCCATGCGGACGATGTCCCACCAGTATCTGGCGACCGCCTTCTTTTCTCAGGAGAAGATCGACAAGGTCCTCGCCGACAACTCGGTGGACGACCGGGGGTACGACTCCGAACTGCTCACGCTGGAAAAGCCCTCCTCCTCGTCCATCCCCGAAAAAACGGGCGGAACGGGGGATGCGGACGCCATGAAAGACGCGGCGGAGGAAGCCATGAGACGGGCTCTCGAAAACATGTCCTCCGACAGCGGACAAGAGGAAGCGGTACCGCCGGACGACGGGGATCTTCTCCCCGATGCCGCCGAACCGGAGCCCGCCGAACCGGAGCCGGAGGAAACAGAAGCTCCCGAACCGCCCGAAACGGAACCCGCGGAAGAAGTGTCTCCCGAACCCGAGCCGGAGAAGACGGGTCCCTGGGAGAGCAGACCGCTCCCAGAAGCCGCGATCCTGGTCCTCGGCGCCCTGGCCTCCGCGGAAAGGGAAGAGGGGCCTCCCGCAGAGGAACTCCCCCCGGAAGATCCGACGAAGGGCCTGCCCGACGCCGTCGACAAGATCTCAGCGTCTCCCGCGAAGGACGTGGCCGGTGCAAAAGCGGCGGAGGCGGCAAGAGCGGCGAAGAACGCGGATTCCCTGCTGGCGGAGGGCTACGAAAAGCTCGAGGAGGGGATCTATCTGAAATCCGTCTCCGGGCTCACCTGGCGGGGATATATGATGCTCGTGACCGACCCGACCCGGGTGCGGGTGACGGATACCTCCCAGCAGTGGGTCTGCGGTGAGAACGTCATGACCATGGTGAAGAATGTCGGAGCGATCGCCGGGATCAACGGGGGCGGCTTCAAGGACGGACTGAACTACGATTCCAACGGCGGCACCCCGGGCGGGCTCATCATCGAACAGGGACAGCTGGTCTGCCCCACCGTCCCCGACGATGTGACCGTCTACAACATGATCGGCATCAATGCGGACGGGGTTCTGGTCCTGCGCCACTGCACCGCGGAATGGGCGCTCTCGAACCGGATCGTCAGCGCGGTCAGCTTCGCCCCCTTCCTCGTCGTCAACGGGGAAGGACTGGTGAAAAACGGATCCGGCGGATGGGGGATCGCCCCCCGGACCGCCATCGGACAGCGGGCGAGCGGCGAAATGCTCCTGCTCGTGATCGACGGGCGGCAGGCGGACTGGAGCATCGGGTGCGACCTCGACGTGCTTCAGGACGTGATGCTGGCCGAGGGAGCCGTCAACGCCGCCATGCTCGACGGGGGAAGCTCCACCGCGATGGTCTACCAGGGCGAATACGTCAACCGCCCGAGCCTGGGCCACGAACGCTGGATCAACAACTGCTTCACCGTCATGCCGATCCAGTGAGCAGGATCACGAGACCGCCCCGATCAGACAGAGGATCAGCCCGTAGATCACCCCCGCCGCGGTCCCGTACAGGATCACAGGCCCCGCCACCGTAAAGATCTTCGCGCCGACTCCCGTGACGAATCCCTCGCTCTTGCTGTCGAGAGCCGCCGAGGACACCGCGTTCGCAAATCCGGTGATGGGTACGAGGGTCCCGCCCCCCGCGTGCTTCGCGATCTTATCGAAAACGCCGAGTCCCGTCAAAAAGGCTGTGAGAACAATGAGAACCAGCGAGACGCAAAGCCCCGCCGTGTCCGCGTCCGCCCCGAAGGAGAGAAAGACCCTCCGCATTCCCTCGCCGAGAGCGCAGATCCCTCCTCCGATCCCCCACGCCTTGATACAGTCTTTGAGAAGCGGAGATTTTTTCGCCCGCGCGTCCGCATACCGCGCATACAGTTTTCCGGTCATTGGATCCTCCCCGTCCGGTTTCGTTTCCTCCCCAGTATGCCCGGGACGGCGGAGATCCATTCGGAGCGAATTTCCACCGGGGTGCGGAAATATTTACATTTTAACGCGTTTTTCATGGAGTTTTAATTTGACATCCAAACGATTTGCGTGTATAATAAGAGGGTAAGAACAAAACATACCAGAAAGGAATCCGACATGGCAAATATCAATTTTGACGAAATCAAGCGCAGCGCGACCGGCGTGGCAGACCGCGCGATGAAGAAGACCAACGAGGTCACGAATCTTGTCAAGCTCAAGCTCGCCGTCAAGTCCTCCGAAGGCAAGCTCAGCTCCGTCTACGAAGAGATCGGCCGTCTGTTCTACACCGCGGAGCGCAGCGGCGAAGACTGCACCAGCGATATCGCCGCCTTCATCATGAAGGCCGACAAGCTCAAGGCTGACATCGCGTCCTACACCAAGCAGATCGCCAAGCTCCGCAACATCCGCATCTGCGAGAGCTGCGGGAACGAGATCGACCAGAACGTCAATTTCTGCCCCGTCTGCGGCGCGAAGCAGGAGACCCTCGTGGAAGTCGCCCCCGAGGTTGAAGTCACCGCCGAAGAGTGCGCGGAAGACGCCGCCGAGTGCGTGACCGACGCTTTTGAGGAAGCGAAGGACAAGGCCGAGGAATTCTTTGCCAACATCGCCGACACCGTCTCCGAAAAAGCGGAAGACGCCGCCGAGAAGGCTGAAGAGATCGCCGAGGACGCCGCCGACAAGGTCGAGGAAGTCGTTTCCGATCTGACCGACGACAAGGAATAAGATTCTGAATCCCGTCCGGGAGCCGTGTTTTCATCGCGGCTCCTTTTTTCACGGGCGGAGAGGCGAAAATCCCCCGATTTCTCCCGGGGATTTTTGAAAAAGCCCTTGACAGATCGGGGGAAGTAGTGTATAATGACAAGGCTGAATTCGTTCGGCACAAGCTAGTGTGGCTCAGTGGTAGAGCAGCTGATTCGTAATCAGCAGGTCGAGGGTTCAATCCCCTCCACTAGCTTTTTTCTTTTTTTGCGGGCCTCCGCTTTTTCATTCTCCCGCCTTTCTCATGACGGGGTCATACTATTCTCAGTTGAAAAAAGCTGACTGGATGGGTTTCGATCGCAAGATGCAGAAGGCGAACGACCTTGTCGTGAGCTCGCGTACAATAACTCTGATATGGTTGGATAGCTTTATTGGTGTGGCAAGGTTTCAACTGCACGTTATTGGTGTGACCTAGTCCTGACCGTTTCAGAAGTTCTTGCCGCTGAACTTGTTCAGCAGGGCTTCATTTCAAGAAGCCGCGTTTTCCCCACTAGAATGAAAGTACCACCAAGACGAAAAGAGGATCTTTATCTTGACTGAGCGAACGAAAATCGGTTTTCTGGACTCCGGCGCGGGCGGGATCACCGTGCTGGCGAGGGCGGTCAAAAAACTCCCTTCCGCCGATTTTCTCTACTACGCCGACACGGACCGGGTCCCCTACGGCACGAAGACCCCCGAAGAGGTGGTCCGGTATACCTCCGAAGCCGTCCGGTTTCTGGAAGACGAGGGTGCGCAGGCCGTCGTCGTCGCCTGCAATACCGCGACCAGCATGGCGATCCGTCCTCTCCGCGCCGCGTTCCCGTTCCCCATCGTCGGGATGGAACCCGCTGTAAAACCGGCAGCCCTCGGCCACCCGGAGGGAAGGATCCTCGTCTGCGCGACCCCCCTCACGATCTCCGGGGAAAAGCTCCACACCCTGATCGACCGGTATTTCTGGGGTCCCGTCTCCCCCGTTCTCGTGCCGCTTCCGGATCTCGTCACTCTGGCGGAATCCGAACGCTTCGACGAAGAATCCTTCCGGGGTGTGATCCGTTCGGCCGGACTGGAAGGGGAGCGCTTTGCCGCCGTTGTCCTCGGGTGCACCCATTTCGTCTATTACCGCGAACTGTTCCGGGATGCTTTCCCCGGGGCGGACGTGATCGACGGGAACGAGGGCACCGTCAACCGGCTGGCGGATCTGATCTGTGTCCGGGAAGTCCCCGGTTCCGGCTCCGTGCGCTTTTTCGAATCCGGCAGGATCCCCGCCGACGAGGACCGGTACCGCCGTTTCCTCGAGCGCGCGATGAAACTGTGACAGAATAAATCCTCCCGTTTTGCCTGCGGGAGGATCGTTTTTTTAGGGAGAATGGATTCACAGTTCCGCGAAGAGGATCCCGGTCCTGTCCATCGGAAGGGAAGCGGTCGTTTTCCCTCCTTCGAAGCAGGCGCATCCGCCCCATGCGTCGGTCTCCTCTCCGCCGTTCTGTGTGCGGATCCGGCATAGGGAATTCACCAGCAGCGCGCGGGGAGCAAATTCGGCAGCTTTTTCCGCGTACTCCCGGCGGATCCCGTTTTCCCATTCTTCCGGGGAATAGCAGATATAGACCGGCCACAGAAGAAGATCCGCGCCCGTGTTTTGGAAGAGAGGAGCGGTGGAATCCCAGAGATCCCCGCAGAGGGCGGCGAGACAGCGGATCCCCCGGTAGTCGAAGATGAGAGGCCCGTCCCCCTCCCGATAATGGGAGTCGGTGCGCCGGAACTCCTTCCACCCCCGGGAGACGCGCCGGTAGTTCCGCGTCGGGATCCCGTCCTCGATCAGGGCGCAGGAGGAATAGAGCGCGTCCCCGTCCCGTTCGATATATCCGAACAGCAGATCGATCCCGATCCTGCGGGAGAGAGCGCAGAGACGGCGGAAGGCTTCCGAATCGGCGGAGATCCCCCGGTTCCGGTCGGCTTCATACTCCCATGAGAGGGCGTTGAATCCCTGAACGGCGCATTCCCCGAAGACGCAGAGGGAGGCGCCGCATGTTTTCGCTTCCCGGGCCGCTTTCTCCATCCGGGCGAGATTGCCGGATACGTCCCCGTCGATCAGGGAAACCGCCGCGAGAGCCGCCCTCATGCCATGCGCCGGAGCATCTCGCAGACCAGCCGGTACAGACGGGAGAGGGATCCGACGTTCAGGGTCTCGTCCGGGGAGTGGAGATTGCGGATATCCGGTCCGATGGAAATGATGTCCATGTCCGGGATCCTGCTTTTGAGAAGTCCGCATTCGAGCCCCGCGTGGATGCCGACGATCTTTGCCTCCGTGCCGAAGCAGTCCTTCCATGTTTCCCGGTACAGCCTCTGGAGGGGAGAATCGCTCATGGGGTCCCATCCGGGATAGCGGCCGGCATGGGAGACCTGGGCTCCTGCGGGATGGGCCGCGCATTCCACCCGGTTCTGCATGTCGTCGAGGCGCGATTCCACGGAGGAACGGGAGGACACGACGATTTTGATCCCGTCCTCCTCTTCGCGCACCACCGCCAGATTCGAGGAGGTCTCCACCAGTCCGGGGACGGCTTTGCTCATGCCGTGAACGCCGTTCGGGAGATTGCGCAAAAGGGTCAGCAGATCGAGGGATCTTTCGCAGCCGAACGCGGGTCCCGCCTCAGCCGATTCGATCTCTGCCCGGAAATTCCCGTCTTCCGGCACGCATTCCGCGGCGATTTTACGGATCTCTTCGTCCGCCGCGGCACGGAAGGCCCCGGGATCCCGGACCGCGACGACCGCCGAGCATTCCCGGGGGATGGCGTTGTCCCGGTTCCCGCCCGCGAAGGAGACGATCCGCAGGGGGGAAGCCTTCGATCCCGCCCAGAGGATCCGCGCAGTCTCGGCGATGGCGTTCTTGCGTCCGAGGTGGATGTCCTCGCCGGAATGGCCGCCCGCCAGACCCGCGACCTCGATATGCAGAACGGATGATCCGCCGTCCGGAGGCGTCTTTTCCCCGGCAAAGAGGATGTGGGACCGGACCCCGCCCGCGCAGGAGACCGTCGCCTCGCCCTCCCCGGCGGAGTCGATGTTGATGAGACGCCGCGCCGTCAGCTTCGAGGGATCGAATTCCCGCATCCCCGTCATGCCGTTCTCCTCGTCCGTGGTGAAGAGGCATTCGAGGGCGGGATGGGGGACGTCGTCCGACGCGAGGATCGCCAGCGCCGTGGCTTCGGATACGCCGTCGTCCGCGCCCAGGGTGGTGCCGTTCGCCCGTAAGATCTCGCCGTCGAGGACGAGCTCGATGGGATCTTTCAGAAAATCGTGCTTCGTCCCCCGGTTCGCCTCGCACACCATGTCGAGGTGCCCCTGCAACAGGACCGGCGCTTTGTCCTCGTATCCGGGAGTTGCCTTCGCCCGGATGAGCACGTTGTTCGCGCCGTCGATTTCCGCCTCATGTCCGAGGGAGAGTGCGGTGTCCCGGACGAATTCCGCCGCCGCCCGTTCGTTGCCGGATCCGCGCGGGATGGCGGAAAGCTGTTTGAAATAGGAAAATACCTTCTTCGGTTCGAGTTCTTCGTATGTCATGATGATCCTCCGGGGGATTCTGATTTGCTCCATTATACCACAGCGGAGGGCCAAAATCAACCGGGGCGGGGAAGACTCGCTTTTTTTCGGCGCAAATGCGAAAAACTTCCGCGGGCCGCTTCCCCTCCGGCGGGATTTATGTTATAATAGAGAAAACATCATGAGAGATCGGAGTGCGGCATGGGTAAATGGTACTCCCTCATCCGGCGGACGGAGAAGAAGCGGTTCGTATCGGCCGTCCTTCTCGCGGCGGGAAGCGGAAAGCGGTTCAGCGACAATACGGCCAAGCAGTTTTACGAGATCGCCGGGGAAAGCGTGCTGATCCGGAGCGCGAAGCTGTTCGAGGCCTCGGAGGAGATTTCGGAAATCGTCGTCGTCACCCGGGAGACCGACGTCCCCGGCGTGCGGAATCTTCTGAGGGGAGCCGGGATCACGAAAGCCGCCCGGGTCCTCGCGGGGGGAGACACAAGGCAGGAGAGCGCGAAGATCGGATTCGACGCCGTCAACCCCGACGCGGATTTCGTCGCCATCCACGACGCGGCCCGCTGCCTCTGCACCCCGGAGATGCTGGAAGCCGTCCTCGAATCCGCGTTCCTTTACGGAGCCGCCGCGGCCGCCTGCCGGAATCCCGACACCATCAAGCGGACGAACGGAACGGATCTCGTCACCGAAACGCTGGAACGGGAAAACACCTGGCTCGTCCAGACCCCGCAGATCTTCGGAGCGGACATCTACCGGGCGGCGTCCTATACCTGCGCGAAGGAGCATTTTTCCGGCACCGACGACTGCTCCCTCTGCGAACACGTGGGCTTCAAAGTCCGGCTGGTGGACTGCGGGCCGCTCAACATCAAGATCACCTATCCGCGGGACGTTCTGCTGGCCGAAGCGATCCTTGCGGCGCGGAAAGCGGAGAAGACGGAGGGGAAGGCATGAGGATCGGACACGGCTACGACGCCCACCGCTTCTGCGAGGGGGATTCCCTGGCTCTCGGCGGGATCCGGGTGCCCTTTGACAGAGCTTTTCTCGCCCATTCCGACGGCGACGTGCTGATCCACGCCCTGATCGACGCTCTGTTCGGCGCGGCGGGGGAGGCGGATATCGGAGCACACTATCCCCCCTCGGACGAACGCTACCGCGGGATCTCGAGCTGCCTTCTGCTCGCCGACGCCCGGGACTGCCTGAAAAAGCGCGGATTCCGCGTCGAGTACGCCGACATGACCGTCATCGCCCAGAAGCCGAAGCTCAAGGACTATCTCCCCGCCATGCGCGAAAAGCTGGCCTCCGTGCTGGAGATCCCGCCGGACCGGATCAACATCAAGGCCACGACGGAGGAGAACATGGGCTTCACCGGCCGGGGAGAGGGCATCTCCGCCCACGCGGTCTGCCTGCTCGCGGAGGACGGGAGGGAATAAGTCCGAAAACAAAAGCCGGAGCCTTCCGGGTCTCCCCATTCCGCTCCGGCCGTCAGTCCGCCGGCGCAGCCCGGTTTTCCGACGTCCTCTGTTTTTACATCCTTCGTGCCGACCGACGGACGGGATCTGATTCGGGACGGGAGAACCCCGTCGGATCCAGCTTATGCGCGGTTCCCGCGTTCGGTCCCGAAAGGGAAAACGGGATCCGCCCGCCTTTTTGACATCCTTTCGGGGATTCTTCCGATCCGCCCGTCCTTCGGCAAAGATATCGGAAGGATCAGACAGAAAAACTTTTTCGGAGGCATTGACTCATGGAAATCAAAATGGCTCCGTCCCTTCTGGCGGCCGACTTCCTTCATCTGGAGGACGAGATCCGCCGGGCGGAGGCGTCGGGGGCGGACTGGCTCCACTGCGACGTCATGGACGGGGTGTATGTTCCGAACATCAGCTTCGGCTTTCCCGTGATCTCCCCCATCGGAGCCCTCACGAAACTCCCCCTTGACGTCCACATGATGACGGTCTGCCCGGAGAAATACGTCGACCGGCTGGCTGAGGCGGGAGCGGCTTCCGTCACGATCCACACGGACCACACGGACGGGGAGACGGTGCGGGACACCCTGAAAGCCATCCGATCCGCCGGGATGCGTGCGGCCGCGGCTCTCCGCCCGAAACAGCCCGCCTCGGACCTCGACCCCTATCTCGAACTCATCGACATGGCTCTGATCATGACGGTGGAGCCGGGTTTCGGCGGACAGAAGTTCATGAGAGACATGATGCCGAAGGTCCGCGCCGTCCGGGAGGCATTGAACCGGGTCAATCCCTCCTGCGGGATCCAGGTGGACGGGGGGATCGGAGCTTCTACCGTCTCGGAGGCGGCGGGAGCGGGGGCGAATATCTTTGTCGTGGGGACCGCCTCTTTCCGTGCGCCGGATATGGCCGAAGCGCTCCGTTCATTCCGCAGAACGGCGGAATCTTCGTATCGGGGATAAGTATTTGTCAGATTGAACGAAAAATCCGCGTCGGAATCCGCCGATTTTGTCGCTGATTGCGGACGCGAAATTTCGCCGATTTGATTCAAAAAAGCCCGGATCTGTGTTATAATATTCTTGAAGAAACCGGCACAGAATGTCAATTTCTATCATAGAGGGGTGTCTTATGAGCGACAGCTACTTCGGCGAACTGATGGTGATCGGTATGCGTGGCTGCGAACAGTTCATCGATCAGGTGGACTTCTACCTGAAGGAATGGCGCAGGCACGGAGACGACGAAGCGACCTTCGTCACGACGGCAGATTGTCCCCGGTTCGGCTCGGGCGAGGGGAAGGGGATCATCCACTCCTCCATGCGGGGCCGCGACGTGTACATCATCTGCGACTGCTTCAACCACGGCGTTACATACCGCATGTTCGGCAAGGAAGTTCCGATGAGCCCGGACGACCACTACGCGGATTTGAAACGGACGATCGCGGCAATGGCCGGCAAGGCCAAGAGGATCACCCTCATCATGCCGATGCTGTACGAAGGCCGGCAGCACAAACGCTCGGCGAGAGAATCCCTCGACTGCGCGATCATGCTGCAGGAGCTCGTCGCGATGGGGGTCTCGAACATCATCACCTTCGACGCGCACGACGAACGGGTGTCCAACGCCATCCCGCTGACCGGCTTCGACAGCATCCGCCCGACCTATCAGATGCTGAAAGCCCTCGTTCGCGCGGTCCCCGATATCTCCCTCGCGAACGACGATATCATGATCATCTCCCCGGACGAAGGCGCGATGTCCCGCACGATGTATTACGCCACCGTCCTCGGGCTGGACCTCGGCATGTTCTATAAGCGGCGCGACTACGCCCATGTCGTGAACGGCAAGAATCCCATCGTGGCCCACGAATACCTCGGCAAGGATCTGAACGGCAAGGACGCTATCATCATCGACGACATGATCTCCTCGGGCGACTCCATCATCGACGTGGCCCGTCAGATCAAGGACAAGGGCGCGAAGCGGATCTTCTTCTTCGTCTCCTTCGGCCTCTTCACCAACGGTTTCGACCTCTTCGACAAAGCCTACGAGGAGGGCCTCTTCACCAAGTGCTTCACCACGAACCTCATCTACCGTCCCGAAGGCCTGCTCGATAAGGAATGGTACGCCGAGGTCAACATGTGCAAATACGTCGCCATCATCATCGACACCCTCAACAAGGATCAGTCCATCAGCACCCTGCTCAACCCCGTCAAGAAGATCCACACCATCCTCGACGAACACCAGAAGAAGATGGATCCCCAGATCAAAATCACACCCGATGCGGAATAAAGGATAGTATGCAGTATTTCAAGAAACAGACCGCGGCCGCCCTCGACGAGGCGATCAATCAGCTCTCCCCCGGAGTTTCCCCCGGAGCGGCCGAACTTGCGGCATGGCTCGAATATCCCCCCGATCCCACCCTCGGCGACCTTGCGTTCCCCTGCTTCCGCCTGGCAAAGGCGATGCGGAACGCCCCTCCGAAGATCGCCGCCTCCCTTGCGGAGCTCCTTGCGGATTTTCCCCTTGGGGAAGCGAAGCCCGTCGGACCGTATCTCAATTTCAGGGTTGGCGAAGACTATCTTCTGAACCGCGTCCTGCCGTCCATCGAAGCGGCGGGCGATTCCTACGGTTCCTCGGACGAAGGCGCGGGGAAGACCGTCGTGCTCGACTATTCCTCCCCCAATATCTGCAAGCCCTTCCACATCGGGCATCTCGGGACGACCGTCATCGGGCACTCCCTGAAACTGCTCCATGAATTCGCCGGGTATCGCTGCGTGGGCGTCAACCACCTCGGCGACTGGGGCACGCAGTTCGGCAAGCAGATCGTGGCGTTCCGGAAATGGGGCGACCGGGAGACCGTGGAGCGCATCGGCATCGACGAACTGGTCCGCCTCTACGTTCGGTTCCATGAGGAAGCCGAAAAGGATCCCGCCCTGGAGGATGAAGCCAGGACCGAGTTCCACAAGATGGAGGAAGGGGATCCTGAGAACCTCGCCCTCTGGCAGTGGTTCGTGGACGTGTCGATAGCCGAGTACAAGAAGACCTATCGCCAGCTGGGCATCGAATTCGAGCACTACACCGGCGAATCTTTCTATATCCGCAACGGGTACGGACAGGACGTCGTGGACGAGCTCCGGGAGAAGAAGCTTCTGAAGCTGGACGACGGCGCGCAGATCGTCGATCTCTCCGATTACAATATGCCGCCCTGCCTCATCGTCAAGAAGGACGGCTCTTCGATCTACCACACCCGGGACATCGCCGCGGCGGAATACAGGAAAAAGACCTTTGATTTCGCAAAATCCATCTACGTCACCTCCTCCCAGCAGAGCCTGCATTTCGCCCAGCTCTTCAAGGTCCTCGAACTGATGGGGTACGAATGGGCCGGAGATCTCGTCCACGTCCCCTACGGAACGGTTTCGGTGGACGGTGCGAAACTGGCGACCAGAAGCGGCAACGTCGTGCTTCTGAAAGACCTCTTCCGCCTCTCCGTCGAGAAGGTCACCGAGGTCATGAACGAGAAGAATCCCGATCTTGAAAACCGGGAAGAAGTCGCGGAGGCGGTGGGCGTCGGCGCGATCGTGTTCAACTACCTCTATAACAGCCGGATCAAGGACATCAATTTCACCCTTGAATCCGCGCTCAGCTTCGAAGGTTCCACCGGTCCCTACGCCCAGTACACCTACGCCCGGACCTGCTCGATCCTCGAAAAAGCCGCGGCGGCCGGGATCCGGGAAGAAGGCGCGGTCCTCAGCCATCCGAGCGAGGCGGAGCTTTTGAAGACTCTCTCCCGCTTCCCCGAAAAGGTGAAGGAAGCCCTTGACTCCTACGAGCCCTCCGTGGTGACGCGCTACGCTATCGAGGTCTGCACGGCCTTCAACCACTTCTACCGCGACTGCCCCATCGTGACGGCGGAGACGGAGGAATCGAGAGGGTTCCGCGTGCGGCTGACAAGAGCGGCCGGGACCGTTCTCAGAACCGCCCTCCGGCTGATCTGCATGAAAACTCCCGAAAAAATCTGATTGAAAAATAGAACGAGGTATTACAATGTCCGGCCACAGCAAATGGAACAACATCAAGAACAAGAAAGAGAAGACCGACGCCCAGAAGGGTAAGGTGTTCACCAAGATCGGCAAGGAGATCGCGATCTGCGTGCGCGAGGGCGGCGGGGATCCCAATTCCAACGGCAAGCTCCGCGACCTGATCGCCAAGGCGAAGGCGAACAACGTCCCGAACGACAACATCGACCGCGCCATCAAGAAGGCGATGGGAGCGGAAGCCGTCCAGTACGAGGAGATCGTGTACGAGGGCTACGGTCCCTCCGGCGTCGCCGTAATCGTGGAGACCGCCACCGACTCCCGCAACCGCACCGCCTCCGAAGTCCGCCACTCCTTCGACAAGTACGGCGGAAACATGGGCTCCACCGGATGCGTGTCCTACATGTTCGACGACAAGGGCGTCATCATCCTGCTCAAGGAAGACAACGAGGACGCCGACGAAGACGCCCTGATGGAAGCGGCTCTCGAAGCGGGTGCGGAAGATTTCTCGGCCTCCGACGAGACCTTTGAGATCATCACCGAAGTCGACGATCTGCGGGACGTGCGGGACGCCCTCGAAGCCCTCGGCTACAAGATCGAATCCGCGGAAGAGGACAAGATCCCCCAGTCCTACGTCACCCTCACCGACGAAAACGACATCAAGAACATGACCACCCTGCTCGAAAAGCTCGAGGACAACGACGACGTCCAGAACGTGTACCATAACTGGGAAAACGCGGACGAGTGAGCCGGCAGGACAGGAAACCGAATCAAACGAAAAGCTCTCCGGACCAGAATTCCGGGGAGCTTGTTTTTTCGTTATTCATCTTATTTTTCCGCGATCCCGGCGGCGAGGACCTCCCGGAGGATGTGGCCGATGTTCCCGTTCCCGGCGAAGCGTTCGGCGTCGAAATAGTTTTCGTCGACGCTCAGCCAGAAGAGGGGCTGATCCTCAGCGCGCAGCTCGACCGGACGGAGGAGACGGCCCGCCCAGATCTGCAGTTCCAGCCCCGTGACGCGGTAGATCATGTCCATCACGTGAGAAAGATGGATATCGTCCCGTCCGATGCCGCTTTCCTCTTCGAGTTCCCGGTAGGCGGCCTCCTCGTCGCTTTCCCCGGGCTCGATGTGTCCGCCCACCATGTTGAATTTGCCGCAGAACGGGTCCCGCGTCCGGCGGCAGAAGAGAAGACTGTCCCCTTCTGGCGAGAAGACCATGACGACGTTGCAGCGGATCATCTTTATACCCCCGCCTGAAAGCTCGCCCAATTCTTCGGAGAGAGCCGTCCTTCGAGGATCTCCTCCCGCACGAGCAAGAGGGTCCGGTATTCCCTGAGATTCCAGTCCTGTTTCTTCGAGAAGGATGGATGGGAATGGATCCGCTCGATGGCGTCATCCAGACGGAGCAGGCAGACCCGGAACCCGCGCTTCTTCTCGCTCTCCGAATAGGCGGTCTCCCCCGGCACCGGATCCACTTCGCAGAAATACAGCCGGTTGAACTGATGCCAGATCCTCTCTCTTCGGTCGGAGCGGCGGATCTCCTCGATCTGGCCGAACTCCCGGATGGTGTCGGGGATCACCCTGTAACCCGTCTCCTCCCGGACCTCCCGGATCAGCGTGTCCGCGTCCCGCTCGCCTCTTTCGCGTCCCCCGCCGGGCAGTTTCAGAAGTCCGTCGCTGCTCTCGTTCAAGAGGAGGAGCCCGCCGATGAAAATCACGCCCCGCACCGCAGTCCGGCGGATCTCCACCGAAATGCCGTCGTAGTTCCCCGCGTCCAGCAGAAGAAGATCTTTCATTTCCGTGCCTCCTTTTGAAACAGTCACTCCGGTTTTTTCGCCAGATAGAGGATGTGGGTGTCGAGAAACACGATCCGGTCCCCCGCGTCGAGGACGGCCTGCCGCAGACCTTCGAAGAGCAGGCTTTTGTCCGGCTCGGGAATCACGATGTGATCGCAGTGGGTCCCGCAGTATGAGACGTATTCGTCGGCGGTGAAGATCCGCTTTCCCGCGTACTCCCGCTTTTCGAATCCGACATATCCGTATTCCGGCGCGGCGGTGTAGCGGAAGGACCCGTGGGGATAGGGCGTCCCGGGCCTGTAATGGGCGGAATAGACCTTCTGGATCTTCTGATAAAGGTCCTCGTCCGGCGTCCGGTAGTCGCCCCGGGTCAGTATCATCGCCAGCGTCCCGCCCGGTTTCAGGAGGGAGAAGGTCTTGGAAAACGCGGTTTTCTCGGGGATCCACTGGATCGTCGCGGCGGAGTAGATCAGATCGAAGGTCATGCCCCCGAAATCGTGGGTGACGAAGTCGTCCCGGACGATCCGGAAATTCGGGAAGCGGCCGTATTTCTCCCGCATTTTCGCCGCAAGGTGTTCCCCCAGCTCGACGGCGAGGTAATCGCACCCGGTTTCAAGGACCGGATCCGTCGCCTGTCCCGTTCCGGGGCCGATTTCCAGCGCGGATTTCCCGGGGCCGATCCCGGAATACGCGATCAGATCCCGGAAGAGCTCCGCCGAATACCGGGGCCGGTACCGGTCGAACTGCTCGGGGATCGAGTCAAAGGACAGTCTCAGTTCCATTCTGCGCTCCCATATCTGTTTCGCGGCGGAATCGGGCGGACGGCGATACCTCCGGGGAAACAGATCGTCAATCGGATTTTCAAACGGTTCAGATCATTTTATAGAGTTCGAAGCAGGTATGCCCTTTCGGGACGTCTTCGAGTTCGCCTCTGAGCAGATAGCCGTTCTTTTTGAAGAAATCGACGTTCCAGTCGCCTGCGGTCGTCAGGATCATGGACGCGCCGTTTTCCCTTGCACAGTCTTCCGCTTCCTTCAAAAGAGCAGTGCCCAGCCCCCGCAGTCTCAGCGGCTCTTCCACGAACAGCGCGTCGACAAAGCCATACGCGCCTTTATTCACGTCCGCGATCATGCCTGCCGCTAACCTGCCGTCCCTGTCAACGAGCTTCTTGGTAAGCCCGACCCTCTCGTATTTCGGCTCGTAGGCTTCGTCGTATTTATCAAGGCCGGCCTCTATCGCGTCCGCGTCGTCCTCATTGCCGAAGGAAACCCGGAACCGCGCGCCGCCGTTGTTGGTCGGCACATAGTCCGGCGTGTCCCTGTCGAGGTACTTGACCAGGGAATAATCGGTATGGCCGTTTGCCTTTTTCAGCGTCGTAAAGACCGTGTAGCCGTGTTTTTCATAGAACGGTCTCGCCATGTAACTGGCGGTGCCCAGCGTCACGACCCGACAGCCTTTTTCACGCGCGATCCGCTCCACCTCCCGGAGGATCATGGAGCCGATCCCCTGATGCCGACAGCGTTCGTCCACCCAAAGCTCTTCAAGCAAGACTCTCGCCCAGCGGTATTCGTATGCTTCCGCGATGCAGCCGCCGATGATCTCCCCGTTTTCGTTCTCGACTTTGAGGACGAATTCTTCGGCCTCCGCGTCCACTTCGTGCGGCACGATCTCATTGATCTTTTCGCCGATATATGCGGCTTCTTCTTTTGTCAGGTCCTCGATTGCATAATCCATTTTTGTCTTCTCCTCAAAAAGCGGATTGGCTTGTTGATTTTATCCGTTTTTCAGACGTTCCGTGTCTTCGACCTCATGCGGAACAGAAATGAAGTCCTTCTTCTGGCGGCACAAGCAGCAAACAATTTCGACGTCGTTTTGTGTGTAAGGAAACTCATCGCCCACCACTCAACAAAGAAATGTTGAGATTATTCTATTATATTTTCTTCGCCGTGTATTCGTTAATTAGAGAGACCACACTATGCATTACTGATTCGTTCTCTTTAATCTTTTTTATACACTCTATTGCATAACTGATGGCTTGTTTTTGTGAATTGTTAAGTGTAAATTGAGATGGCATCGCTTGCAAAATGGCTAAACAATCAACGGTGTCTTTAACATCTTCTGCTAAATATTCATGAGGAACATCAATGCCATCAAGTGAATAATCTTTATACTTCCTTGGTGTTGCATTGCTGATTTTAAAGATCATATCATTGCAATCGCCTTCATAGTATGTGAAAATCCTCTTTGCAAACACTCTCTTTTCGATGCTTTCTTTGATGTTCTTCCCCAACAGATAATTTAAATATGATTTATGGCTTTTTGATTTAATAATAGGGTATAGGGAATCAAAGAAATCCGATAGATGTTTTATTGACTTCCAAGTTCGGATATATCTTCCATTAAGATTGTATTCATTAATCGGCTTATTTCTTCCTAGATTGCCTCTTTCTAATGCAGTCCCATGAAGAATATTCTCAGATTTTGTAACCCATTCCAAATTATCTATACATGGATTTGATCGATCTTCGTCGATATGATTAACAAGCGGTTTGTCATCAGGATTTGGAATAAACTGTTTGGCAACCATAATATGAGCTAATCGGAAGATAGTTCTTTTTTCAATGCGTAAAATATGCGCACGATATCCATTGTGCAAAGTGCCATTGATTATTCTATGAGTGAGCTTATTGCGAATTTGCCCCATTTTGTTGATTTCATATTGACTGTCCGGAAACTCTATTAGCGGATAAAAGATAAAATACTCTTTGGGTTTCTGGATGCCTGTCTCTTCAAAATATTTTTTTGCGGCAAACTCTCCATTGTCCCACGATATATTGTCCAAGGAACAATTATCAGCATTTCCATCAAGATGTATTAAATCAGTATAAGAATGAGAACCATCATTGAGCATAAAGGTTTCAGCGACTAATTCGTCAATGCGTCTGGATTTCTTTTCTCCATTCTTATCTTCTAAAGTTCTAAATACTGCACCATTAGCACCATTTTTTTGTAGGCTTAATATTCTCCCTGTTTTTATACTTCGCAATTGACCATAACGACTAATTTCATATTCTGGGTATTCTGCTAACTGGACCCAATCGCTTTTTGCACTCTTCAATTCATCACACTCTTTTCATAATTTGTTGTATTGGGCAGTCATCAAAAACGCCCTTTTGCTTAGAATGTCAAAAGAAATCTTATGCCTTTCAGAACATATAGCACTTACTTTCTATGACTCATTTTTAGAATCCTTGATCCTATAATAATCCTCTGCATTTACATCTATCTCAACATAGTCCCTTGGCCTTACACATATTTGCTCAAGCAACATACCGTCTCAACGTGTGATCCATCGTCCAAACTCAAAATCATATCCTCCTTGATGATCGGGAGCCTGAAAGTGATGGATTTCAGCCACTGACCGTTCGGCTGTCTTTCCTTGTACACCTCGATTTCGGAGATCAGGGCTTCCATCATCTTTCGCTTTTCGAGATCGGACATCTTGGAGTACAGCTTATCAAAGTAAATCAGGATCTTGTAGATGTTGTCTCCGGTGAGCTTCTCCGCCTCGATCGACATCTTCTTCGCTCTGGCTGTGATAAGCTCGGATTCGGTGTCGTCTATCTTATCATACATCTTATACAGCCGTTCGTCAAGATCTGTTTTTCTCCTGGTGTAATGTTTGTCGTCAGGATCGAGCGAATCGATCTCGTCGAGCAGCCTTGCCTTCAGGGAATACTGCTGACGAAGTTGCTTCTCGAGGGCGGTTATTTCTTCTTCAATCGCGGCGGTATCCACCTTCATATTGATCTTTTCCTGCATCAGAGCGGCGAACTCCGGGTTGCTCACCAGTTTCATGAGAATTTCCGTCACCGCGTCGTTCAGCACCTCTTCATTGATCTGCTTTTTGTAATCGCATTTGTGTCCGCGTGTCAGATCGCGGTGCTTGCAGCCATAGTAGAAGAAGTCCTTGTATTTCGAGCCGTCCGGTTTGTATTTCGTGCATTTGTTGCCGTACATCCCGGCGCCGCATACGGGACAGCGGACGATCCCGGACAGCAGATGAACGTTTTCGTCCTTTCCCCGGTTCACGTGCTCGTATTTCTCAGCCATGACACGGAGCTTTACCTGCGCGGCATCCCAAACCTCGGGTGATACGATAGGTTCATGACGTCCGTCGACAAGGAGATAATCGTCCTGCTCGACCAGGTGGTATTCGTTGCGGGTCCCGTACACCTTTTCCGTCTTCCTTCTGCCGTATGCGATTTTTCCGCAGTACACCGGATTGTTCAGAATCCGGCGGATCAGAGCGGCGTTAAACAGCGGATTTTTGCCGTTCTGCCGTTCGATCTTCCGAATTCCATGGTTTTCGAGATATTTGGCAATTCCGTTCGCTCCCGAATCCGTGTGCACATACTGATCGAATATCATGCGGATCGCTTCGGCCTCCTCTTCGTTGACGATCAGTTCGCCGTTCTCCAGCTTGTAGCCGTAAGGAGCGAAACCGCCATTCCATTTGCCTTCCCGGGCTTTCTGGATCCGTCCTTCCATCGTCTGAACCCGGATGTTCTCGCGTTCGATCTCCGCTACGGCGGAAAGCACGGAGATCATCAGCTTCCCGGCGTCTTTTGAGGAATCGATCCCGTCCTCAACACAGATGAGATTGACGCCGAAATCCTGCATGGTCTGCAGAGTGGAGAGCACATCTGCCGCGTTTCTTCCGAAACGGGACAGCTTGAACACGAGGACGAAGGACACGTCGTCTTTCCCGGTTTTGATGTCCTCCATCATACGGTTGAACTCCATCCGTCCTTCGATGGATTTGCCGGATTTTCCCGCGTCCTCGTATTCGCCGACGATTTCAAAACCATTGAATTCAGCATAGGCTTTCATTCTGGTTTTCTGTGCATCCAGAGAGTACCCGTCGACCTGCATTGTCGTGGATACTCTCGTATAGATGTACACTTTCTGTTTTGTGTTGTTCATAACTCATTCCCTGATCATACCTTTGACGCAGCGCTGCTTTCCTCTGCTATCCTCGTTCAAAAATCGGGTTTGGACACCGATTACACGAATATTGTATCATAAAATTTCGGCATTTTCAAGTGTTTTTTCAGAATGTTTGGTTTTTTTCTTACAGTCGATACGTTCTTCTTCGCATCCTTTCTTAAACCTCGGCGGATCGGGAAGACTGTCAAGGTCGATCTCCCCGGCATACTTTTCGATCATTTCAGCCAGAAAAGCCGCAAATCCGCTCCACACATCCTCATTCCACTGCACCGTGCCGTCGTTCCTCCTTTCCTCTGTTTTTGCCCTGAGCATACGCCTCCAGGATCTCCCTCGGGATCCTCTCCACCGTCTTCAAAAGCTCGGCGTACTCCTGCTCCCGCTTGAACCGCTCCATCTTCTCGGCTATCCGCTCCCGCCCGGCATCCTCCGCTTTGGCGAGCCTGCCTTTCAGCTCTTCGTTCTCTTCGGTCAGGGCTTTGTTTTTCTCGACCGCCTTGTGAAGTTTTGTCTTGAACTTCTCCACCCCCGGGATATACTCGTCCAGAAGCTCGGCGATCTCCGCGGCGCGGGATTTGGCGTTGAAGGCGTTCGTCCAGGACAGCAGCTCCATGAGCCGATCCCTCTGGGCGTTCAGGTGTACAGCCTCCTTATACAGCCGCGGCGGAAGGTGCTCCCGTCCGGTCTGGCTGGCGCTCTCTCCCCGTTCCAGCTCCGGGTACTTCTTCACCATGTGCTTCCAGAACTCGTCCTGCCACCAGATCAGCTTCTTCTTGTTCCCGACAATATCCTTTGCTGACAAGCGTCCGTCCTCAGTCAGCGGTACGAAGCAGAGGTGCATGTGGGGCGTCTTCTCATCCATGTGCACCACCGCGGAGATGATCGTCTTCTCACTCTGATGGGCTTTGACGAAATCCAGCGCATAGGCGAAGTATTCCTTGACCTCTGCTTTCTTCTTTCCCTTGAAGAACGCCGGGCTTGCGGTGACGAGGGCTTCGACCACCCTCACACTGTCCGATCGGGTTCTGCATCCGGCCTCCGCGATCTGTCTTTCAGCCTCAGCCCGGTATTTCCGATCCGGCGTCACAAGGTGGAAGTTGTACTGACTCCGGCTGGTGTCCACATCGGGATTGCTGGCATACTGCTCCTTCGTGCGTTCGTTGTGTGCTTCGATGTGTCCGATCTCCGGTCCCTTGTATTTGGCAAACCGGAGGATTCCGTACTGTGCCTTTCCCATCAATCCCCCTCCTTCTTCTGCCAGACGATCCTGTAACCCAGAATGTCGGCCAGCTCCACGACCTCATGATACCGGATGGAATCCCGGCTCAATTTGGCAGAGAAATTCGATACGCTATCACTCCAGCCGTATTTTTCAGCCAGAGTCGCCACAAGCTCCTGCATCGTGAGCCCTTCGCGGATGATGTGCGCCTTGATTTCGCTCCGTGCGCCGGGATGGATTTTTGGACGGATGGTTGGATGGTTTGTGTTTTTCATGAATGGTTCCTCCTGTGATTTTCGATATAATGAAACGGTTTCTCTGTATAGCGGTGAAAACCTTGTATTTACTGTGTTCCGGCGTGAACTCCAAAAGATCCATCCCAAGCATCCCATATATACCGCGCCGATTCGGGACGTTTGGGATGGATGGGATGGATAAATCAAAGTCCAGCGTCATAACATTGTAGGCGATATCAGACCTTCGATCCCCCAGAATCCGTTGACCCGCTTGCCTTTGCGGTTCATAATGTGATTGTCGTGTTCCAACCGGAACTCTGCCGCGTGCTTATTGAGTGTTGAACTCACGGTCCGGGCGGACAAGGGCTTCATGGCGTTGTCCTCACACCATTGCTTGTAAATCGCATAGAGATCGGCGGAGGGGATCGTGCTGTCCGCTTTGAGCCGGATATATCCCTCCGAACGGAGAAAGGGGATCACATTGTCAGCATCTTGTCGGGCTTCCTCCCGGTTGGCCTTTGTCTGCTCGCTCTCGGTGAACCGGAACCCGTTCTCCGTCAGCCTCTTTAGTCCCGTGAGACACCAGAGGAAGATTCCCTCGGCCTCGGCGCAGAGCTTGTCCGCGAGGAAGGGATCGTCCTCCCGGCCTTCCGGCTTTTTCTTCACCGACAGGATCAACTGCCGACGGAAGAACCCTTCGGAATGGTCATACAACGCCTGCAAGTCTCCGTTTGAGAACGCGAGGAACCGGACATACATCTCGCCTTGATAGCTCTGCTCCCCCTTCTTTTCGAGATCCATCGGCATTTCCGCCGTAATGAGGGATTTGAGATAGTGCGTCGATTTCAGGGCTTCCATCTGCATATCGTCGTCCACCATGCAGAGCTCATGCTCCAGATCGGCCCGGGCAAACGGACTGTGCTCCACTTTGGCGATACTGCCGTTTTTCAGATTGTCACCGAGCAGAGCCCGCATCACGATCCCGATCCGCGACTTGCCCTCGCCGCCGCTGCCCTTGAGAAGAAGCATCGTCTGGCCCCGGGTTGTCGGGATCAGGCAGTAGCCCATATACTCCTGAAGCGTCATCGCATCCTCATATTCCAGAAGGTCCTCAATAAACAGTATCCATTTCGCGGGCAGGTCTGCGCCGGGATTGTACGCCACCGGCAGGCGGTTCCGGCAGAACTCCTTGTCCGTCGTGAATCTCATGCCGTCGAGAAATAGTGTTCCATTGGCCACATGGAGCCGGTCCGTCTGGACAGGCAGATCCGGGCTGAACGCTTCAAGCCGCAGGGTGTCCAGCAGGTTCTTCACCTTCTTCGCGGCTCCGGTACTGACATAGGGTTTCAGCAAATCGTACATCTCTTTTCCGATCCGGGCTTCGTCCGTGATCCGCCCCTCCGTCGTGAAAAAGCTGCCGTTCACACAGATCATGGGGTGATCCGCCAGATAGTCATGACAGAAGAGCGTTTCGAACAGGTGCTTTCCGTCATACCAGACCGGGAGCATCTCGTCCACGATCTCCTCTTCGGTTTCTTCCTCCGTCCCCGGATTATCTGCACGCAATGCTTTCTTCTTTTTCACGAATGCCCTCCAAATATTGTTCAAGCTCCCCGATCTTTCCTTCCTCCTTCATGCTGTTCACAAGCTCACGCTTCGTCTTCGTGTCCGCGGCGATCAGAAGATCCACCATATACGTCACCGGCTCCATCATCCGGCAGGCTTCGAGAAACCGGGGATGAGGAGTTTCATCCTCGGAGTTCGGCGCATATCGTACCTTCCACCCTCGCAGCAGTTCCAGAAAGTCGGTAAGTACCCTGAAACAGCGACGTTCCTCATCGAGGGTATCCTTGTACGTCCGAAGGCGTTCCATCACAGAAACGGGGTAATTACCCCCGATTCCGAAGTCTTCCGTGAGTCTCCGCGCCGCCTCCCCCGGCGAGAGCCCCGTCAGCTTTGCCGTGAGGGTAATCACATCCCCGCTTGCACCGCATCCGAAGCAGAAGTAGTAATCCTCATTCAGCTTCATGCTCGGGTGCCGGTCGTCGTGGAAGGGACACCGGGCCATCCCTTTGCGGTCGAAATCCAGTCCGTACCGCTCCGCCGCCTGCTTAATCGTGACGGCGGATTTCACTTTTTCATAGATCGTCATGCGATCCTCCTTTCCGACGATTTTTCACCGTCTATATACACTTTACGGAATCCATCCGCCCGAAAAGGAGATTTTGGCAGAAGTGCAGAAAAGAAAAAATCCTTCCCCGGAAAATTGCAGAAATGCAATTTCAGGGCGGGAGCACTGGATTCAACTCAGAAATCAAGATTAACAGTCGTGATAAATCGACGCAAAATGACAAGAAAATCTCTTGACAGAGAAATTTGTTCATGATATAATAATATTGAAAGTCAAAGAAGGAGGCTATTTGTCGAGAATGAATGAACGAAACTATCTTCCGGGCACGATCAGGGAACGCTTACAGGAGCTGATGAAGAGAAGGCATATCAAGCAGGCGGATCTGGCAGAAAAGATCGGGGTGGACAACGCGACCCTCAGCCGCTTCATCAACGGCAAGACGGACAAGATCAGCCCCGACGCCATCGTCCGCATGGCGAAGGAATTTGAAGTCTCCACGGACTTCCTGCTCGGGGTGGTGAACGATCCGGCACGGAAGAATTACGACATCGGGGAGATCGGCTTGACCGTGGACGCCGCGCGGAACCTGTACACAGGAAAGGTCAACGCCGACGTGGTGAACCGCCTGCTGACGAACGACCGCTTCGCCGATACTGCGGATCAGATTGCCCTGTACCTCGAAGACCGCCTGGCCCGGGGTGTGGCAGCACAGAACGAGATTTACGGACTGGCCTGCAATCAGTTGAAAAAAATCCCGGACGCAAAAAAAGATGCGGACGAAATCCACAGCTGGATCTCAAATCCGCATCGGGACGAGCTGAACGGGATTACAAGTTCCTTTGAAGCCTCACTCCGGGAAATCAAGAAGGAATACGGTTCGGACAATCTGAAAGAGACGCAGGTGATGAGCCGGGAGATCACGCGGGGAATGTACGCCGAGGTCATGAAAGGGCGGGACATCCGCGATCCAAAGCTGACGCCGGAGGAATATGTGGATCGGGTGTGCGTGTATCTCACAACGAGTCAAGGCATATCGGAAACCTTGCTGAAACCGTTCCGATGGGTGTTGATCTTCCTTTTGAAGCTCTTCGGCGGAAAGGCGGCTCATGGACAAATCAACGACTAACGAAGAGCTCTGTCTCGCAGCTCAGAACGGCGACGAAGAAGCCGGCAACCTCCTGATTGAGCAGAACGCCGGGTTCATCGTCATGACCGTCCGGTCCGTGCTCGGTCTGTTTGGAATCAAGCCCTGGGAAATCGGGCTGACCTATGACGACCTGCTTGAAGAAGGGCGGATCGGGATGTGGAAGTCCATAGCGAAGTACGACCCGGAGAGCGGGGCGAACTTCCTGACCTATGCGAAGCCGGCAATCCGACACGCGGTGATCGATCTCATCCGCCAGCAGCGGCAGGACATGGAAGCGCTGTCCGACCGGATCACCGTCGAAGCACTGGAAACCCGGTACAGCGAGGGGCAGCGGTACACGGTCTGGGACGATCTCGCCGAAATGCCGGACATAGTCGGCGATCCGTTTCATCAGTCGCCGGAGCAGATCTACATGGAAAAGGAACTGATCGAACGCCTGTACCGCGCACTGATCGACGTGGGTGAGCGGAGCGGCACCTATCTATGCTACCGCTTCGGGTTCGACGACGGGGACGAGCATTCCGTCCGGGAAACCGCGGAGCATTTCACGATTACCGAAACCATCGCAAAATCCGTGGAAAGAACCGCGCTGGCTGAGATGCGTCGGGAAATGGCGGGATAAGGGGAACGGGGGAACGTCGCCGCGGCGGGAGTATATACCTTTCGATCCCCCGGCGTCGTGACTCATGCCTCCGTCATGAGTCCGAGCCTACACACACCCGGAGGGGAATCACAGGCTTTCACGCCCACGATTCCCCTCCGTTCTGCTGTCATCGGAAAGACTCTGCGTCTCTCGCGCATCCCCTTTCCGCTCCCAGCGGGATCCAAAGGTATAACACACTAGACTTTCACGGAAAGTCGTGTGCCAAAAGGAACGCTGTCCCCTTTGGATTCCTCTGCCACGAAACCTCCGGTTTCTTTGGATTCTTCCGGCCAACAGAGAGCCTCCCGCCCCCTATTGGATGACCCCGGGCAAAGGGGAGCGCCCCTTTGAAATCCCCCGCCTAAGAATCCGGTGAGAATCTTTGGAGTCCGCCGTCAAAATGGCATACGTATGCACGCAGATCTATCTAACAGAGATTGCAGTGATCCAGCCACGTACATGTTCATGGCGGCGTTGTGGGCGATTATCTCACGGCAGCTTGCAGGGGAAGAGGTTCGGGGTGGGGGAAGATACCAGATTGGCGATAATCCGCGAAGAAGTCGTTGATCAGTTGTTCCCCCAAAACGCCCGCAGGTATTTCTCGTCGAGGATCTTGTTTTCGGCGCAGTATTCGATCACGTGTTCCACATAGTTCTTCAGCGTTTTTTCGTCAAGCCCGATTGCTGCCAGTTCTTCGGGCGTCATCCTCACGATCTTCTCCCATGTGTAAATTGCTCCGTCGAACATGTACGCTGTCGGGTTTATCAGCTTTTCCTTCATATCGTTTTCATCCAGGAACAGTGCGGCGATGTACTCGTCCGTCAGGATCATGTCGTCCCCCAGTTTCTTCCGCTCCTCGTTGAGCGTGGTCAACTGCTCCCGGGTAATGCCCAGTTCCCGGACGGTCTGCACCATCGTCGGCAGGGCGTTCTGTTCGTCGATTGTTTTTTTCAGGAATATGTTGTTGACCCAGTCGTTCAGCCGTTCTTCTTCGATGATTGGGGTTTCCCCGTGGTACAGCTTTTCCAGATAGGCGATGTTGTACGTGATGTCCTGATATTCCCTGTTGAACGCGGATATTCCTCCGACCGCAGCGCTCTGCTCATAGAAGAGCGTTTCCAGTCTGCGCAGACTGGCGTAGCTGTCGGCTCCCCCTGCGACGTCAAGCCCGCTCATGGTCATCCGCAGCGTGGGATCGATCAGGCGCGAGACAATGGCGGCCACCTCCGAGCGGCGGACTTTCGATTCCGGGAAGAAGCTTCCGGCTTCGTCCATTCCCGTCAGCACGCCTGCTCGGTAGAGACGGTACACATTCTCGGTGTTCTGCAAGAAAGGCAGGTCTGGGATGGCGTTGTCCACAACCGCGTTGATCTCTGCTAGTTCATTTACCGGCAAGGCGCGGGATAAAAGAGATGCACACTCGATCCGGAAGGCAGGCTGTGTCACATCTCCGGGTTCACCGGGCTGGATTCCATTATCCATGCAGTACTTGACGTACCCATAAAACCACGGCTTGTCCGCCTGATTGTCATATCCGTCAGCAGCCTCCGCAGAACCGGTGTGATAGATCGCGTGGATCCGCGCGGTGACGGTATAGACCTCGGCGAGCGTGATGTCTGACTCCGGTGCGAACCGGTTCCCGCCCACGCCGATCATCAGGCCGGTTTTCGAGATACTCTTTACGTACGGCGCGAACCAGTCCCCAGATGAAACGTCCGTGAAGGTCAGCGCTTGCTTATCGCTCATGAAGTGTGCAAGACTGCCGTCCGTCGCAAAGGCGGCAAAGGGCAGGATCAAAACGGACAAAAGAAATGCCGTCAGTAAAGAAATAATGCGTTTCATAGTATCCTCCAGTTTGAAGTCATTTACTGATGCTCCGCCAGCCAGATCGACACGCGGGACTGTATATTCTTCATGCAGGTTTCCCGGTTCTGTCCCCCTCCCGTAAAGGCGGAAATCTCTTCCTGAATGATGGCAAGAACATCCGCCGGAGTATAGTCCGCGACAGGGATTGCGGCCGCTCCGTCCAACAACGCGTATACCCGGTCGAGGTAGTCCGGCGTGACGTCGATCAGCAGTCCGTCCAATCTCTGAGCCGCTTCTTCCGGAGTTACGCTTCCACGATCCAGAATGGCGGTGGAGGGGATCCCGTCCGCTGTCAGCTTGTACATGATAAAGTATTTCCCGAATGCCTCCCGCGTCTTCTCAAACTGCGATTTCAGCGATGGGAAACGGCTTTCCTGCGTTCGTTCCGATTCAATGAGAGACTCCGATTCGAAAAACGTGCGTATCAGATCCCAGGCCGCGTCCGGATCACGGCAGGATTTTGTGAGGATGCATACTTCGGTGGAAATCAGGGAGACAGTCCCCTCCGATCCTTCTGAAACAGACGGATAACCGATGCGCACAAGATTGTCCGTCCCCCATGTTCCGAATCTGATTTCCTGTGTGATCATATCGTAAACGCCGTTGATGCTCCCACAGTCGAGCGCAGCCTTTCCCGTTCTCCATGCGTCGGAAAGGTTCTGCGCACCGAACTGCCGCAGTTCTTCGATAAACGGATAACGATGCTTCAGCTCGTCGGAATCCTTCGGAAGCGACGCGGCAAAATCCAGGTATTGCCCAAACGATTCCTCCGCAAAGGAACAGATCCCCGCTTCGTAATCGATCCAGCGGTTGAATCCGCCGCTTCCGAGAATCATGTCCGCGTTCGCTTGCGTGATATTCTTGCTGAGCGCCGTATCCCCGCTGTCTGTCAGCGAAGACGCGAAGGAAAAGAAATCGTCAAGGGTCCAGCTCCCCTCCGCGGAATACGGCTCAAGCGTCTTTCGGAGTCCTGAGACAGTATCGAGAGAGAAGGACGGGGTCAGACCCCAGATCTCTCCGTCCTCTGTCCTGAATGTTGACAGCACAGCGGAGAAAAGATTGTCCCTGTTGACCGTTTCGTCCTGTTCAAGGCGGGGAGTAAGGTCCTGATACAGATGCTTTGCCAAAACGACATCGATCAGAGAATTGCTTTGCGTCGTCACAATCAGATCCGCATCAGTAAAACCATTAGCCAGTTCGAAAATAAACTTATCCGCATTCGGACTGAAAAATGTCCTCTCCCCTTCAGCCAGATTCATAACCGTTACTGTAATTTCCGGATGGGAACGGTTGTAATCTGCGATGGCGCGATCGATAGATTGACTGTACAAGCCTGTGAACACGACTTTCAACTCCTGATCGGACAAAACCGCCAAATCCTCCGCTCGTTCCCAAAGCACAAACGCCTCGTCCGCCGAAAGAAAGTCCGCAGTAATCGCACAGTCCGGTCCGGCCATGGTAAGAAGCATTTGCTCTTCGCGGAAGCCGGAACTTGTTTTACTCATGACAAGGGTATTTCGGTGGTCCGTCATCCCATGAATCCCGTCCCGCGTGAGATAGTAAAAGTCCGCACCTTCCGCGTATATAATCTTATAGCACACCTCCGGAACCCGCTCGTATTCCTCTTCCCGATAGGTCCCCGAATCCACACGCCAAACCGTATGATCCGCTCCGTGCTGTGTGATAAAGGAGGGGGAACCATCGGCCAGAAACCCGGCTCCCACAATCTCGTCAGTGACGGTCAGAGAAAAGAGAAGCTCCATCTCTTCGTCAAACGCAAGGAAACGGTCACCACCCGCCCAGAGAAGGACGCCATTCCCTTCCGCGACGAACACCTTATCCGTATCGACGTCCCCACATATCTCCGAAACGCACACGGAGGAATATCCCGTACCGTCCTTCAGACAGCGTTCAAAGTAAATATCGCCGCTCGGATACGGCATCCCGCCCCAAAGGAACACGTCTTCCCCGCACCAAAGGAAAGCCTCTTCCGTGATGACACCGGAAAGAACATTGCCTGCGCTGCCCGCCGGGAGTTCCGTTTCCCGAAGAATTTCGCCGCCGGAGGACAGCTCGATCAGTTCTCCATAAAGGGAGTCTCGTTTCCCGAAGACAGTCAGAGTACCCGTCTCCCGGTCATACCAAGGGGAGACGGAGATGGACCCTCGGACAGCGGCGTCAACGGGAGCAAAACGGATCGTTTCCTCGAACCGGTTCGTCAGCATCACACTGTTTGAAGCAGTTCCGCTCCCGACCTCTGTTCCCTCGTTCTGACTGCCTCCGGAGTGTCCCGTCTCACGGGAGCATCCTGAAAGCGGCAGAAGGAAAACGAGAAGCAAACAGGAGAGGATCGCGGCAAAGGTATGTTTCATCGATATGCCTCCCGGAAAACACACTCAGAATCAATTTGTATTCGATCCCGGATCGTACCTGGCAGATAGTTTTGTTCATTCATTCTTGAAAATAGACTTCTTTTTGGACTTTCAATACTATTTCATCGAGTCCGCAATCCGAATAAGCACCTATGCATCCGCGTTTTCGTTTTCCTCCGACCACGACGTCAGGATGAATACATACCGGTCCGCCCATGTCAATATACAGCTCCCGTCGGCGTAGGAAAACAACTTCGCTTCGGTACGACCGTTCAGGAGAACTGTCTCGATCTCGACGTCTGTGTTGTCAAACCAAGTCGTTTCATGATCCGGCTGCAGGATTGTTTGATCCAAGTCGATGAAGTTACCGTTCCCATCGGACAGAATATGCTCGACTCCCGCCTTGCCTGAAAACGATGTCTCCAATGTCCACCCGTCCGGAAGCCACGTCGGGAGGACCACTTCTTCAATGACGGTCGGGAAGGCTTCGTCAGTTTCCGTCTCATACCGGACGCCGAAATGCGTGTCGTACCATGTGAAGACTGTACGGATGACAGCCTCCCGGACAGGCGGGATCGCCATACCGAGCATGGCGAACACCGCCAGGGCAACAAGGATTCCGATGCCGATATGCTTCAGCCTGCTGCGATTCCGCTTTTTGCTGCCCCTGGATGAAATCATGCGTTCCATCCGCCTTTTGAATCTTGGGCTGAGAGGCGTCACCTCCGAAGCTGAAGTCACGGCGTCCCAGTCCTCCCGGATGATTTCTTTGAGGGCAATGGTCATCAGCGCGTCCATCGCGAGCGTGTTCGTCGCGTTCGTTTTATCCATTCTCTTCCTCCTCCCATTTGACGGCAATCGTTTTCCTCGCGCGGCTGATTCGCTGTCGGACGATGGATTCTTCGATCCCGAGTTCTTCGGCGATCTCCCGGTTTGTCATGTCCTCGATCAATCTCATTTGAAGGACGTCCCTCAAAGCAGGGGCAAGGGAGCGGATAAGCGCCTTCATCCGTCGGATATTGTCCTCCGATATGACCACCTCCTCGGCGGTCTGTTCCAAAGGATCGGCAACTGAATCTGTCCAGTCAGCAATATCCGCTTCCGTTGTCGTTATGGCTCCGGAGATACGTTTCCGTTTCCGGTGCGCGTCCACGCAGAGATTCCGTACCATACGCAGCAAAAGCCCCTTTATCTGTTCATCCGTCCGATCCCCATAGCGTTCGTAATGGATCATCAGCCGCTCAAAGGCATCGCTGACAACATCCTCGGCATCGTCCGACATGGGACCGAGTTCCTTTTTGGCATAGCGGACAAGAGAGGGACCGTGATCCTGCCAAAGGGCAAGCACCCGGTTCCGCTCCTCCGCTTCAAGGGTCATGAGAAGCAGTTCGATCATGGTTGGCCATCCAGATTTATTTTTCTCTATTGTATCATATCATCGTCCGCCCCGCAACCGGAGCTTACACCCTATACACGTTTTCAGAAGAGATTTGTGACATGATTCCGAAAAGTTTTTTGTGAACTTTTTGTAAACGAAAAAAGGAGCCGCTTCTCCATCGGAAACGGCTCCCATACAAATTATTCCTGTTCATCCAGCGGTCGGTACTGCGTCACCCGCTTGAGGTATCCTTCCACATCCCCGTTCAGGACGAGCTGCTGCATCAAGGCTTTTAATCGGTCGATCTCACGGTTATATTGTTGAGGCGTATATCAGCCAGTCCAGCTCCGATCGCTGGTACATATCTTCGGCGTACTCGTTTTCTACGGCGATTGTGTCGATGGCAAGCATGGTCCCGTCCGTGTAGAGCAGTTCCACACAGTTGGTGTCCATGTTGAATTCGCATGAAATCAGCGTTTTCATCATTTCTCCCCCTCGATCATCCCGAAATGCTTCAGCGCGTCCCGGATGGCTTTCTCCTTCTCCGGCGGACACTTCGCCTGTTTTGCGTCCGGGGATTTTGGCTTGTTATAATTCTCCCGCTCGATGATCCCGCACTTCTCCTTGACCTGTGCGATATACAGACTGCTGACCTTGAGTCCGGTGTGCTCCATCACATAATCCTTGATCTCCTGATACGTCGCCTTTTTCTCGGCTTTCGTCAGATCAAGCTCGCTCATGTTCAGCTTCACTTCGATGTGAGGTTGACTTTCAAGTTTGGACAATAAACATACCGTCTCCACATGCCTTGTAGCCGGAAACATATTCACCGGCACGATCCGGCGGACGGCGTACCCATTTTTCGCAAAGTCGGCGGTGTCCCGGGCGAGGGTCTGGGGATTGCAGGAGATGTACACGATCCGCTCCGGGGCGAGGGCGCGAAGATCCCTTCGGACGGATGCCGACAGCCCGGCGCGGGGGGGATCGACCGTGACAAGCTCCGGCGATTCGTCCGGGCGGATGCGGCGGCGGAAGGTCGAGGCGTCCCCTGCGAAGAACCGGATATTCCCGAGGCCGTTCCGGGCGGCGTTCTTTTTCGCGTCGCTGACGGCGTCGGGGTTGATCTCGATCCCCGTGAACCGGGCGGAGGGGAACGCGGAGGCCAGAGCCAGCCCCACCGTGCCGGATCCGCAGTAGAGATCTGCTGCCCGGGAGAACGGAACTTCGCCCGCCATTTCTTTCACGATACCGAGAAGGAGATCGAAGACTGGAGTGTTGACCTGACGGAACGCTTCCGCCGAAAAGCGCAGTTCCAGCCCCGCCGTCCGATCCGTGATCGCCGCGTGGCCTCCCCCGGCTTCCTCCCCGCCGAAAAGGACCCTCAGATCGGAGAATTCCGCCCGGAGGGTTTCGGCGAAGGCTTTCCGCTCGTCCTCCGATCCGGCTTCAAGGGAAAACGACGCGCTGATGCCGTCCGAAGCCGAGCGGATCCGCAGGGATTCGGGGCAAAGAGGCGCGGTCAGGGTGGGATTCTCATTCAGGAAGCGCACGATTTCGGAAAAGCGGGGAGGGCAGAGCGGACAGCCGCGGAAGGGAAGGATCTCGTTCGACTCCGGGCGGCTGTATCCGAACCGGCGGGCCGCGGGATCATACCGCAGGGAGATCTTGTTGCGGTAACCGTAACGGTCCGGGCCGGACAAAGTCGGTTCCACCGGGATCCCGCCGCCGTCGGGAGCGCGGAGTCCCTGCCTGCGGAAGGCTGCTCGGACTGTGTTCCGCTTGATCTCGTTCTCCGCCTCGTATGTGACGTGACCGAGACAGCAGCCGCCGCATTCGGATTCGGAAGGGCAGAGGGATTCGATCCTGTCCGGCGAACGGCTGATGAGACGAAGACATTCGCCGACCGCATAATTCTTTTCGATCCGCCGGATCCCGATTTCCGCCCGTTCTCCGGTCACGAGCCCCGGGACGAACACCACCATCCCACCGTGACGCAGGATCCCCGCGCCAATTTCGTTCATATCCGCGCATTCTGCCTCAAATCTCGCGCCGATCTCGTCCATCCGGTCCCGCTCCTTCCGTTTTTTTCTCTATTATAGCCTCTTCGCCCCGGTTTGTCAATTCCCGCCGCGTTTCCCGAAGATTTTTCCTGCCCCGGTCGTCGGCACGGTCTTCGGCGCGTCCGCATAAAATGGGGCGAGTGGGAATCAACCAGAGAAAGGATGAAATCATGTCGGACTGCATCATTGCCATGAAGTCCAGGACCGCTGCGGAGAAAGCGAAACGGTATGCCGCCCGCCGCTCCCGGGTGTCCGTCGTCTCCCTCGATCCCTCCGTGACCCGCTACGGCTGCTCCGTCGGGCTGCGGGTAAGCTGTTCGGAAGCCGGCCGGATCCTCGCGGAGCTCGAGCGTCAGGGGATCGAACACGGGGAGACCATCGGAGGGAGCTTATGAGACCGGTCTATCTCGATCATGCCGCCACGTCCTGGCCGAAACCGGAATCCGTTCTTCTGGCGGCGGAGGAGGCTGTCCGGTACGCGGGAGGAAATCCGGGGCGGGGGACCCATCCGCTGGCGGAGACGGCTTCGGAACTGCTGTATGCCTGCCGGGAGGAAGCGGCGGATTTCTTCGGGTCGGAACCGGAGCGGACGGTTTTCACCCCCGGCGCGACCTATTCGCTGAACATGGCGATCCGGGGACTGGCGGAGCCCGGCTGTCATATCCTGATCGACGGCATGGCCCACAACGCCCTCCTGCGCCCCGTCCTTGCCCTCGAGCGGGAGGGGATCTGCAGGGCGGACGTCTATTCGGCCTCCGCGGACGGCGAAGAACTCCTTGCCGATCTGGAATCGAAGATCCGGCCCGAGACGAAGATCGTCGCGGCGACCCACCAGTCGAATATCTGCTCCCGGGTCCTGCCCGTCGAAAGGATCGCGGCTTTCTGCCGGGAACGGGGACTGCATTTCGTTCTCGACGCAGCCCAGAGCGCGGGGAGGATCCCGATCTCCGCCGACGGATGGGGCATATCCGCTCTGTGCGTGCCGGGACACAAGGGACTGAACGGATTCCCCGGGGTCGGGCTTCTGATCCTCGGGAAGGATGTGAAGCCGAAACCCCTCGTCTACGGAGGAGCCGGGATCCGCTCCCTCGAAGAGGATATGCCGCCCTGTCTGCCGGAGCGTCTCGAACCCGGGACTCTGCCCCTGCCCGCCATTGCCGCCCTCCTCGCCGGGATCCGGGGGATCAGAGCAGTCGGTCAGGAGCGGATCGCTCTTCGGGAACGGGAACTCTCGCTGCTCTTTGTACGGGGCCTCGGCGGCATCCCCGGTTTCCGCACGGCGGGCGAGACGGACGGGAACGTCGTCAGCATCCTGCACCGGGAGAAGACGCCCTCGGAGATCGGGGAGATCCTCGCTCAATACGGGATCTGCGTCCGCACGGGCTATCACTGCGCGCCTCTCGCCCACCGTACCCTCGGAACGGAGAAGGACGGGACAGTCCGGGTCAGCTTTTCCGCCTCCAATTCGGAAAAAGATGTTGAACGAATTCTGAATGTTTTGGGTGAGATTGATTAATTTTCCCGCTCCCCCTTGACGGATCGGCCCGGAGGAGGTATAATATTATAAATATCATGAAGAAATCCTCCCGAAAGGAGTCCGATATGGCAGACTGGACCGTGGATAAAAAAGAAGTCAAGTCGACGGTGGACGGCGATTTCATCCTGTATAAGAACCGCCCCCTCGTGCGCGAAGACAACGTGATCTGTTACGGCAACGTATCCGATCCCTATATCATTCAGATGATCATCATGTCCGAAAAGGAATACAAAGGCCGCAAGGTGCCGGATCAGATCTACGTGCAGCTCCTCAGCACGGACACCTCGAAGCCCATGAGCGCCCGCGTCGTCAAGGACATCATGCGCTCCGGCCTCAGCGACGCCCTCGACATGGGGATCGCCTGGCTCGAACGCTACCTCGCGTCGTGACCGGATCAAACCGAAGAGAAAAACTCCCGAGCTGAACGCAGAGGAGTTTTTTCGTTTCTGAGACCGGGATCTTCATAATTTCGAAGCGATCCGGCCGAGGAAAGTGCAGACGGAAAAGACTGCCTGCCTCAGCCAGAGGGGGGCGGAAGGCCGGATCGAAAAGTCCGTCCATCCCCGGATCCCGGGCGGGAACTCCCACCACCGCACCCCGGTCAGCCGCAGTTGAGTCAGACGGGAATCCCGGCCGGAATAAGGAACAAGCTCCTGGATGAACTTCTCCGCGTCTTCCCGCGTTCTGAGGGTGCAGATCCCGCCTCCGCTGACCGTCCCGCGCTCGAGGCGCACGCCGATCCGGTATCCGACACATCCCCGTATGACCTCCTCCGCCTCCCCGGCCGCCAGCGGAAGATCGAAGCGATAGACCCTCGTCACCCGCCCGTCGAGAATCAATAGAAGCAACACCGCGCAGAGCAGGAGAATCCACTTCCGTCGCCCGATCCGCCGGAAAAACGCCCGGACATGCTCTTTCATACCGTCCCCCCTCCTTTCACCGGGATCAGTATAGCACGGAATGGAATGAAAGTCAATAAGAAATTATCGAAAAACGATATATATTTTTCGGGAGATCAAAGGAATTTCTGCCGCGGCGCCGAACCCGCTTGACAAAAAAACGGGAATCGGGTAGAATGGGATCGAACAGAAATCCGATTTTCGGAGGAACTATGGAAAACGAAAAAAAGACGCTCCACGTCATTTCCCACAGCCACTGGGACCGGGAATGGTACATGCCCTTCGAGGCGCACCGCTATAAGCTGGTGGAGTTCTTCGACCGCCTGCTCGACACGCTGGACAAGGATCCCTCCTTCCGCTCCTTCCACCTCGACGGACAGGCGATCGTGATCGAGGACTATCTCGAGATCCGCCCCGAAATGCGGGAGAAGATCGTCCGGTACGTCGCCGAGGACCGGCTGGTGATCGGGCCCTGGTACATCCTTCAGGACGAATATCTCGTGGACGGCGAATCCAATGTCCGCAACATGCTCGTCGACCTCTCCGTCGCCGCGGAGTACGGCAAGGTCTCAAAGACCGGCTATTTCCCGGACGCCTTCGGCAACATCGGACAGGCCCCGCAGATCCTGCGCGGATTCGGCATCGACACCGTCGCGTTCGGCCGGGGGACCTCTCCCCGCAAGGGCGACCGCTTCGACACCGGCGAGGAGAACTACGGCAAATACGTGACCGAGGTGCTCTGGCGCTCTCCCGACGGATCCGAAGTGATCGGGACCGCATTCCTTCGCTGGTACAACAACGCGAACGAGATCCCCTCCGATCCCGAAAAAGCTCTGGAACGCTTCGCCGCGATCCGGGATTCCATGGCCGCCTGCTCGACGACGCCCCATCTGCTCCTGATGAACGGCTGCGACCATCAGCCCGTCCAGACCGATATCGGAAAGATCATCGAAAAGGCTGACCCGGATTTCCCGGATAAGATCGTCCACTCGAATTTCAGGGACTACTTCGACGCCATCCGCCCCTACAAGGACCGCTTCGGGATTTACGTCGGAGAGCTCGAGAGCGAATACAGCGACGGCTGGAACACCCTCGCCAACACGGCCTCCGCACGGATCTACCTGAAACAGCTCAATTCCGCCTGCGAGCACATGATCGAAAACCGGATCGAGCCCCTCTCCGTCCTCTCCTTCCTCGGCGCGGGGGATCCCGTCCGGCGCGATTATTTCCGCTATCTCTGGAAGACCCTGTTGAAGAACCACCCCCACGATTCGATCTGCGGCTGCTCCGTGGATCCCGTCCACCGCGAGATGGTGTCCCGCTTCGAAAAGGTCCTCGCTGCCGGACACGAGGTCGAAAAGAGCGAGACCGCGGCGTTCATGGCGTCCGTCGACACGGCTTCGGTCGGATCGGAATACGCCGTGACGGTCTTCAATCCCCATGGATTTGCCTCCTCCGAACCCGTGACCTTCTTCCTCGACCTTCCCGAGGATTCCCCCGTCACGGCGGACCGGATCGGGATCTTCGACGGGGACCGGGCGATAGCCTGTTCCGTGAAGCCCGTCGGACGCTCCTTCGATTACATCCTCCCTGAAGACCGCTTCCGCGTGCCCTTCTATGTCAGCCGGTTTGAGGTGACCTTCGCCGCAAAGGACGTCCCGGCTCTCGGATACAAGACCTTCGCCGTCCGCACCGACTGCGCGGGGAGTTGCCCGGACTCCGGCGTCACGGTCTACCGCCGCGGGATGATGAATAAGAGACTGAAAGTCATGTTCGCCCCCGACGGTTCCGTCACCGTGACCGACCGGAAGACCCGCGCCTCCTTTGTCACCGGCATCTTCGAGGACACCGGGGATATCGGCGACGAATACATGTACCACCGCGCGAAGGACGGGATCATCGTCTCCACCGAGGGGACCCGAGCCGAGATCCGGTATACCGGCACCCCCGAAGCCGCGTCCTTCACCGTGACCCACCGCATGACGATCCCGAAGGGACTGCCGCCCGTGGACGCGACCCCCGAATCCCGCTCGAAACGGGAGGAAGGGAAGAGGATCGGATCGACCGTTCTCACCGTCCGCGCGGAATACACCCTGAGAGCGGATTCCGGCCGTCTCGACGTGAAGACCGTGATTGAAAACGACGCCGAGAACCACCGCCTCGTCATGCTCACGAAGAACGATATCAGAACGGAAACGGTGCTCGCCGAAGGGCAGTTCGATATCGCCGAGCGCACGATCCATCCCTGGTCCGGCTGGAAGAACCCGTCCAGACCCGGCAAAATGACGACTTTCTTCGGGCTGGAAGATGTGGAAAAGGGCCTTCTCATCGCGGGCCGCGGACTGGCCGAATACGAAGTCCTCCGGGACGGCGCGAACACCATGGCCCTGACGCTTCACCGGGGCGTGGACCGGCTCGGCGACTGGGGAGTCTTCCCGACGCCTGAGGCCCAGTGCAAGGGGACTCTGCGGGTGGAATACGCCCTCGTTCCCTTCGCTCCGACGAAAGCAGACCGGGAACGCGCCGTCAATCTCGCTTATGCCTTCGCCGCGGGCGCTCCCGCCTCCTTCTGCGCGAAGACACACGGCGGAAAGAACCCCGCGTCCGCCTCCGTTCCCGGTATCAAAGGCAGCGGATTCGTCGTCAGCGCGATGAAGATGGCGGAAACAAGGGACAGCGCGATCCTGCGCGTCTTCAATCCCTATCATGAGGACGGCGGAATGAAGCTCGATCTCGGAGAGACCTTCGGCGAAGCGTACCTCGTCAACCTCGGCGAGGAGCGGCAGAAGCGGATCACCGTGCGGAATGGAAAGATCGCCGTCCCCGTTCCGAAAAAGAAGATCGTCACCGTGGAACTGGTCCCTGCAAAATAAACGGAATAAAAACAAAGACTGCCGCGGATCCTCCGAAAAAGTGAAGAAACGCGGCGGCCTTTTTGCGTTTTTATACTAATTCCACACGAAACCATTGCAAAATGGTTTTGTGTGATCCTGAAAGTCAGATTGACTTTCAGGACAGTCTAAATCCATGATTTAGACT
>CACZNC010000002.1 GCA_902782445.1 uncultured Ruminococcus sp.
GTAGTATTCTCCGTCCGTGATCGTCCCGTCAGCGTTCCACGCGACGGACTGCTTGCCGATGGTGAACTTCACTTCGCCGAACGCTTCTTCGGGTTCCCAGTAAGCCGAAGCGGTGACGGCGAGCGTGAGGATCATCGCGGCTGCGAGAAGAAGCAGTGCGATTTTCTTCATGGTGTCCTCCTGAAAATGTTGTCCTGCAGAACTGATCTGCCGAAATTGCTCAAAGGCAGCCCCATTCCCGGGTCCGTCTTTGGAGTCATTATACCACACCCGCCCTCCCGTGTCAATCAAAATCGGGATTTTTGCGGAATCTTTTTTAACAGAGTGTAAAAACCCAGAGCGATCCCCGTCCTCTCCGGCAGACGAAAAGTCCCGTATCCGCCCAGGGAAAAACGCAGGTTCAATTCCAGTAAAACATATATTTCTCGAAGGCGTCCATGAGCGCTTTGACGTTTTCGAGAGGCGTCCCGGCGTACCAGCCGTAGATCATCATGAGCCCTCCGGCGGGGGACGACAGCTTTTCGACCTCCTCCCGGATCAGGGCGTCCACCTCGGCGGGGGTCCCGAACACGGTGATCTTCTGCCGGTCCACGTCCAGATCAATGGCGTACTTGCCGAAAAACCGCTCCCGGATCCAGTCGATCCCGTTGACGAGGTCCTGAATATTGAGAATATCCACGCCCCCGTCGATGAGGTCGTCCGCCAGAGTCCGCACGTCCCCGTCCGAGTGCATGTGGATGATCGCCCCCGCGTCCCGGGCGGGCTTCATGAGACGCTGATAGGAGGGCTTGATGAATTTCCGGAACAGATCCGGGGAGATCATCGGCCCGATCTGCATCCCGAGGTCCTCCGGAAAGCTGATCATGTCGTAGCCGCATTTCGCATAGTGGTCGGCGAAAGCGAAATTGTACGCTTCCAGCTTTTCGATCAGGAGCATGAGGTCCGGATCCTCGTCCGCCATGCCCATCAGGACGTTTTCATAGCCGCAGAGGTCCGTCAGCCGGAGGAAGGTGTGGCCGTGGGGGAGCCCGTTGGACGTGAACACGCCCCTTTCCTTCGCCCCTGCGACGGCGGCGCGGTCCGCTTCGGGATCGAACTTCGGGAGAGGTGGGAACGCGTAATCCCGGATCTTCGAAAAGTCTTCGAGCGGGTGCTTCTGGATCACGCCCCGGATGCCGTCGATGTCCCCCTTCCACTCCACGCCGAATTCGTCGTAATAGATCTGGGGCTCGTCCACCTTCTGCCCTTCCTTCGGGACGAGATCCCAGCGCATCGTTCCCTTCCCCGCGATGATCGGGTGGGATTCCAGAAGCTCCTCGACGGCGCGGGGATCGTAATGGCTGAAAACCGAGGCGTTCACGGCAAAAATGACCGGGATGTGATCAGGGTGTTCAAAACGTATCACCCTGAGCATGTTTTCTCTGTGGGTCATGTCGGCCCTCCCTGTTATGATCTTTTCCGCTGATATCGCAGAGAACCGCGGGAAAAGCAATACGGAAAGCGCCGCGGAATCAGCACGCTTCACGCGGTCGATAAACGAGACGGCGGAAAGCCTGCGCGTACCGCTTGATCGTGCGTCATTCTCCTGTCGATCGTTTTGTGCGTTGTGTCTGTCATATCCATATTATACTGTTTCAGGGCCGGACTGTCAAGATTTTCCGGCAAAAAGCACAAAAACCGCAGATCCTTTCCGGAAACCGCGTTCCGGCCGATCTGCGGCTCATCCTTGACAGGGCGGGGATTTTCGGGTATAATGAAACCGTTCCGGACTCGGCGGATACGCGCAGAGAAAAATGCATCACAGCCGCCGAACATCCGGAAGAACGGGCCGCGGTCACCATGCGCGGAACGCATCGAGAAAACGGAGGTATTTCCCATGAAAAAAGGCATCACGCTGATGGACGGCGCGGTCGGCACATCCCTCTGGGACAAGGCCGAAGCGCGGGGCATCAAAAAGGATCCCGTATGGCGGTACAATATCGAGCATCCCGAGATCGTCGCCGAACTGGCCGCGGAAATGGCGGACGCGGGAGCGGAGATCGTTCTGGCGAATACGTTCGGCGCAAACGGTCCCGCCGTGAAGCGCTCCTCTTCCTACACCGCTCCCGAAGTGGTGTCTTCCGCCATGCGCATCGCAAAGGACGCTCTCAGCGGGAAGAACGTCAAGATCGCGCTGTCCGCCGGTCCGCTGTCCGCGCTGATGGAGCCCTACGGGGATCTGACCGAGGAGGAGGCCGGGGAGATCTATTACGAGATGCTCTCTGCGGGCGTGAAGGAAGGGCCGGATCTGATCCTGCTTCAGACCTTCATCGATCTCTCCATGCTCCGGGTCGCCGCGGCGGAAGCGAAGAAGTTCGGGCTGCCCGTCTTCTGCTGCCTGAGTTTCGAGCGGCGCGGAAAGACCATGATGGGCAATTCCGTGGAAGACATGATCGAGGAGCTGGAACCCCTCGGGATCGACGCCATCGGCATGAACTGCTCCCTCGGCCCGGATCTGGCCATCCCCGTGATCAAAGAATTCGTCGGGAAGACGAGCCTCCCCCTGATCTTCAAGCCCAACGCCGGCAAACCGATCCTCGCGGCGGACGGGACCACCGCCACGGCGTACAGCGTGAAGGTCTTCGCGGACGACGTCATGCCGGCTCTCGATTTTGTGGATTACATCGGCGGCTGCTGCGGAAGCGACGCGTCCTACATCCGCGAACTGGCCGCCCGCATGGGAAAGCAGTGATCCTGTCCCGCGGAATCTCCCGGGGACAAAATTAATACTAAATCCCTTCTAAGGGGTTACGCGGCTTCTTGAAAGAAGCCTGGCAAGAACTTCTGAAAAGGATAGGGACAGGCTACATCAATAATGTGAAGTTTATCCTTCGCGAGCTCACGGCAAGGCCGTTCGCATTCTACGGAGAGCAATCAAAACCCATGAAGACAGCTTTATAGAAGGAATATAGTATAAAAAACGAGGCACTATATCATGCTCGAAAATACCGCTTACAGATTATCCCATTCCCTCCCGCTGACATTGGCCTACTTCGGCGGGTCCATCACGGAAGGAGCCGGCGCGTCAGCCTACGATCAGTGCTGGGCCGCGAAGACCACCGCGTGGTTCCGGGAAAACTGGCCGGGATCCGAAATCAGGCATGTCCAGGCGGCGATCGGCGGGACCGACTCCACCCTCGGCGTCCACCGCTGCGACCGGGACGTGTGCGCCTCCTCGCCGGATCTCGTCTTCTACGAATTTGCCGTGAACGACGGGCTGATGGACTATACGACCGCCCTGAAAAACGCGGAGGCCTGCTTTCTGAAAATCTGGGAGGCCAATCCGTTTGCCGACATCGTTGTCGTCTATACCGTGACGAAATTTCTCTCCGACTACGCGGCTGCGGGCGGGGTGCTGAGCGCGAAAGCCGGACATGCCGCCGCGGCGTTCCGGTATGGGGTCCCGCAGGTCGATTTCGGAGACGCGCTTCGGACCCGGATCCTGACGGAATGCGCCGACTGGTTCCGGTACACCGTTGACACGGTCCATCCGAACGACGCGGGGTATGAGATCTACGCCTCCGTTCTCCGGGACAGGCTGAAAGAATGGATCTCGGGAGCCGTCCCCCTCGATTCTCCGGAGGAGAAGGAACTCCCCGCCCCGCTGTTCCCGGAAGAGGAGTCCCACGTGACCGCCCGCCTCGTGGACTGCACCGTGGCCGCCGCGCCCCGCTGGATCCTGAAAGAAGAATCGCTCTGCGGACGCTACCCGCGGTATCTCGAATCCGTCACGCCGGGGGACGAGCTGACCTTCTCCTTCGAGGGCCGCAGGATCGGGTTCTACTGGATGATGGCGAAGGACAGCGGCGACGCCCTCTGCTCCATCGACGGCGGCAGGGCGTTCCCGGTCCGTTCCTGGGATCATTACTGCAAATCCTTCGATCGGGCCAATGCCGTCGTCATCGCGGACGGTCTGGAAAACGGCCCTCACACGCTCCGTCTGTGGACCTCCGCGGACAAGGCGTCCGAATCGGAAGGTCACGCCCTTCGGATCGGGGCGTTTCTCGTCATGTAATCGGACTGTCCGCCAGCGGAACGGAAAAGGATCTCCATAAATACACAGCAAAACCGAACCGACAAAACCGGAGGCACACAATATGAAAATCGAATTCGCATACGCCGACCGCGATTTCAAGCAGATCGAGGGGAAGATCCCGGAGCTTGACAGCCGCTTTATCAAGGGAGCGGAGAAGATCGGCGATATCCGCCTCTTCTCCGTCAAAAATTCCTCCGCCGCCTTCCAGATCGCCGTCCGGGCCGACGAAGACTGCATTCTGAACGTCGGGACCGAACCGTATTTCTCCCAGCGCGGGCAGAAGCCGACGGTCCGGATCGCTCTGGATTCTGATCTTCCCGGGATCCTGAACATCCTCGACCTCACCCTCACCGAAACCGGTCTGCGGTACGCCGACGCCCTGCTCTCCTCGCCGATCCTGGAACTGAAAGCCGGGGAAGTCCGCACGGTCTACGCCGAGCTCCGCGTACCCCCGGACGCCGATCCCGGAAATCACAGCTTCACCGTGAGCTTCTATACGCACCGTATGCTGGAAGCCGAAACCAAAGCGGGATCCTTCTCCGGTACCGTTGAGGTCTCGGACTATGTCCTGCACGACGTGAAAGAGAACAAATTCCACCTCGATCTCTGGCAGCATCCCTCGAACCTCGCCCGCAAAGCCGAAACGCCTCTCTGGAGCGACGCGCATTTCGCCGTGATCGAGAGGTATCTGAAATCCCTCGGCGAGCTCGGCCAGAAGGCGGTCACGATCATCGCCTCCGACGCCCCCTGGAGCGGTCAGGGCTGCGGTGTCGCCCCCGAGGACGCGAATATGTTCGAGTACGGCATCATTCAGGCGAAGAAGACCCGGGACGGACGGATCGAATGCGATTTCCGGGCCATGCAGCGGTACATCGACACGGCGGCGAAGTACGGCATCGACCGGGAGATCTCGGTCTACGGCCTCTGCAACGTATGGAGCCAGTGCGGGTTCACCCAGCCGGCTGAGGACTATCCGGACGGGGTGCGCATCCGATATCTCGACGAGGCGGACGGCTGTTACAGGTACATGACGAGTGCTGAGGATATCAAGGCGTACATCGTGAATCTGGAGCAGTACTTCCTCGCCACCGAGCAGATGGACCGCGTGCGTCTGTCCGCCGACGAGCCCGGGGATATCGGGCACTACCGCACGATCCTCGGACTGCTCCATGAAATCGCCCCCGCCTTCAAATTCAAGGCCTGCATCAACCACTCCGAATTCATCGGGGAGTTCGGCGAGGAGGTGTACGATTTCGCGCCGTACATCGGGGGCATGACCGCCGAATATCAGGTTTTGAAGCGGTATCAGGCGACCATGCCGGGAAAGCGGTTCCTCTATTATATCTGCTGCGGCCCCGCCTTCCCGAACACCTTTATCACCTCCCCCCTCATCGAGTCGGAATACATGCCCGTCCTGGCCTCCGCGGCGGGATTCGACGGGATGCTGCGCTGGAGCTACAATATCTGGCCCGACCGTCCGAGAGAGGATTCCCGCTACCGCGACTGGCGGACCGGCGACACCCATCTCGTCTATCCCCAGGCCGACGGCAGTCCCCTTCTGACCCTGAGATGGAAGGAGTTCAGACGCGGCATCGAACTGTACGAGATCCTCGAAGAGCTGAAAGCGAAGGATTCCGAAGCCGCGGCCGAGGCATACGCCATGGTGATGAAGACCGCCGATATCGATGCCGTCGGAAAAGCCGCGTCGCCGGAAGAGATGTATGTCTCCGATATCGAAGCATACGACGGAATGGAGAAATTCGCCGCGGAAAAGCTGGCTGAGTGAACGGGGAGCGGGATATTTTCTCCGGCTGCCGCAAAGGTCCGAATAAAATACTGTGGGGCTGCTCTTCCATGAAAGGAGGGGGAGCCCCGCTTTTTTGGAAGCTCCCCCTTCGGTGGATCTTTTCTTTTTTCCGTTTTCGTTCAGTTCCCGAGGGATTTCATCTTGTCGACCGCTTTTCCGAGCTGTTTGGTGATCATTTTCTTCTGAGCGGCCCAGTAGGAGGAGAAATTGCTGTTCTTTGCCGTCATCAGAGTCCGCATGACGAACCAGGGATTGCCGATGCTTTCGTTGTAAAGACACTCGAAGTTGATGTAGATGCTGTCCTTGATGAGATCGACCATCTCCGCGGTCTGCACGTCGCGGGAATAGCGGTATTTCAGCGCTACGTCGAAGTAGGCGGGGGTGACGGTGCGCCAGGATTGGGCCGCGAGGGCTTCCATGGTCGCCGCGGACATGTCGGGATTCTTCGCGTCGATCGGGATGCTCCAGAGGGAGACGGCGTCCTGTACCCGCGTCCCGTAGGCGGCCTGATTCTCGTCGTAGAGCGGGTAGGGCAGAAGGCCGTAATCGCTCTCCATATCCGCCAGACTGTTGATGAATCCGGAAATGACGGACGTCGCAAACAGAGCCTTGTCCTCGACAAAGCTGTTTATGTTTGTGTACCATACGTTCCCGCCGGACTGCTGATGGACTCCCGGGTTCTCCCAGAGCAGGGCGTAAACCTTTTCGACCGCGGAAGCCAGTCTTTCCTCGTCGACATCGAGGATGGGATAGCCCTCTTCATCCCGCGAGAGCATGGAGATCCGCGTCGCCTGCATATAAGCGTCCGCGTCGTTGCCGCAGTTGGTCACGAGGCCGTAATAGTCCTCGTCGCCCGCCGTTCCGTTTCCGTCCAGATCGGAGTAGATCTGCGAGGTCAGCCCGTTCACATAGTCGATCGTCCAGCGGTGTTCCTTCACGACCGCGTACAGATCCTCCACCCCGTTGTCCTCGGCGACCCTCTGGTTGAAGGCGTAGGCGTACATCGCGGAAAGCATGGAGCGGGCGATATCCCCCGTGAGGAAGTGGAGCTGTCCCGCAACCTGCAGGTCGCTCACAACGGACTGGTTCCACCACATCGCGTCAAAATCGAGATAATTCATCTCGTTGAGGTTGAGAAAGAGCCCTTCGAGGGACAGAGAGGGGATCCGCGCGGACCATCCGGCAATGATGTCGAACGCCCCGTCCGCCGCCATGATGGAGGAGCGGATCGCGTTGACGCTGGCGTCGTATCTTTCCCAGCCTTCCCCCACGTGCACTCCTATCTTCACGTTCAGCTTTTCGCCGACGAGTGTGTTGCGCTCATAGATGGCGTCGTTCACGGCTTCGCCCGTCATCTCCTCCGAAACGACCTCGGTGGGGGAATCGTCACCGCGGGAATGGACGATCACATCCGCGCCTCCGAAATCGAGCTCGGGCAGGCTGTCCGGGTAGTTCGCGCGGGAAAACTCCGTCTCGGTCTCCCCGGGAGCGGGCTCGGAAAGATCGTCGGCGGAGGCGGGGCCATTCTGAGGCGCGTTTTCTTCCTTCACTTCGGAGCAGGAGAGGAGAACTCCCGCCGAAAGAAGCAGGGCAAGCAAAAGCGAGACGAGTTTTTTCATGGTAAGCGACTCCTTTCTGATTGTTCCGTTCTTCGGTCCTTCGGTCTGCCTTGGGATGATAGCAATTCCATTATATCACACTCCCGGACTTCTGACAAGAGCGAAATTTGAAAACCGCCCGTCCTTCTGTCGCACGCGATGCTCGACATTACGGCTGACGCAAGCGGGAATCATAAAAAAGACCCCGCAGGCGCAGAAAAAGGCCGGAATCCGTGCGAAACCGGCCTTGTTTTTTAGTGGTGGGAAACGTCCCGCTTTTCGGTCCTTACTCGTACATCGCGTACAGCTTCTCGAGGAGCTTGCGGAGGGATTTCGAACTCTTTTGGAGCGTCGAGGCGAGATTGTTCTGCCCGCTGTAAAGCTCGTTGCGGAACATGTACGGCAGGGCGTTCAGATATTCGCCGAACTGGAAGGAGAATTCGTACACGCGCCCGTCCATGATGAGGTCGATCATCCGGGCGGTCGTCGCGTCTTCGGAATACTTGTTCTTCAAAGCCGTGTCGTAGAAGGCCGGATAGACGGTCTTCCAGGATTCCGCGTTGAGCGCTTCCATCATGACGCCGACGAAATCGTACCGGTCCGTCGGAAGGGTCACGGGGACGCCGAACACGGAGTGCTGGTCCATGGAGTTGGTGTAATACTCTTCCTGCGCTTCGTCGTATTTCGGGTACGGGAGGACGCTGTACGCGTACTCCATATCTCTCAGCGGACCGTAGCAGTCCTCGAACATCATCGGCATGATGGCGACGCGGCCCGAGATGAATTCGTTCCGTCCGTGGGTCTCGTCGTTGAACCGGTACGCGCCTTCCGTGTTGAAGACGAGATTGATGACCTTGTCGAGGGCGTTGAAGACCTTTTCGGTGCCGAGGGTGACGACCAGCTGCCCGTCCTCGTACTTGGTGATATGCTCCCCGATGGCCGTGACCCAAACGTCCGTGCCGTGGAGGTTCCAGTAAGCGTATCCGAGGGTGTCGCCGTCGTCGGATTTCCCGTTGGCGTTCAGGTCGGCGTAGATGCTTTCGGCAATGCTCTGGAGCCGGTCGAGGGTCCACTTCCCTTCGAACACGGTCGCGTACATATCCTCGGCGGAATAGCCGTACTGGGATGTCAGATCCATGTCGAAAAACATCGCGTAGGTGAACTGCATGGCGGTGATGGAGAGGTCGCCCACGATGCAGAAGAGCTTGCCGTTGATGACCGACCCCTCGTTGGAATCCTTGTTCCACCAGGGCTGATTCTGGTCGATGTACGGGATCGTGTTCCAGTCCAGATAGCTGTGCTGGGAGATCGGGGTATAGGCCTTGTACTCGAAGTGGTCGACGATCTCGCATTCGTCCGCCGCCGCCTTGACGTACTGGTTGATCTGATCGTAGGGGGATCCCGTCAGGACGGTGACGATCTTCGCGTCGAAGCGGTCCTCGACGGTCTGGTTCCGGTTGAACACGGCGTCGTTCGTGACCTCGCCGTTCAGTTCGTCCACACGGAACTGGAATTCCTTCGACGTGGTGGTGAGGACGCGGAATTCCCGCCCGTCGAATTTGATTTCGGGGAGGTTGTCCGGGACGCTCAGTCTGGAATCTTCCGTTTCGACCGGCTCCGTCTCCTCCGCGGGGACCGTATCCGCACCGGGAGAAACGGCGTCCTCCCCGGCTGGATCGACCGGCGCGTTCGAGCAGGATGCCAGCAGAAGCAGGGCCATCACTCCCGCGAATACCTTTCGGAGACTCTTTTTCATTTTGTGTTTTCCTTTCCGTCGGCGGTTTTCACCGGCTGATCCGCTGTGTCGGGGGGCCTGTGTGTGGGGATCCGTACACGCCTATTATAGCACGCGCAGGATTCTTTTACAATCCCTTTGAACGGGAAAAAAACGGTTCTACGATCCTTTTATTTTACCCTGTCCACGATCCCCTCTTGAAGGCTGACGCGGTAGTATTCGAGCATTCCCGAATTGTGCGAGCGCGCCGTGAAATACACGTATTCGCCGTCGTCGCTGAGCGTGAAGAAAACCCTGTCTTCATACGGGACCGTTTCGTCCACGGGAACGAGTTCATGGTCGGGAACGCCGACGCCGGGGATGAGAGCATATACGTAGGGGAATTGATCGGCGACGTCCGTCCATCCGCCGTCCTTATACAGAATGGTAAAATGAGCGTTGCCCGGCCGTCCGGTCCGCTGACTCCACAACAGGATGAGGTATTTGTCCGTCTCCGCACGCCATCCTTCATAATAGTTGTACAATTCTTGAATCTCAGCGAGCTTGTCCTCCCATTTCACGTCCTTTTCCCGGATGTTTTCGTTCGGACGGAATACGGGATTCGTCACCTCGCCGACCTCGAGGCGGAGAACGTCCTCCCCGCTGAGCGTGACGACGCGGTCAAAGTCGAAATTCAGATCGGTATGGCCGTTTCCGTAGCCGAACCACGCGTCGCCCTTCACGACCTCGCCGTTCAGCGTGACAAGCAGGCGGGAGGAGACCGCGTCGCGCTGCTCGGGCGAATTGTCGTAACGAAGATAGTTCTCCATAATGTCGGGAAGCCCCATGCCCCACAGCGCGTGGAACGCCCGATAGAACGCGGTCTCGTAGAACGGATCCCCCTCCGGCGAGGAGAACAGAGCGATTCGGAGGCTTTTCTGAGTAACATGGAGCTCAACCTGTCCGCCCGGATCGGAAAGGACGTTCAGAACCATGCCGTCCCCCGTTCTGCGGACTTCCGCCGCGAGATTCGACCCCGTCGCGCTCCGCGGTTCCCCGTCTCCGAAGGACGTCATTTTCCCGGAGACCGCCCACGGCTCTCCCCCGTGCGTGTAGAAGGACGTGCGGCTGTCGTTGTCGTATTCCACATTCCCCGTCCGGCGCAGGTCGCGGAAATAAATCACCGTCTGCCCGTCGATGTTGAAGCTCTCGACGTAACGGCTGTCCACATAGGTCACGATATCCGTGTACAGGACCGGAAAAGCGGGCTTGCCGATCTTTCCGGCGGGCGGCTCGGGGATGTACTCCGGGAAGGAAGCCGGATCGGGGCTGCTTTGGGACGTGACGACGAGAGTGCGGGAACCTGCGTCCCAGACCACGTCAAAGCCGTAATCGCGCAGGTCTTCCGCGACGACCGCCATATAGCCGTTGACGTTGAAGGCACGGATGGGATGCCCGTCGATCTTTGCGACGATGTCCGTGTAGAGAACATTTCCGACCGGGTCGCCGATGTTCAGGGAAAACGCGGGAACGGCGAGGATCGCGGTCAGCGCGAGCATGGCGAATAAAGCGGAGAATTTCTTCATGAAACAGCCTCCCGTTTATTACGGACGATGGGCAGGGATACCGATACCGGACAGAGAATCCCCACCGCCGATCATTTCGCCTGATTATATCATATCGCGGGCATGGAATCAAGCATCCCCGCTGATTTGACGGATCCGGTTTTCACAGCGGCGGATTCCTTGTTGTGTCTTCCGGATTCCCTTGTTTGAGGATCTTTTTTCAATACGGAGAGTTCAAGTGGGCAGCCGGGTGACTGTCCGCTTGAGTGGTTGAGTTGTGACAGCTTTTGTCTCATAATACGGATTTCTATTTGTGCTCCGCCAGCCAGATGGACACGCGGGACTGGATCTTTTTCGCACAGTCTTCGGCCGAGGATTGGCCCGCGAGAAAGATGGTTTTTTCCTCATCCCCGCATTTCAAAACCGCCCGAATCTCATGAGAATGTCCTTCCATCCGAGGCGGCGGACGGCGAAATCCGCGAGGCTCAGGATCAGCAGCAGGATCCCGAAGGGGAACAGCAGATCGGTCCATGTCCGCGTGTCGGGCTCCGAAAGGTCGGCCGGAGTCTCTTCCTCCGCCGCCGTCCCGATCCCCTCCGCGAAGATCTGGCGCAGCATCCTGCGTCCCGGATTTGTCTCCCGCCACTCGGCAGTCCAGTCTCCCGCGAGATCGCTTGCGAACGCCGCCGCAGTCCCCCTGCCGAACTTCCATTCCGCGAGGATGGGGTCGCCGGTTTCCGTCTGGAGCGCGAGATCGGCGTTTTCCTTCATTGTGGTGCCGACGTAGCCGTGCAGGGCGGGAAGATCCGTCGGGATGCCTCCCTGCAGGATCACGGCGGTCTCCTTCAGTTTCAGAGGATCGGACAGGACGGTCTCCGTCTCGGCGAACATGATATCCGGCAAATCTTCCACGTTCTCGACAAGATAGGTCCGACCGCCCCCTTTGGCCGCCATCTCCGACAGGATGGGGGAGGAATACCCGATGGCGATGGTTGAGATCGTGACCCCCTCCTCCACCATCAGCCGGACGAGTTTTTCATTATACTGACCGTCGCTCGGTTCCCCGTCGGACAGAAAGATCACATGGCGGATCTGCGCGTCGGAAGCTCTGAGCTCCTTTCTCGCTCTCTGCAGCGCTCCTCCGTACAGAGTACCGCCGTTTGTTTCGAGGGAGGAGACGATACGGGCCAAAACAGCTTTCTCCGTTTCGGTGGCCGGGACCAGCGGGGAGCGCAGGACTGCCGAATCGCTGAACGATATGATGCCCACCGTATCCTCCGCTTTCAGCGTTTCGATGCACCGGATGGTCCCCTGCTTCGCCATGGACAGCTTTTCCGTCCGCCCCCGCATATCGGGGTCGCTCATGCTGTTCGAGGTGTCGATCACCAGGATCAGAGCGACGCCGTCCCCATTCTCCGCACTGTAATCAAAGGACACGGGAAGCAAGGTCTCATACGCCGTTCCCTTCATATTGCCGAGGGACAGACCGTGTTCCCCGCCCGCGGCCAGCACATGACCGCCTTCCTCGGCATAGAGCGCCAGCTGACTCCCGAACCGCTCGGGGAGATCGTCCGCGGACACGCCGAGAAGAATGATTTTCCGATACGGGCTCAATCCGGCGAGGGAGACGGGGGCTTCAGACGGAGTGCATACATCCGCGTCGACGTTCCCGGGAAGGAACGGAAGGATGGTCTCCGCCGCCTGTCCGCTGTCCGCGACGATCAAAAACGTCTCCCGTGGCTCTTCCTTCTCCGGTTCTTCCGTCGGATCCGGCGGCATCCCGATCCCCGACAGTCCCGCTCCGGCCAGGATGAAAACCAGAATCACCGCGAGAAGCGAATGCAGGACCGCAGGGACCGTCTTGCGGGGGCCTCGGCGCTGCTCACGCGGGATCAGAAACCACGGAACGAGGATCAGCGCGAGGATCGGGAGGAGCAAAACAAGAGCCCACGGGGTTTCAAAGGTCAGCCTGATCGTGTTCATACGCCCGGATCCCCCTTTCTGTCAGATGCGCCGCCGGAACGGCACGTTTTTTCTACTCCATCCTCACCCGCGTCCCCTCCTCGACCCGATCCAGCTCCGACGCAATGACCTCGTGCCAGTAATTCACCCCGCCGCCTGAGAGGAGCATATCGTCCTCCCCGGCCGCGAAGGGATTCCAGTCGTATGAAGCCGCGTCGTCCCCTTCCATGCTGAGATAGTCGTTCCCCTGTCGGATGTATAGACCGATTTCCGGGTGGTAGTCCTCCGGTGCGTAGTTCTCAACCGGGAACGGGTTCACGTTGATCCGCTCCGCGTCGTAGACCTCGCCGAACAGCCCGAGGCTGGACGTGGCGACGTAGACGTAGTATTGTTCGTAGGTGTACTCCGTCCCCTCCTCGTCGAAGAAGGACTTGCTTTCGGATAGTACAGCCTTCCGCGGGACGGTGAGCACATCGACCCACTCCTGCCCGAGGGCAAAGCTGTACTGAGTGGGCTGAACCGTCTCAACTTTCGGCTGTGTCCGCGCGCGGATAGCAAACGACGCTACCGTGCAGGCGAGAAAGAGCCCGACAATAATCGACGTGAAAATGTTGAGGATTTTCTTTGATCTTGTCATCTCGCCCACCTCATTTCAACGCCGAGTTTTCGATCCCGGTCATGAGCGCATCCTTGAAGTGCAGGAAAAGCAACAGCACCGGCAGCATGGCGAGGATCCCGCAGACGAACGCTCGGCTCAGATCGGCGTTTTTGATCTGCGAGAGGAAGATCGACAGCGGGTATTTCAAGCGGTCCTTGAGGAAGACAAGCGGCTGTTCGACCATGTTCCAGGTGTCGATGAAGTTCAGAATCACCAGCGATGCGATCCCGGCCTTGGCCTGCGGAATGACCACAAGAAGGAGCGTTTTGAACTGATTCGCCCCGTCCAGCCTTGCCGCCTCAAGGACGGAATCCGGGATCGACTTGAAGGTCTGCGTCAGCAGGAACACCCCAAACGCCGAGCAGATTCCCGGGAGGATGATCGCCGAATATGAGCCAATCATGTTCAGCTTATCGAGGACAATGTAGTTCGGGACAAGCGTCACCTGCAGCGGGAGCATCATGAGCAGGACCATCAAGGCGAACAGCAGATTCTTCCCCGGATATTTGAACTTGGCGAACCCGTACCCGCCGAGACAGGCGAGCAGGGTTTGCCCCGCCGTGATTGCCGCGCAGAGGCCGAGGGACAGCCAGAATTTGCCGAGGTAGTCCGGGGTGGCGAGAAAGACATCCCAATAGCCCTTCAAAGACGGTTCGCGTGGGATCAGGTGCGCGTCGATCTCAATGGGGGTGTCGTCCTCGTCATCCTTCGAGGAGGAGAGGATCTTCCCGTAGCTTGCCGTCAGCTCGTTCCCGCTCATGAACGAGTGCGTGACCATGAACAGGACGGGGAGGATCACCACGATTGACATGAGGATCAACACCACGAGCGTCACAATATCGCCCGCTTTTTTGCGCTTCGTCATTACTCATGCCCCCCTTCGTCTTTGTCCCGGAGTCCAAGCAGGAGGCCGACGAGTGCGAAAATCACGAGGAAGACGAGCGCTGCGCCGACGGACAGGCGGATGTAGTTCAGATTGATGAAGTTGTTATTCATGAAATGCTGGATCATGTAGATGCTCTGGTCCGGGTGGTCGCCGAAGAGGATGTATGCCTCGCGGAAGGATTTGAAGAGGTTCACAATCGAAATGACGAGGATGAACCTTGTGTGCGGCGCAATCATGGGAAGCGTGATCCGCGTGAGCTTCTTCCACCAGCCCGCGCCATCGAGGGAGGCCGCTTCGTAGAGATCCGGCGGGACGGAGTTCAGCGCGGCAAGGAACAGGACGACGTTATACCCCGTGTTTTTCCATAGGTACAGGATCAGCAAGACCCAGAACGCCTGCTCCCCCGTCCAGTCCGTCGCGTGAAGGCCGAGGTGTTCCAGCACGCCGTTCACCACGCCGAGGTCGGAGAAGACGATCTGGAAGAACAGCACGACGGAGGACACCGGGAGCACCAGCGGGAAGACAAAGAAGGTGCGGAAGATGTCATACTTCTTGAGATTGCGGAACAGAAGTAAGGCAATCAGCAGCGACAGGATCAGGATGCACGGCAGGGCGACGCCGAAGAACTTGAAGGTATTCTTCGCCGCGAGCTTGAACGCCGCGCTTTTCAGAACGTCCTGATAGTTTTTGAACCCCACGAACTTCGAGGAGCCCATGCTCTCGGAGAGGGACATTTTCAGCGTGATCCCGAAGGGGACGACGAAGAACATCCCGAGGCCGACGAGGGCCGGGAGGGTGAAGAGGAAGCCGGTGACAGCGTCCTTTGCGCGGAGGGAGAGGTGGTGTTGTTTCATGTTATTCGTCTTTATAAAGTTCCAGTGTGTTCAAAAGCTTTTTATAGCAATCCTCAAATGTTTTTGTCCCTGTCACATAGGGAAGCATACTATCTCTCACATATTGGGAAATCAGCGGCTGATGGAGATAGGCGTGGTCAAAGTCGAGCAAAATCTCCTTTAGTCCGGGTATGTTTTCTTCTACCCATCCTTCAGAATTCCAGTGGTTCAGAAAGAGAGGAACCGCTGATTTCCGCACCGGATCAACGGCGTAAAGGGTATCAGGATTTCCCTGAATCTCATCGGACAGGAGTATCTTGAGCAATCTCCACGCATTCAGTTTATTTGGAGCGTTTTTGCGTATAGCCCCAAAGGTTCGAATAACTGTTGCTTTTCCTCCGTCAACACAAGGCGGGGTAAACATGATCGGAGTTTCTCCGCCTGCTTCCAGTCCCATCAGAGTCACCTGCAATATCAGAGAATTGTTACCAAATTGGGAGAACAGGCAATCCCGTTCGAGAATCGCTCTATACATGATGTATTCACCGTTCGTATTTTGATCTTTATTCGGATCGTTTCCTGCATAGAGTTTACACAAATCCGTCATCTTTCGGAATGCCGATTCATCGAGAGAAAGAATTTTGTTTTCATAATCGATTGCAAAGAAACCGCAAAAATTATAAAGATCCCCAAGATTTGAGGTATCCAGATCACCTGGTCCTCTATCCGCAACAAAATTGCTTTCTGGATATATGCTATGGAAATGCGCCAATGCATCGATAAAACCGTCATAGGTCGATAATTCTTCAAACGCAATCCCTGTTTCATCAAGGATTTCTTGTGTTGTTACCAGAATTGGCGAAAAATGGGAGACAGGTAAAAAATAACGCCTTCCCTGATACAAACTCTCGTCAATTATACCTTTAATATAATCCTCCGGGTTGAATTCATCATCGTTGATGATATAAGGATTCAAATCTTCAAAAACCATGGTAGATATGGTTTTGTAAATATCGGGCATATTGCTGCTACTTGCGAACAGAAGATCGGGACCCTTGCCTGCTGGTATCTCTGTTCGGATTTGCGATTCGAATTCTTCTTCATCGAGTTGATGGTATTCCACCTTTACTTCAGGATATAGTTTTTGAAAGATCTCAACGGCTGGTGCCATAGCTTTCGTCTGCATTCCAGAAGAATACACTATGAGTGTTCCTGTCTCTTCCGGCATGACGAAATCGGAATAATCCGGCAGGGGCCATTCTGTTTCTGCAGGTTCGGCGGCTTCTTCGGACGCTTCGCCGGGTTCGGTTCCGCCGAGCTTTTCCGCGGGGGCGTCGGGACTGGACGGGTTGTCCGTCATCGCGGGGGCGCCGTTTCCGGGATCGGCGGAGGGCGTTTCTTCCTTCGTGCAGGAAAAAGCGGTCACGGTCAGAAGAGCCGCGAGCAAGAGGGCGGGAAATCGGATGTTACCCTTTTTCATGGTTCAAAATCCTTTCGTCATTCGCTTGCGTAGAGTTCCAGCGTACTCAGGAATCTCTTGTAGCAGTCGTCCCACGGCTTTTCGCCCCGGACGTAGGGGAGGATTTCGAGACCGATATACCGTCTGATCGTCTGCGGGATCATCAGGGCTTCGGTGGGGGACTGCACGACCTCCATATACCGCCGGAAAACCTCGTCCTCCTCCATGCCCTCCTCCCAGAGATAGCCTCTGAGCGAATCCCGCCGCACCGGAAAACCGGCCCAGAAATACGGGAGTCCGTACCGCGTTTCGTCGTGCCCGCCCTGAATATCGTCCGAGAGCAGGATTTTCAAAAGTCTCCACGCGTTGAGCTTGTTCGGCGAAGCGGTGAGGATGGCGGCGCTCATGTCCATCGAGGCCGTGATGCCGTCCTGCCGGTTCGTCTGCGCGAGCATGACCAGTTCGTCCCCCACCTCTTCCAGATCGTAGGACGTGATGTCCATGTTGCTCAATCCTGTAAACACGTTGTCGAAAAGACAGTGCTTCGCGTAAAACGCCCATCCCTGACTCCACCAGCCGCCGGATTCCTGCACGAGGTGCGAGTCTTTCGGATCGAAATTCGGATCGTAATACAGCTTCATGGTGTCCGCGCACCGCTTGAACAGTTCTTCGTCGATCTCAACCTCGCCGGTCGCGTAGTCGATCATGCGGAACCCGAAATTGGTGTACAGCGTGATAAGATCCCCGGCCTCTTTCGCTCCGCCGAAGGTATTGATGAACAGGGTCGCGGCCGGGTGCTTTTCGTGAAACCGGTTCATCGCTTCGAAAAACCCATCGCAGGTCCCCAGTTCCTCTTCCGTCATGCCGATCTCGTCGAGCGTGGACCGCGCGGTCTTCAAGAGGGGAAAGTCGTAGTTGAGCGGCGCGAAAAACCGCTGTCCGTTCAAGAGGGCCCCGTCCATGACCGGGGTGATGAAATCGGAGAGGTCGATCTCGCCGTCTTTGGCGAAATACGGGTTCAGATCGGTAAAGAGGCCCGCGGCGGCGGTCTTGTACACGTCGGGAATGTCCGGCGAGGCGAAGAGGAGAAGATCCGGTCCCTTCCCTGCCGGTATCTCCGTGCGGATCAGGGACTGAAATTCGTCTTCGCCCATGGTTTTGTAATCGACTTCGACCCCGGGATATTTCTCCTGAAAGATCCGCACGGCGGGATTCATGACGGCCCTGCCCATCGCGGCGTCGGTGTAGACCGTCAGCCTGCCCGTGTCCGCGGGAAATTCGAACCGGGAATAATCCGGCTCGGGCGGGACGGTTTCGGCGGGTTCGGACGGTTCTTCGGACGCTTCGCCGGGGTCGGTTCCGCCGGGCTTATCCGCGGGGGCGTCGGGATTTGACGGGGCGTCCGTCTTCGCGGAGGCGCCGTTTCCGGGATCCGCCGGGCTGTTTTCCTTTCCGCACCCGGCAAAGGAGGAGAGCAGGAGAACGAGGGCAAGGGTCATGGAGAGAATGCGGTTTTTCATGTGAAGCCTCCTTCTTTCATTCGCTGGCGTAGAGTTCGAGGGTGTTCAGAAAGCGCTTGTAACAGTCGTCCCAAGTCTTTTCGCCCCGGACGTAGGGCATCATTTCTAAGAACAGATAGCGTTCTATGACCTCCGGGATCAGCGCCGCGCCTGTGACGGAGAGGGAATAGTCGGCGAGCATCTGCGCGTCCTCGTCGATGTGCTCCACGAAGGAGAAAAACTCCTTGTTGGATTCGATATGATCCAGAATCGACGCCTTCCGCACCGGCATCCCGAGATAGATGTAATCCAGTCCCGCTTCTCCTCCGCTCTGGATCTCCTCGGACAGCAGGATACGCAGAAGGCGGTAGGCGTTCAGCTTGTTCCCTGCCCCCTGCGGGACGGCCGCATAGCTGACGATCCCCGCCGTCATGCCCCCGTCCACGTCGATCACCGGGAGAAGGAACGGCGTTTCACCCGCTCCTCTGATGATGCCCATATCGTTCAGAAGCAGGAACGGAGCGACACCGGAGGAACCGAGATAGATCCGCTCGAACAACCCGCTGATTTGTACATACTCCGGAGCGACCTGATGGCCCGCTTCGGTGTGAAACGCCTTGCACACGTCCAGCAGGGTACGAAGCTGATTTTCGTCCACGCAGACGTTTCCGCGCTCGTAGTCGATGAACCGGATCCCGCTTGTGCGCAGGAGCATGGACAGATAATCGTCGCCGCGCCAGATGGAAAAGAGAGCGTTGTCCGGGTAGGCTTCGTGATATTTCAGAAAATTCGCGCAGCAGTTCTCAAAGCTGGTGAAGCTGTCCGGGTCGATCCCTGCGTCCGAGAGCACTTCCCGCGTACACTTGAAAATCGAAAGCTCCACCTCGATGGGGACGATCTGCCGCTCTCCCCGCCAGACGCCGCAGTTCATCGCCTCCCCGAGATAGTCGTCGAAGGTGAAATCCGCGTCGTTCAAAAAATACGGGTTCAGGTCCGTAAAGACCTTCGCGGACATGGCCTTGAACGGGTCGGGGATCTCGTAGCGGTAGCAGAACAGCAGATCCGGTCCTCTTCCCGCGGGGATCTCCGTTTCGACCAGCGCGGTGAATTCGTCCCCGTCGAGGACCTTGTAGTTCACGGTGACGCCGGGGTATTTTTCCTTGAAGATCTGAACCGCGGGCGACATGACGCGGCCCAGCATATCCGTCGCGTACACCGTCAGTTCCCCCGTCTCCCCGGGCATGATGAAATCGGAGTAGTCCGGTTCCGGCCATTCGGGTTCCGCGGGCTCGGAGGCTTCGCCGGGCTTTTCAGCGGGAGCGTCGGGATTTGACGGGGTGTCCGTCTTCGCGGGGGCGCCGATTCCGGTGTTGCCGGAGGGCGTTTCTTCCTTCGCGCAGGAAAAGACCGACAGGCTCATGATCCCCGCCAGTATCAGCGCGAGGACGCGGATTCCGTTTTGTTTCATAATGCGCTCCTTTTCATTCGCTCGCGTAAAGCTCCAGCGTGCTCACGAATCGCTTCCAGCAGTCGTCCCAGCCTTTTTCGCCCCGGACGTAGGGCATCATTTCGAGATTCAGATACCGTCTGATAATGCTCGGAAGTATGGAGGCGGAGGTGACGCTGTCGCGGAAGTTGAGGATGACCTGAATATATCCATCAATATCAGGATCTCCGGGGAACATTTCATCCCTTGTAAAGTACAGGTGATCGGCGAACGAAGACTTGCGGACAGGCGAACCGATGCGGATATACGCCGCCTTCCACCCGGTTTTGGTATAGCCGCTCTGGATGTCCTCCGAAAGCAGGATTTCAAGGAGCCGGTATGCGTTCAGCTTGTTGCGGGATGCAGCGGGGATCGCCGCGTAGCTAACAACCTCGGCCGTGGTACCGCTGCCGATGTCCTTCGCCGGGAGGATGCAGGGTGTTTCTCCCGCATGGGAAACGATCCACATGTCGTTTATGAGAACCATCGGCGAAGAATTGGAAAGATTGGAACCGAGATACATGCGCTCGAGAACGCCGCTGATCTGCTTGTAGTCTATACCGACGGGACGGCCGTCCTCAGAGTCGAACGCGCGGCAGACGTCGAGCAGGGTGTGAAGCGTTTCCTCGTCCACGACAGGGGTCTGCCTCTCATAATCGACGAAGCTCATACCGCTGATTTTGATCAGATCGGACAAATAATCCTCATCCCCGCCGTCGGAGAACAGCGCGTTCTCGGGGTTATTCTCATGGTAGCGCATGCAGGCGGCGCAGAAGTCTTCGAGCGTCCGGATGCCGTCCGGGTCGATGCCCGAATCCGCAAGGTTTTCCACCGACGTTTTGAAGAGCGGGAGCTGTACTTCGACCGGGATGAGCTGCCTTTGTCCACGATACTTCCCGAAATCCATCACGCCCGTCAGAAAATCGTCAAAGGAAAAATCCGGGTCGTTCAGAAAATACGGGGTCAGATCCTCGAAAAGCCCTGACGCCATAGTCTTGTACGGATCGGGAATCGTATTGGCGTAACAGAACAGCAGGTCCGGGCCTTTTCCCGCCGGAATCTCCGTTTCAACGCGCGCCCCAAACTCATCGTCCGTCAGCTTCACGAAGTTCACTTTAACGTCGGGATACTTCTCCTGAAAGATCTCCAATGCGGGCGAAAGCACCAGATTGATCATTTCAAAACCGTACACCGTCAGCTCCCCCGTCTCCTCGGGCATGACGAAATCGGAGTAATCCGGCTCCGGCCATTCGGGTTCCGCGGGCTCGGATGCTTCGCCGGGCTTTTCCGCGGGGGCGTCGGGATCGGCCGGGGCGTCCGTCTTCGCGGGGGTGCCGTTTCCGGGATCCGCCGGGATGTTTTCCGTCCCGCACCCGGCAAAGGAGGCGAGCAGGAGGACGAGGGAAAGGGTCAGGGAGAGAATGCGTTTTTTCATGTGCGGCCTCCTTCTTTCATTCGCTGGCGTAGAGCTCGAGGGTGTTCAGAAATCTCTTGTAGCAATCGTCCCACGGCTTTTCGCCCCGGACGTAGGGCATCAGTTCCAGGATGATATAGCGGTTGAGGATGGCGGGCAATTTTCGGGCGACTGTGGAAGAAGACCAGAGGGCAATAAATTCGTCGAGGATCTTCTGTTCCTCCGGGTCTTCCGGATCAAATCCCCAGTATTCGACGTCGTAGGAAAAGAGCGCCCGGAGCGAGGACAACCGCACGGGCTTCCCCGCCCAGAAAACAGAGTTCCCGGACCGCGAAGCGTCCCGCGCCGTCTGGATCTCGTCGGAGAGCAGGACCTTCATGAGCCGCCATGCGTTCAGCTTGTTTTTCGAACCCTGCGGGATGGCCGCCATCTGCACGATCTCGGCTGTCGTTTCCCCGTTTTCGCCCCGCGGAACGAACGCGACCGCCTCGTCCCCCATTCCCGCCAGCTTCTTTTTGACCGTGGAAAACGAATAATAACCGTCGTTACAATAGTTGTAAAGGCACTCGTTTTCCGCAAGGCACCCGTAATCCATATAGGACGTGACCAGCCGGTATGCCTTGTTCTCGTCGTATTCAACGTAATCCGGGTCATAATAGAGCTTCACAAGATCCATGATTTCCCGGATCCGTTCCTCATTGCAGTCAAGCAGGCCGCGCTCGTAGTCGATGAAGCGAAGCCCGGCATACTGGATCAGATCGGGCAGATTCACCGCCCATGTTTCCATGGAGGAGTCGTCCAGAAACAGGCTGCTGTCGGGATATGCCCCGTGATACCGGCGCGCGGCCTCCGCCAGACTGTCGAAATCGGACGGATCTTCGATGCCGAGTTCATCCAGCAAGGAACGGCGCGCCACAAGGATGGGAGACTTGAAGCAGATCGGAACGAGATACCTACGCCCCTGAAACATCCCGCCCTTCATCACCCCTTCGACAAACTCGCCGGGATCGATTTCGGGATCGGCGTCAAAGTACGGATTGAGATCAGTGAACAGCCCCGTTCCCATGGTTTTGTAAATGTCCGGCACGCTTGTGAAGAAAAACAGATCGGGACCTTTGCCCGCCGAAAGCTCCGTCTCGCTTCTCGTGCCGAATTCATCGGGGCTCAGGACCTCGAACGTAACCTCGACGCCGGGATACAGTTCCCTGAACCGCTCGACGGCGGGATTCATGACGGCACGGCCCATCGCGGCGTCGACATACAGGTACAGTTCCCCCGTCTCCTCGGGCATGACGAAATCGGAATAATCCGGCACGGGCCATTCCGTTTCGGCGGGCTCGGCGGCTTCTTCGGATGCTTCGCCGGGTTCAGTTCCGCCGGGATTCTCCGCGGGGACTTCGGGACTGGACGGGTTGTCCGTCTTCGCGGAGGTGTTGTTGCCGGTATTGCCGGAGGGCGGTTCTTCCTTCGCGCAGGATAGGGCGGTCAAGGTCAGCATCGCCGCGAGAAGGAGGGCGAGGGCGCGCTTGATGGACTTTTTCATTTCAATCTCCTTTCGGTTTACCGGTCGTCCCCGTCCGTGCCGGAAAGATCCGCCGCCGGGACGTAGTACAGCCCCCAGCCCGCTCCGTTTTCCAGCCGGATGAAATAGCATTCGTAAAGGAAAATCCTGTCGGACCCGGGCGTGAGCAGATAGACCAGCGTCCGCCGCCCGACGAGTCCGGGAAGGGTCTCGGGGGTGAGCTCCGGCGTGCGTTCTTCCGGGACGGAGCTCAGATACTCCCCCGCCAGAAGCAGCGCGTCCGTCTCCTCCGGTTTCAGGAGCGGGACCACGCCGAGATACCGCGCCTCCCCCCGTTCCCAGTCCGCCTCCCAGAGCACGCAGCCGTAAGCGCGGGTGAAGTTCGCAAAGCTCAGATCCCGCAGGAGGTTTCTCATCAGCGGAAGGGTCTCGCCGTCCCAGTAATCCGTATTATACACGATCCGCACCGCACCGCCGTCCCGTACCCCGATCACGTCCGACCCCGGAAGGGCGATCCGCTCGGGATCCTCCTCCGGGAAGATCTGCGGCTCCCGGGAGGGCTCCTCCGGCCCGGGAAGGTCAAGCACCCGCTCGATGGGGATGAAATCGTCGAAGGCGCCGGGGGTGAGATAGCGGAGGATGGCGCCCGCTCCGGCTCCCGGGTCCTGCTTCGGGACGGCGGGCGTTTTTTCCGTCTCAGATATCGGCTCCTGAACGACAGGGGGACGGTCTGCCGGATCCCCTTCCGCGGGTCTCTCCGTCCGAAGAGCCGCGAAAAGCCCAATCCCCCCGCAGAGCAGGACTGCCGCGGTCAGGACGGGGACAAGGCGGCGGGGACTCCGCTTCCTTTGACGTGGGACTTCGGCGTCGTCCTCCCCATCCGGCGATCCTGCCACTTTGTCCGGGACCGCTTCCGGGTCGATTTCCCCCAGCGCGCGGAACAGAGCTTCATTCCATTTCATACGTCGATTCCCTCCTTTTTCAGGTAGCCGCGCAGTTTTTTCCTGCACCGGAAGAGAGTGATCTTGACGGCTCCCGGCGATTTGCCCGTGATCCGGGCGATTTCGGAGACCGTCTCCACGTTCCGGTAGCGGAAGAGGAAGATCTCCCTCTCCTCCGGCCCGAGCGAGAGCACGAACCGGGTCATGAGATCCCGGAAGAGCACTTCGGTCTCGGGAGGCGCGTCTCCGGACGGGAGAATGTCCGCCAGTTCGTCGAGACACCGGTCCGCTTCCCCGCCCCCGCGCTTGTCCGCTTCTCTCATGCGGAGCCGGTCGAGGGCGATGTTGCGGGTCACGGCGGTCAGATACGCGCCGAGCTTCCGGGGAGGATCCGCGGGAACGGACTTCCACGCCCTCAGCCACGTGTCGCTGACGCATTCCTCGGCGTCTTCCCGCGAACCGAGGATGTTTTCGGCGATCCTCAGACAGGCCGCGCCGTATTTCCGTTCGCATTCCGCAATGGCCTGCTCGTCCCGGGCATGGAACAGCGCGAAAATGTCCCTCTCGTCCATCCGTCTCCCTCCTTTCCGGAAAAATCTGCTCCTATCAATCATAGACGTATTTTTGCCCGCCGGGGTTACGGGAAAATTGAAATTTGCTGAAAAATTTTCGGGGAAACGGTCTTTCGCGGTTTTTCCCGCTTCTTTCCATGGGTCCCCTTCGCAGTTCCCCTCTGTATCAGGACTCTTTTTGCCGACGGAAGATTCACATCGGGCGTCATTTTTCAGAGATTTTTACGATCCAGTATATCATACATTTGTCTGTGTGTCAACAAGGATGACCGGTGCGGAGGAGATGAAGAAACGAGGATCACTGGAATCTGATCGGGCTGGGACCGCAGAGACTTGAAGACATCACCGCCGTCGCGGGATCCGACGGGATCCGGACACCGGCAGTCAGGATAGCCCCGAAAAAAGCCCGTGCAGTCAACCGACAACCGCACGGGCTTCGCTTATTTCGTTGTGATCACGAGGATCTCAGGAGGAAAAGAAAAATGGCCACCGATTACCGGATGGTCATGATTCTTTCGCGATCCGCCGTGCCCCGGCCGCCCTTTGAACGATGTGCCGAGACTCCGACGCCCTTATTCTTTCACGGAGCGGGCACGGGTCATGTCTCCCAGCAGCCGGACAAGTCTCTCCGCCGCCTCTTCCGTGTCTTCCGGCGAGCCGAAGGTCGAAAACCGGAAATATCCCTCTCCGCACGCGCCGAAGCCCTCGCCCGGGGTGCCGACCACCTGGATCCCGTTCAGGAGAAGGTCGAAAAAGTCCCAGCTTTTCATCCCGTCAGGGCATTTCATCCAGATATACGGCGCGTTCCTGCCGCCCGTGTACCAGACTCCGGCGGAATCCAGCGCGGCCATGAGGGTTTTCGCGTTGCGCTTGTAGACGGCGATGTTTTCCCGGATCTGCCGCTGTCCCTCCTCCGTGAAGACCGCCGCGCCGCCCTTCTGCAGGATGTAGGACACGCCGTTGGTCTTGGTTGTCCGGTTGCGGGTCCACATGGCATGAAGGCTCTGGCCGCTCCGTTCGAGCTCCTTCGGGATCACCGTGTACCCGAGACGCGTCCCGGTGAAGCCGGCGGTCTTCGAGAGGGAACAGATCTCAACGGCGCAGGTCCGGGCTCCGTCGATCTCGAAGATGCTCCGCGGGAGGGCGGGATCTTCGATGAACGCCTCGTAGGCCGCGTCGAAGAGGATCACCGCGCCGCGCCGGTTTGCAAAATCCACCCAGCTCCGGAGCAGATCCCGCGGGAACACCGCCCCCGTCGGATTGTTCGGGGAGCAGAGGTAGACAAGATCGGCGTCCAGGGCATCGTCGGGCGCGGGCAGAAAGCCGTTGTCCTCCCCCGCCGGAAGCCGGACGATCTTCCGCCCCGCGATCACGGTCGCGTCCACGTAGGCGGGATAGGCCGGTTCCATGATGAGCGCGGCGGAGGAAGGGGAAAACAGATCGAGAATATCCCCGAGCTCGTCGCTGGCCCCGCTCGACACGAAGACCTCGTCGTCCGAGAGCGCGATCCCGCGGCTCCGGTAGTGATTTGCGACGGCTTCCCGGAAAAACGGCGCGCCGCATTCGGGCAGATAGCCGTGGAACGTCGCTTTGTCCGCCTGATCGTCCACCGCCTCATGCAGGGCGCGGATCACGGCGGGCGCGAGGGGCAGGGACACGTCCCCGATCCCCATTCTGAGGAGCTTCGTCCCGGGGTGCGCGGCGCAGTATGCCTCCGTCTTCGCCCCGATGCGCCGGAACAGATAGGAATCCTTCAACTCCGCGTAGTGCGGATTCAGTTCAATCATCGGAAATCTCTCCTTCATAGACAAATTCCGCGGGTCCCGTCATGGTCACGGCGAAATCCGGCGAGACCTCGATATCCAGCGTCCCGCCGTCCAGCAGAACAGGGATGCGCTTCCCTGCCCGGCAAAGCCCTTTCGACACCGCCGCGGACGCTGAAGCGCAGGCTCCGGTCCCGCAGGCCATGGTGATCCCGCTGCCCCGCTCCCAGACCCGCATCCGAAGCCCGCCGTCCGCTCGGAGAGAGACGAACTCCGCGTTCACGCCCCCGGGAAACGCCGGATGCTTTTCGATCTTCGGCCCGATCTCGCCGAGCGGTACGTCCTCCGCGTCCGGGACGAAGCACACCGCGTGGGGATTGCCGACGTTCACGGGGGTCACGGTGACGGAGATCCCGTCAATTTCGAGCGCGATGTCCTCCGAGACTGCCGCCCGGCCCATGTCCACGGCGACCCGGCGCACCTTCCCGCACCGCACCTCCAGCCGCAGGGTCTTCACACCGGAGCACGTTTCGATCCGAAGTTCGGTCTTGTCGGTGTAGCCCTTGTCGTAGACGTATTTCCCGACGCAGCGGATCCCGTTGCCGCACATCATGGCCTCGCTCCCGTCCGCGTTGAAGATCCGCATCTTATAATCCGCGATTTCAGACGGGCCGATCGTGATGATCCCGTCCGATCCCGCGCCGAAATGCCGGTCTGACAGCCGCCGGGACAGTTCTTCCGGGTTCTCCGGCTCCCCCCAGAAATAGAGGTAGTCGTTCCCGAGACCCTGCATTTTCGTGAATTTCATCGTATGCCTCCGTAGAATGAGGAATGAGGAGTTAGGAGTGGCCAGTGGCTAACAGAACCGTGACATATTATACCGTAAAACCGCAGATTTTTCAATCTTTTGTCCGCTTATTCCGGATTCCGCTCCATCTCACCCGTCAATCGTCGAAACTCCGACCGTGATCTCTTCGAGCACGTCGAGGAGCACTTTCACCGTGTCGAGGGAGGTGAACATCGTGATCCCCGCTTCGGTGGCCGCCCGCCGGATCGCCGCGCCGTCCTCGAAGTGCAGGCCGGACAGGACAGCCCGGGTGTTGACGACATAGCTCACATACCCCGCGCGGATGGCGTCGAGGATCTCCCGGCTCCCTTCGCTCGGTTTGCGCAGGAGCCGCGTCGGCAGGCCGTGCATCCGGAAGGCCTCCGCCGTCAGGGTGCTGGCCTCGAGATTGAAACCCATCTCGTAAAAACGTCTCGCAAGGGGGATCGCCTCTTCCTTGTCCTCGTCCGCCAGGGTGAATACGACGGTCCCGTAATTCTGCACCCGCAGTCCCGCCGCGGCAAGGGCTTTGTACATCGCCCTGTGAAGCTTCGCGTCGTACCCGATCACCTCCCCGGTGGACTTCATCTCCGGCGAGAGATAGGCGTCTCCCCCGCCGATCTTCGAGAAGGAGAAGACCGGGACTTTCACGAAATACTTTCCCCTCTCCGGCGGGAGTTTTTCGGAAAGGCCCTGCTCCGCGAGGCTGTGTCCGAGGATGGCCCGGACCGCGATATCGGCAAGGCGGTACCCCGTCGCCTTCGAGAGGAAGGGCACCGTGCGGGAGGAGCGGGGATTGACTTCGATGATGAAGACCTCGTCCTCCGGGGTGACGATGAACTGGATGTTGAAGAGTCCGATGATCCCGATGGCGGGACCGAGTCGGCGCGTGTAATCGAGGATGGTCTCCTTCACCCTGTCGGACAGCGAGAAGGTCGGCCAGACCGAGATGGAGTCCCCGGAGTGCACCCCCGTCCGCTCCACAAGTTCCATGATCCCGGGGACGAAGACCTCCCGGCCGTCGCACACCGCGTCCACCTCGACCTCCTTGCCCCGGATGTAGCGGTCGACGAGGACGGGCTTGTCCTCCCCGATCTCCACGGCGGTGGTAAGGTAGCGGCGGAGTTCCTCTTCCTTCGCCACGATCTGCATCGCGCGGCCTCCGAGCACGAAGGACGGACGCACCAGCACCGGATAGCCGAGATCCTCCGCCGCCCGGATCCCTTCCTCCACGGAATACACCGCGCGGCCCGCCGGACGGGGGATGGCGAGGGATTCCAGCAGTTTTTCGAAGAGATCCCGGTCCTCCGCCGTGTCGATAGCCTCCCGGCTCGTGCCGATCAGAGGGACCCCGCGCTCCGCCAGGGGATCGGCGAGGTTGACGGCCGTCTGTCCGCCGAGGGTCGCGATCACGCCGAAGGGCTTTTCGAGGTCCACGATGTTCATGACGTCCTCGGGAGTCAGCGGCTCGAAATAGAGCTTGTCGGCGCAGGTGTAGTCCGTGGAGACGGTCTCGGGGTTGTTGTTGACAATGATCGCCTCGAACCCCGCCTGCCGGATGGATTTCACCGCCCGGACCGTGGAATAGTCGAATTCCACCCCCTGCCCGATGCGGATGGGCCCGGAGCCGAGGACGAGGATCTTCTTTTTGTCCGAGACGACGGATTCGTTCTCCTCCTCGTAGGTCGAATAGAAGTAGGGCACATAGCTGGCGAACTCCGCCGCGCAGGTGTCGATCATCTTGTAGACCGGCAGGATCCCGTTCTCGAGCCGCAGGGTCCTCACGGCAGCCTCGTCCGTCTTCCAGAATCCCGCGATCGTCCTGTCCGCAAATCCCATGCGCTTCGCTTCCCGGAGCAGGGACGGATCGAAAGGAGCCCCGGCGAGCTTTGTCTCAAAGTCCGTGATCCGCCTGATCTGCGAGAGGAAGAAGGCGTCGATCCCGGTGAGGGAATGCAGCTTTTCGACCGGTTCTCCCCGCCGGAGCAGTTCCGCCAGCGCGAAAAGCCGCTCGTCCGTCGCTTCCGTGACAAACGCGCAGAGGTCTTCCGTCGTCTTCCCGGCGAGCTTGCCGGAGGTGAGGTGGATATGCCCCGTCTCGAGGGAGCGCACGGCTTTGAGCAGGCTTTCCGGGAAGGTCCGTCCCACGCTCATGACCTCGCCCGTGGCCTTCATCTGGGTTCCGAGGGTCCGGTCCGCGCCCGGGAGCTTGTCGAAGGGGAACCGGGGCAGCTTTGTCACGACGTAATCCGGCGCAGGTTCGAAGGACGCCGGGGTGTTGGCGAGAGGGATCTCATCGAGGGTCATGCCGACGCCGATCTTGGCGGACACCCGGGCGATGGGATAGCCGGTGGCTTTGGAGGCCAGGGCGGAGGAGCGGGACACGCGGGGGTTGACCTCGATCACCGCGTACCGGAACGAAGCCGGATCCAGCGCGAACTGTACGTTGCATCCCCCCTCGATCCCGAGAGCACGGATGATTTTGAGAGCCGCCGAACGGAGCATCTGGAACTCCCGGTTGGCGAGGGTCTGGCAGGGTGCGACCACCGCGGAATCCCCCGTGTGCACGCCGACGGGGTCGATGTTCTCCATGGAACAGACGGCGACTGCGGTGTCGTTTTTGTCCCGCATGACCTCGAATTCGATCTCCTTCCAGCCTCTGACGCTCTTTTCGACGAGGACTTCGGAGACGGGGGAAAGTTCCAGTCCGCGGCGGATCAGGGGGAGGAGTTCCTCTTCGTTTTCGGCAAATCCCCCGCCCGTGCCCCCGAGGGTGAAGGCGGGACGGAGAACCACCGGATAACCGATCTTTTCCGCGATGGCCATGCCTTCCTCCGCGGTGCGGGCGACGTCCGAGGGCAGGACCGGTTCGCCGAGGGATTCGCAGAGGGCCTTGAACTTCTCCCGGTCCTCCGCCGCCTCGATGGACGCGCTTTTCGTCCCGAGCAGTTCCACCCGGCACTCCCGGAGGATCCCCTTCTTTTCCAGCTGCATGGCGAGGTTCAGCCCGACCTGTCCGCCGATCCCGGGGAGAATGGCGTCCGGTCGTTCGGTGCGCAGGATCCGGGCGACGAATTCGAGATTCAGGGGTTCCATATACACCCGATCGGCGATCTCCGTGTCCGTCATGATCGTCGCGGGATTGGAGTTGACGAGCACCACCTCGTAGCCCTCCTCTTTCAGGGCGAGGCAGGCCTGGGTCCCGGCGTAGTCGAATTCGGCCGCCTGCCCGATGACGATGGGGCCGGAGCCGATCACCATGATTTTCTGTATGTCATTTCTTTTCGGCATGGAACGCCTCCGTCATGCGGATGAATTCGTCGAACAAAGCCGTGCTGTCCTCCGGTCCCGGCGCGCTCTCGGGGTGGAACTGCACGGAAAACATGCGCTTTTCGGGACAGGCCAGCCCTTCCGCCGTCCCGTCGAGGAGATTGACGTGGGTGACGCTCAGCCCCGTCCCCGGGATGGAGGAGAGGTCCACGGCGTAGGAGTGGTTCTGGGAGGTGATCCCGATCTTCCCGGTCAGCAGGTTTTTCACCGGATGATTCCCGCCGCGGTGCCCGAATTTCATCTTGTAGGTCTTCGCCCCGGAAGCCAGCGCGAGGATCTGATGCCCGAGGCAGATCCCGAAGACCGGAAGCCGTCCGAGCAGTTCTTTCGCGGTCCTCACCGTCTCCGGCACGTCCTCCGGATCTCCGGGGCCGTTGGAGAAGAGCACCCCGTCCGGCTTGAAAGACATGATCTCTCCTGCGGAAGCGTCATAGGGCACGCGGATCACAGGGCATCCGAGGCAGCAGAGGGAGCGGACGATGTTCTCCTTCATCCCGCAGTCCACCGCGGCGAGGGTGAGGCGTTCCTCCCCTTCCGCCGGGACGACCGAGACCGCCTTCGGGCTGACCCGCTTCACCTGATCGTGCCGCGCGGGCGTCTCCCGGATCAGCCGGACGCATTCCTCAGCCGGGATCCCCGCGTCTGCCAGAACGGCGCGGCGGCTGCCCCGGTCCCGGATGGAGCGCACAAGGCGGCGGGTGTCGATCCCGGAGATCCCCGGGACGCCGGAGCGGGCGAGCACACCGGAAAGCGTCCTCTCGCACCGGAAATTCGACGGCTCGGCCGTGGCTTCGCGCACGATCGCAGCGGTGGGAGAGAGCCGGCCGGATTCGCCGTCATACCGGTTGATCCCGTAATTTCCCACCAGAGAATAGGCGAAAACCACCCCCTGATCGGTATAGGACGGATCAGTGAGAATCTCCTGATACCCGACGGAGGAGGTGTTGAAGACCAGCTCGAAAGGGATAGAGATCCCGTCCTTCAGATCCGCCCCGAAGCCCGTGCCCGTATAGATCTCCCCGTCCTCGGTGACGAGTTTGCGCACACTCATGACTGCCTCCGTTATTTTCCGCTGTCTCCGTAGTTTGACAGAACGCGGCGTTCTGCGGTCATTTTCCGCTGTCTCCATAATTGGACAGAACGCGGCGTTCTGCGGTCATTTTCCGCTGTCTCCGTAATTGGACAGAACGCGGGCGGACGGATCGTCCACGTCGCATCCCTGCCAGCTTTTGTTCGGCATCCAGTAGTCCCGGATCATCTCCGCCTGGCCGGGGTAGTGCTTCTCGAAGATCTCCCGGTAAAGCAGGGATTCCTTCGTGAAGGGCGGACAGTGGGAAAACGCCTTCCGCTTTTCTTCAAACTCTTCGTCGGAATAGAGCCCCTCGGCGTATTCCTTCAGATCGTCCACCATCGAGTGCCCCACCGCGTCCGAGAACGCCGCCTTTTCCCGCCATAGGATCTCGTCCGGCAGCCAGTTCCCCTCGGCGAAGGCCCGGCGCAGGAGGTATTTCCCCTTGCCGTACCGGTTCATCTTCATCTCCGGGTCGAGGGACATGACGTATTTCACGAAATCCAGATCCCCGAACGGTACCCGGGCCTCGAGGGAGTTCACCGAAATGCACCGGTCCGCCCGGAGCACGTCGTACATGTAGAGTTCCCGGATCCGCTTCTCCGCCTCCGCCTGAAACGCCGCGGCATCGGGGGCGAAATCGGTGTACTTGTAGCCGAAGAGCTCGTCGGAGATCTCCCCGGTGAGGAGCACCCGGATGTCCGTGGTCTCATGGATCGCTTTGCACACGAGGTACATCCCCATGCTGGCACGGATGGTCGTGATGTCCCAGGTTCCGAGCAGAGCAATCACCCTTTCGAGGGACGCGAGCACTTCTTCCCGGGTCATGATCACCTCGGTGTGCTCGCTGCCGATGAAGTCCGCGGCCTGCCGGGCGTATTTCAGGTCGATGGCGTCCCCCTCCATGCCGATGGCGAAGGTGCGGATCGGGTGCGCGCTCTTCCTTTGCGCGATGGCGCAGACCAGGGAGGAGTCGAGCCCGCCCGAGAGCAGGAACCCGACCTTCACGTCCGCGACGAGGCGTTTTTCCACCCCCGCCGCGAGCTTTTCCCGGATATTCCGGCATACGGTGTCAAGGTCGTCCCGGATGAGCCGCCCGGGCTTTGCGATATCGCGGTAGGGGACAAATTCCCCGTTTTTCCAGTAGCATCCCGGCGGGAAGGGGATTACCCGCTCCGTCAGCCCGACGAGGTTTTTCGCCTCTGACGCGAAGAGGATCTTCCCGTCCCTGCCGTATCCGTAAAACAGGGGCCGGATGCCGATGGGGTCCCGCGCGGCGATGAACTCCTTCGTCCGCCCGTCCCAGATCACGCAGGCGAATTCCGCGTCGAGCAGGGGGAACATGCGGGTCCCGTATTCGAACCAGAGGGGGAGGAGGATCTCGCAGTCCGAATCGCTCTCGAACGTATATCCTTTTGCAGAGAGCTGTTCTCTCAGCGCGCCGAAGCCGTAGATCTCCCCGTTGCAGACCGCGAGAGAGCCGTCCCGCTCGAAGGGCTGCATCCCCTCCGGGGTGAGTCCCATGATGGCGAGACGGTGGAAGGCCATGCGGATGCCGTCCTTTTCGAGGATCCGGGAATCGTCCGGTCCCCGGGATTTCGTGCGGTCAAATCCCCCGAGGAAAGCCTCCGGGCAGGCGGAACTCTGATAACAGGTCATGATGGAACACATGAATTTACGTCCTCACTGAATAAATTGTGCAGCGCAGAGTTATGGAATCTGCTGCGCAAATGTTCAGGGTTATGATCGCTTCGCAAGTGATGATTCGCTGCGCGAAGCCGGGAAAGACACGGCGTTTCACTCTCACCCAGCGTGCCGGAGGCACTCATCCCTTGCCGCAGGCAATCATACCTGTAAACGCGCGGAGCGTTCATCACTCCTTTTACTCCACATCCTGCAGGGCGTCGTAGCCTTCTTCGCCCGTGCGCACCTTCACGACATTCTCGACGTCGTAGACGAAGATCTTGCCGTCTCCGATGTGCCCGGTGTAGAGGACCTTCTTCGCCGTCTCGATCACCGCGCGGACCGGGATCTTCGAAACCACGATATCCACCTGCACCTTCGGGAGCAGCGTCGCTTCGACCGCTACGCCGCGGTAGTATTCCGTCCGCCCCTTCTGCTGTCCGCAGCCGAGGACGTGGGAGACCGTCATGCCGGTGATGCCGAGGTCGGTCATGGCGTTCTTCAGCGATTCGAACCGGCTCTCCTTGCAGATGATCTCGATCTTCGTGAACTTCGGCCGTCCTTCCTCAAACGAGGGGACGCGATGCACCGGAACGGCCTCCGCCGGCGGGGTGTCGCCAGAAACGACGACGGGAGCGGATTCGCTTTCAAGACTGGACGTGTCCGGCGACATGGCGAATCCGGCGTAAGCGGTGAGAAGCCCGTGCTCCGAAACGTCGAGGCCTTGGATCTCGTCCGCGGGATCGGCCCTCAGTCCGACGGTCTTTTTGAGGACGAAGAAGACGACAGTGATGACGAGAGCCACATAGGCCGCCACGGTCACGACGCCGAGAGCCTGCACGCCGAGGAAATGAAATCCGCCGCCGTAGAAGACGCCTTTTTCCGTTGAAACGCCCGTCGCGAAGAAGCCCGTGAGGATCGTGCCCAGCGCGCCGCAGATCCCGTGCACCGAGATCGCGCCCACCGGATCGTCGATCTTTGCGACCTTATCGAAGAACTCCACGGAGAAGACGATCACCGCGCCGAAGATCAGCCCCATGACCGCCGCCCCGACCGGGGAGACCGCGTCGCATCCCGCCGTGATCCCGACCAGGCCCGCCAGCGCCGCGTTGTAGGTCATGGAGACGTCGGGCTTCTTGTATCGGATCCACGTCACCGCCAGCGTCGTGCAGCAGGCGACGGCGGCGCAGAGATTGGTGTTGAAGAAGACGAGTCCCGCGGAAACGACCAGCTCGTCCGAATCCATCCCGACGGTGGACGCGCCGTTGAATCCGAACCAGCAGAACCAGAGGATGAACACGCCGAGGGCTGCGACGGTCAGATTGTGCCCGAGGATCGCCTTCGGCTTGCCGTCCCGGCCGTACTTGCCGATGCGCGGTCCGAGGATCGCCGCACCGATGCAGGCGCAGACGCCGCCGACCATGTGGACGCAGGTCGAACCCGCAAAATCGTGGAATCCGAGTTCCGCGAGCCAGCCGCCGCCCCAGATCCAGTGCCCGGAGATGGGGTAGATGAAGAGCGAGATGCAGAGGGAATAGATGCAGTATGCCGAGAACTTGGTCCTCTCCGCCATGGCCCCGGACACGATGGTCGCGGAGGTCGCGCAGAAGACGGTCTGGAAGATGGCAAACGCCCAGAGCGGAACGCCCGCTGGGAGGATGTGCCCGTAATCGCCCAGGATGAAGGGATCGATCCGCCCGAAGAGAGCCGTTCCCGATCCGAACATGATGCCGAAGCCCACCAGCCAGAACGCCGGGGTGCCGATGCAGAAATCCATGAGGTTCTTCATGAGGATGTTTCCGGTGTTCTTGGCTCGGGTGAATCCGGCCTCGCACATGGAAAACCCGGCCTGCATGAAGAAGACGAGGGCCGCGCCGAGCAGGACCCAGATGGTGTTGACGGAGGAATATGTCATGGTAAGCGGTACCTTTCAGAAATCTGTAGTTATGGATTTGCTGCGCAAATGATTAGAGTTATGATTGCTTCGCAAGTGATGATTCGCTGCGCGAAGCTGGGAAAGACGTGGCGTTTCACTCTCACCCAGCGTGCCGGAGGCATTCATCACTTGCCGCAGGCAATCATACCTGTAAACGCGCGGAGCGTTCTTCACTTCAATTCAGTTTACACTGAAAAGCAGTTCCCCGTAGGTCGGGAAGGGCCAGTATTCCGCGGAGGTGACGGTCTCCGCCTCGTCGCAGAGAGCGCGCAGAGCCCCCATGGCCGAGATCACCGTGTCCCGGATGGCGAAGGACTGGGGACCGGTCTCGGCGATCTCCCGGGCGGCGTCCGCAGCCTTTTCCAGCTCGTCCACCCGCTCTTCGATCCCGTCGGCCAGAGCGGAGAGCTTTTCGGCCGTTCCGATTTCGTACCGGCAGGCCAGACCCGGGGACACGGCCTTTTTCGCCGCCGCATCCGAAGCCAGGACCGCCGCGTACTTCCCGACCGCCGGCAGGATCTGCCTTCTCGTCATGTCGATCATGGTGTTCGCCTCGATCAGCACGGTCTTGCAGTAGTTTTCGAGCATGATCTCGTACCGGGATCTCAGCTCTTCGACGGTGAAGACGCCGTGGGAGGTGAGCATTTTGACGTTCTTCTCGGACAGAAGCTCCGGGAAGCAGTCGGGCGTCGTGCGGTAGTTCGCCAGCCCCCGGACTTCGGTCGCCTCCCTGATCCACGCGTCGTCGTAGCCGTTTCCGTTGAAGAGGATCCGGCGGTGGGAGGAGATGACGTCCCGGATCAGCGCGTGCAGGGTCTCTTCAAAGTCCTCCGCGCCCTCGAGCCGGTCAGCGAACTGCTTCAGGCTCTCGGCCACCGCGGCGTTGAGCATGATGTTCGCGCAGGCGATGGAGTTGGAGGAGCCGAGCATACGGAATTCGAATTTGTTGCCGGTGAAGGCGAAGGGGGAGGTCCGGTTGCGGTCCGTGGCGTCCCGGCTGAACTTCGGGAGCACGTCGACCCCCAGCTTCATGACGGTCTTCTCCGCCGCGCTGTACGGTCTGTCCGCTTCGATGGCGTCCAAAATCGCGGTCAGCTCGTCGCCGAGGAACATCGACACCACGGCGGGCGGGGCCTCGTTCGCGCCGAGACGGTGATCGTTTCCGGCCGTCGCCACGGAGATCCGGAGCAGATCGGCGTAGTCGTCCACCGCCTGGATGACGGCGCAGAGGAAGGTCAGAAACTGCGCGTTCTCATACGGCGTCTCGCCGGGGGAAAGAAGGTTGATCCCCGTGTCCGTTCCGATCGACCAGTTGTTGTGCTTGCCGGATCCGTTCACTCCCGCGAAGGGTTTTTCGTGGAGCAGGCAGACGAGCCCGTGCTTTGCCGCGACCTTCTGCATGATCTCCATCGTGAGCTGGTTGTGGTCCGTGGCGATGTTGGTGGTGGTATAGATCGGCGCGAGCTCGTGCTGGGCGGGGGCGACCTCGTTGTGTTCGGTTTTCGCGAGGATCCCGAGCTTCCAGAGCTCCTCGTTCAGCTCCTCCATATAGGCGGCGACTCTCGGCTTGATCGCGCCGAAATAGTGGTCGTCCATCTCCTGGCCCTTCGGCGGTCTCGTTCCGAAGAGGGTCCGGCCGGTGAACCGCAGATCGGGCCGCTGTTCGTACAGCTTCCGGTCGATGAGGAAATACTCCTGTTCCGGTCCCACGGAGGTGGTGACGCGCCTGACGTCCGTGTTCCCGAAGAGCCTGAGAATCCGCAGAGCCTCCCGGTTGATCGCCTCCATCGAGCGGAGCAGGGGCGTCTTCTTGTCCAGCGCGTGTCCCCCGTAGGAGCAGAAGGCCGTCGGGATGCAGAGGGTCTTTCCCTTGATGAAGGCGTAGGACGTCGGATCCCACGCGGTGTAGCCCCTCGCTTCAAAGGTGGCTCTCAGACCGCCCGAGGGGAAGGAGGAGGCGTCCGGCTCGCCCTTGATGAGTTCCTTGCCGGAGAACTCCATGATGACCCCGCCGTCGGGAGCCTTTGCGATGAAGCTGTCGTGCTTCTCCGCCGTGATGCCGGTGAGCGGCTGGAACCAGTGGGTGAAGTGCGTCGCGCCGCGTTCGACAGCCCAGTCCTTCATCGCCTCCGCAACAGCGTTCGCGACGCCGATATCGAGCTCCGCGCCTTCGTCGATGGTCTTGCGCAGGGAGGCGTAGACCTTCGCGCTGAGTACCGCTTTCATGACTCTGTCGTCGAATACCATGCTGCCGAATGTATCCGTCAGGTTTTTCATGTTCCGCTCCTTCCGCCCCTTGGTTCGGGCTGTAAAATGAAAGAAAGGCAGTGCATCCCCCGGTGAGCGGGAAAGACGCCGTTGCCTTTTCTGCATAAATATGTGGACCCATCAAAGAAGAAAGCGCCTCTGCGAAAAACCTCCGCAAAGACGCCGTTGCCCTTGATGGCATGATTATACACCGGGCGGGGCGAATTGTCAAGGGGGTCCCTTTCGCCGGATTGCACAAAATTATGCCAGGATCCTCTGCATAAATTTTCGATTTTTATGCACACTCCTCCCTTGACAGCCGCGCGGGGGGTGTGCTATAATACGGGCAAATGAGCAAAGGCGTTCATTCCGTTTTTTCGGGATGGGCGCGTTTTTATTTTTCGGAGGAAGACCATGAAACTGGAAGGAGAGGTCAGGATCCCCTCGGGCTGCGCCATCGCCGCGGTGATCGACCGGGACGGCGGCCGGATCCCCGGGAATCTCACGGCTGAGGCCATGCGTCCCATGCACGAGCGCTCCAACGGTCTCGGCGGCGGCTTCGCGGGCTACGGGATCTACCCCGAATACCGGGATTTCTACGCCCTGCATTTCTTTTTCAACGACCGGACGGCGCGGAAGGACTGCGAGGCGTTTTTGAAGGAACGGTTCGAGATCGTGAAATCCGAGCTGATCCCGACCCGCAAGATCCCCGCGGTCACGGACGAGCCGGTGATCTGGCGGTATTTCGTCGATCCGCTGAAATCCGTCCTTCTGTCCGAGCAGGTCGACGAGCGGGAATTCGTCGTGCGGACCGTCATGAAGATCAATACGGAAAACCGCGGCGGGTACGTCTTCTCCTCCGGAAAGAACATGGGCGCGTTCAAGGCGGTCGGCTATCCCGAGGACGTGGCGGAGTTCTACCGTCTCGAAGAATACGAAGGATATGCCTGGACGGCCCACGGACGCTATCCCACGAACACCCCGGGCTGGTGGGGAGGAGCGCATCCCTTCACCCTCCTCGACTGGTCCGTCGTGCACAACGGGGAGATCTCCTCCTACGACGCCAACCGCCGGTGGATCGAGATGTTCGGCTACAAATGCACCCTCCAGACCGACACGGAGGTCATCACCTACATCATGGACTATCTGCTCCGGCGGCAGGGACTGACCCTCGAGGAGGCGGCGTCCGTCGTCGCGGCTCCCTTCTGGTCCTCCATCGAACGGGAAGCGGATCCCGGAAAGCGGGAAAAGCTGAGCTATCTGCGCACGGTCTTCCCCTCCCTGCTGGTCACCGGGCCGTTTTCCATCATACTCGGCTTCGACGGCGGGCTGATGGCTCTGAACGACCGGCTGAAACTGCGGTCGATGGTGGTCGGAGAGAAGGGAACGCGGGTGTATATCGCAAGCGAAGAGGCCGCGATCCGCGCAATGGAGCCGGAGATCGAAACCGTCTTCGCACCCGCGGGCGGAGAACCCGTGATCGTGACCCTGAATCGGAAGGAAGGAGGCGAGGAGTAGTGGCGATCGCATATATCCAGCCGGAATTTGAAGTCGTGCGGAACGACAGCCGCTGTATCGCCTGCCGGGTGTGCGAGAGACAGTGCGCGAACGAGGTACACCGGTTCGATGCAGACCGCGGAATCATGCTTTCGGACGAGACGAAGTGCGTGGACTGCCAGCGGTGCGTGAGCCTCTGTCCGACAAGAGCCCTGAAGATCGTGAAGAACCCGAACGCCTTCCGGGAGAACGCCAACTGGCAGAGCGCGACAATTAAGGAGATCTACAAGCAGGCATCCTCGGGCGGCGTGCTCCTCTCGTCCATGGGCAATCCGAATCCGCTCCCGGTGTACTGGGACAAGATCCTCATCAACGCGTCCCAGGTGACCAATCCCCCCATCGACCCGCTGAGAGAGCCGATGGAGACCCGGGTCTTCCTCGGAAAGAAGCCGGACAAAATCAGGCGCAGGCCGGACGGCTCCCTCGACACTTCCCTGCCGCCCCAGATCGGGCTTTCCATGCCCGTGATGTTCTCCGCCATGAGCTACGGGTCGATCTCCTACAACGCCCACGCGTCCCTCGCACGGGCGGCGGAAGAACTGGGGATCCTCTACAACACCGGCGAGGGCGGGCTTCACGAGGATTTTTACAAATACGGCGCAAACACCGTGGTTCAGGTGGCGTCCGGCCGGTTCGGGGTGCATGAAGACTACCTCGAAGCGGGGGCGGCCATCGAGATCAAGATGGGACAAGGCGCGAAGCCGGGGATCGGGGGACATCTGCCCGGGGCGAAGATCGTGGGGGACGTCTCGAAGACCCGCATGATCCCCGAGGGTTCCGACGCCATCTCCCCCGCGCCGCACCACGATATCTATTCCATCGAGGATCTGAGGCAGCTCGTTCTGTCCCTGAAAGAGGCGACGGAATACAAAAAGCCGGTGATCGTCAAGGTCGCCGCGGTCCACAACATCGCCGCCATCGCCTCGGGGATCGCCCGGTCCGGCGCGGACATCATCGCCATCGACGGCTTCCGGGGCGGTACGGGCGCGGCTCCCACCCGCATCCGGGACAACGTGGGCATTCCCGTGGAGCTTGCCCTCGCGTCCGTGGACAGAAGACTGCGGGACGAGGGGATCCGGGGGGATGTGTCGCTGGTGGTCGGCGGGAGCATCCGGTCGGCGGCGGACGTGGTGAAAGCGGTCGCTCTCGGCGCGGACGCCTGCTACATCGCCACGGCAGCACTGCTCGCTCTCGGCTGTCACCTCTGCCGGACCTGTCAGACCGGGCGGTGCAACTGGGGAATCGCCACCCAGAGGCCGGAGCTGGTGAAGCGGCTCAATCCCGACGTCGGCGCGGAACGGCTCGTCAACCTCATGACGGCCTGGCGGCACGAGATCATGGAACTCATGGGCGGCATGGGGATCAACTCCGTCGAAGCCCTCCGCGGCAACCGCCTCATGCTCCGGGGCGTCGGCATGACGGAAAAGGAACTCGGGATCCTCGGGATCGCCCACGCGGGGGAATAAAGGATGAAAAGAGTTTACGTCAACGAAGAGTGGTGCCTCGGCTGCCATCTCTGCGAATATAACTGCGCCTTCGCCAATTCCGGGAAGTCCGACATGGCCTCCGCGCTCAAGGGGAAGCCGATCTTCCCGCGGATCCACGTCGAAGGTGACGAACGGGTGACCTACGCCGTCTCCTGCCGCCACTGTTCCGATCCGCTCTGCGTGAAGTCGTGCATCGCCGGGGCGCTTTCCCGGGGGGACGACGGCGTGATCCGGATCGAGAAGACCCGGTGCGTGGGATGCTTCACCTGCGTCCTCGTCTGTCCCTACGGCGCGCTCGCTCCGTCGGAGGAAGGCGTGATGCAGAAATGCGAGCTGTGTCTCTCGAACGCTTCCGGGGAACCGGCCTGCGTCAGGGGATGCCCGAACCGCGCGATCGTCTACGAGGAGAGGTAAATCATGGAAAACTACGTCATCATCGGCAACGGGACGGCGGCGGTCTCCTGCATCGAAGGGATCCGCTCGGTGGACGCGGGATCGCCTCTCACCGTGATCTCCGCCGAAAAATACCCCGCCTACTGCCGCCCGCTGATCTCCTACGCCCTCGAAGGAAAGGCAAAGCCCGGGAACATGGACCAGCGTCCGGCAGATTTCTATGAGAAAAACGGATGTGAAGTCCTGTACGGGAAAAAGGCCGCGGGGATCGATCCGGAAAAAAAGACCGTGACGCTGGAAGACGGCTCGTCCCTGCCCTACACAAAGCTCTGCGTCGCGGCGGGATCCTCCCCCTTCGTCCCTCCCATGACGGGGCTGGACACGGTGGAGAAGAAGTTTTCCTTCATGACGATGGACGACATGCTCGCCCTGGACGCCGCGGTCACGGAAGACAGCCGCGTGCTGATCGTCGGGGCGGGGCTGATCGGACTGAAATGCGCGGAGGGTCTGGCGGACCGAGTCCGGAGCATCACGGTGTGCGATCTGGCTCCCCGGGTCCTGTCCAGCATTCTCGACGAGGAAAGCGCGGCTCTGATGCAGGCAAAGCTGGAGGAGCACGGGATGTCCTTCCTGCTCGGCGACACTGCCGACCGGTTCGAGAGGGACCGCGCCGTCATGAAGAGCGGAAAAACGGTCGGTTTCGACGTCCTCGTCCTGGCGGTGGGCGTGCGGGCCAACACCTCCCTCATCCGGGACATCGGCGGCCGGGTGAACCGGGGGATCGTCGTCGACACGCACATGCGCACGAGCATCCCGGATATCTACGCCGCCGGGGACTGCGCCGAAGGGTATGATGCCTCCCTCGGGGCGAACCGCGTCCTCGCCATCCTCCCGAACGCCCGGTTTCAGGGCGAATGCGCCGGGATCAACATGGCGGGCGGGGAGCGGACTATCGACAACGCCGTCCCCCTCAATGCCATCGGCTTCTTCGGCCTGCACTGCCTGACGGCGGGGACGGCTCCCGAAGGCTGCGAAGTCCATGAAGAGCGCGGACCGGGAAAAATCAAAAAGCTCTACACGAAGGACGGGGTTCTCAAGGGCTTTGCCCTCATCGGCTGCGAAGAGCGGGCCGGTATCTACACCTCGCTCATCCGGGAAAAGATCCCGCTCGACACGCTTGATTTCGAACTGTTGAAGCACGCGGCGACCACGGCGGCCTTCTCAGGGAAGGAACGCAGACGGAAATTCGGAGGTGCGGTATGACGACGCTATACGCAAAGGAACTGGATCACCGCGCGCTGAACGAAGCGATCCGGCAGGCGGGAGACTCCGTCCGGATCACGGGATGCGCGGGACAGCGGTTCATCGGAGCGGGCATGAGCGGGGGAAGCATCGAGATCGTCGGGATCCCCGGCAACGCCCTCGGCGCCTACCTCAACGGCGCGCAGATCACGGTGAACGGCAACGCCCAGGATGCGGTGGGCGACACCATGAACGGCGGGCGGATCGTCGTCCGGGGATCCATCGGCGACGCAGCGGGGTACGCCATGCGGGGCGGGGAGATCTATGTCCGGGACAACGCCGGTTACCGCGCCGGGATCCACATGAAGGAATACCGGGATAAGGTCCCCGTGATCGTGATCGGAGGATGCGCCGGGAGCTTTCTCGGGGAATATCAGGCGGGGGGCATGATCGTCGTGCTCGGTCTCGGCGCGGACGGCCGGGGGATCGTGGGAGACTTCCCCTGCACCGGGATGCACGGCGGTCGGATGTTTCTGCGGGGGGATTGCAGAGGGATCGTCTTCCCTCCCCAGGTCACGGCGAGGGAGGCGTCCGAACAAGATCTCGAAGCGATCCGGGGCCCCGTCGGGGAGTTCGCCGCGCTCTTCGGGCTGGACGCCGCCGGACTGCTTGCCTCTCCCTATACCGTCGTCACGCCGGACAGCGCCAATCCCTACCGCCGGATGTATGTGGAAAACTGAATCCGTTCGCCGGATTGCATAAAGATCCGCCGCAGAGAACCGCCCGATTTCAGCGGCTTTGCGGCATTTTTCTCTTGACACGGGATGGTGAAGTGTGTATAATGAAAACAGATGAGCAAAGGCGTTCATTCCGAGAGTCAGGGAGTGGGCGCATTTTCTCTTTTTTCCGGGGGATCAGCCCGGGTATCACGGTGAAAGAGGCGGCAAAATGAACTATACCGCAGACGAAGTCCTCGAATATGTCCGGGAGGAGGACGTGAAATTTATCCGGCTGGCGTTCTGCGACGTGACCGGAAAGCAGAAAAACCTGTCCGTCATGCCGGACGAGCTGCCACGGGTGTTCGAGGCGGGATGCCCCTTCTATCCGGCGTCGGTCCGGGGATATGAAGGCGCGGGATCCCTGCTGCTGCACCCCGATCCGTCGACGCTGTCGGTGCTCCCCTGGCGTCCCGATCACGGCCGGGTGGTGCGGATGTATTCGACCGTCACGACTCCCGACGGAAAGCCCCATCCCGCGGACACGAGAAGCCTGCTGAAATCGGCGGTGGATCTGGCGGAAAAAGCGGGCGTGAGATTCCGCTTCGGCGCGCAGCAGACCTTTTATCTCTTCAAACTGGACGGGGAGGGCAATCCCACAAAGGAACCCCACGACCGGGCGGGCTACATGGACATCGCGCCGGAAGACCGGGGGGAAAACGTGCGGCGGGAAATCTGCCTGACCCTCGAACAGATGGGGATCCGGCCGGAAAGCTCCTGCCACGAGGAAGGCCCCGGGCAGAACAAGATCGACTTCCGGTTTTCGGACGCCCTCGAAGCCGCGGACAACGCCATGACCTTCCGCACCGTCGTCCGCACTGCCGCAAACCGGAACGGACTCGCGGCGGATTTCTCCCCCAAGCCCCTCGAGGACGCCCCGGGCAACGGATGCCACATCAATTTCTCGGTGGAGCCGGTGTCCCGATCCGACAAAGGGGACGCGCTTTCCTCCGCCCTCGCCGGGATCCTCTCGGAAATCGCCCCGATGACCCTGTTCTTCAACCCCGTCGAAGCCTCCTACCTTCGTCTGTCGGGACGCCCGGTGACAAGGATCGGCTGGTCGGACATGGACCGTTCGGGGCTGGTCTGGATGCGGAAGGGACGGGCCGAACTCCGCTCTCCCGATCCGGAAACCAATCCCTGCCTCGCCTTCGCGCTCCTTGTGCGGGCGGGGCTCAAAGGGATCGGGGCGGGACTCGGTCTGCCGGAACCCGGTACATCGTCTGGGATCCTGCCCGCGTCCCTCGACGAGGCGGTACGGGCGGCGTCTTCCAGCGCGTTCATCCGGGAGGTCCTGCCCGAAGTCGTGCGGAAAGCCTACGGCGCGGAATGAACCGGGTCGCGGTCTGAAATCAACGGAAAGGAGGGCGTGGTATGCGGGACGGTGAGATCCTCTATTCCGCGCTTGTCGTGTCCCCGCCGGGGAAGATGCGGGAAGCCCTGCTCGCCCTTCTGCCGGAATGCGGGTGCGGTTCTGTCCGGTCTGCGGATGACGTGTCGTCCGCGCGGCGGATCCTCTCGGAATTCGACTACGATTTCGTCTTCGTCAACTCCCCCCTGCCGGATGAAAACGGGGTCCGGTTCGCCTCGGAAGTCACGGAGGCGGGCGGCGCGGCGGTGCTTCTGCTCGTGCGGGCGGAGGTCCTCGGGGAGATCGACGAGAGGGTATACCGCCGGGGAGTCTTCACCCTTGCGAAGCCGACCTCGAAACAGACCCTCTCCGAGGCGGTCCGGTGGATGCGGGCGGCCCGGGAACGGCTCCGGAAATCGGAGAAGAAGTCCCTCACGCTGGAGGAAAAAATGGCCGAGATCCGCCTCGTCAACCGGGCGAAGTGGATCCTGATCGCCTCCCGCGCGATGGACGAGGCTGAGGCCCACCGGTGGATCGAAAAACAGGCGATGGACCGCTGTCTCACGAAACGGGAAGTCGCCGAAGAAATCATTAAAAACGGCGGACAAGAATAAACCGAACCGGAGGAAATCATGGAAAAATGTTCTCTGCTCTATGAGGGAAAAGCCAAGAAGGTCTACGCCACCGAGGATCCGGAGCTTCTGATCGTGTCCTACAAGGACGACGCGACCGCTTTCAACGGATTGAAGCGCGGGACCATCGAGGGCAAGGGCGTCATCAACAACCGGATGAGCAATGTCCTGATGCGCTATCTGGAAAAAGAAGGGATCCCGACCCACTACGTAAAGGAACTCGGAGACCGGGACACCCTCGTGAAAAAGGTTCGGATCGTCCCGCTTGAGGTGATCGTGCGCAACTTCGCGGCCGGTTCCTTCGCCAAACGCTACGGCGTGGAGGAGGGGATCGCGTTCGAATCCCCCACCGTGGAGTTCTCCTACAAAAACGACGCGCTGGGCGATCCGCTCCTGAACGAATATCACGCGCTGGCGCTGGGACTGGCCTCCCGCGAGGAGATCGAAACCATCAAATCGCTTTCATTCCGGATCAACGACCTTTTGAAAACCTTCTGGCGCGGGCGCGGAGTCACGCTGGCGGATTTCAAACTGGAATTCGGAAGACTCCCGGACGGCTCCGTCGTTCTGGCGGACGAGATCAGCCCCGACACCTGCCGCCTCTGGGACAGCGAAACGGGGAAAAAGCTGGACAAAGACCGTTTCCGCCGGGATCTCGGGGGCGTGGAAGAGGCCTACCGGGAGATCATGGAGAGACTGGAACAGAAACCGGAAGCGGAACAGTGCGCCGCGGCAGACGGAACCCGCTGAAAAGGAGATTGCGAATCGTCATGGATAAGATTCTCGTGCTCGATTTCGGCGGGCAGTACAATCAGCTTATCGCGCGGCGGGTGAGGGAGCATCATGTCTTCGCCGAGATCCGATCTTACAGAACGCCGACCGGAGAGATCGAAAAAGCGGGATACCGCGGGATCATCTTCACGGGCGGGCCGAATTCGGTCTACGATCCCGCCTCCCCCCGCTGTGACCGGGCGGTGCTGGAACTGGGGATCCCCGTCCTCGGGATCTGCTATGGATGCCAGCTCATGGCCGCCCTCGAAGGGGGAGAGGTCGTTTCAGCGGGCGCGGTGTCGGAATACGGCAAGGCGGAATTCACGCACAGGGATTCCCCGCTGTTCGCCGGTGTGCCTGAGACCTCGACGGTCTGGATGAGCCACACGGACTACGTGAAGACCGTTCCCGCGGGCTTCACCGTCACCGGGACGACCCCGAGCTGTCCCGCCGCTGCCATTGCGGACGAAAAAAGGCTGCTCTATGGGGTCCAGTTCCATCCCGAGGTGATGCACACGGAGTACGGGAAAACCATGCTCCGAAACTTCCTCTTTTCCGTCTGCGGGTGCGCCGGGGACTGGACGATGGAGGATTTCGTGAAGGCCTCCGTGGAGAAATACAAAAAGGAACTCGCCGGGAAAAAGGTCCTCTGCGCCCTGTCCGGCGGGGTGGATTCCTCCGTGGCGGCTGTCCTTCTTCACCGGGCGGTGGGGGACAGGCTGAGGTGCGTGTTCGTCGACCACGGTCTTCTTCGGAAGGACGAAGGGGATCTCGTGGAGCGGACCTTCCGTGAGAAATTCGATATGAACATCGTCCGGGTGAACGCCGGGGAGCGGTTCCTCGGAAAGCTCGCGGGAGTGACGGAGCCGGAGCGGAAGCGCAAGATCATCGGCGAGGAATTCATCCGGGTCTTCGAGGAAGAGGCCAAGAAGATCGGCCACGTCCACGCCCTCGCCCAGGGGACCATCTACCCGGACGTGGTGGAGAGCGGGACGGGAGCGTCGGCCACCATCAAGAGCCACCACAACGTCGGGGGACTGCCCTCGGTGATCGACTTCGACGAGATCGTGGAGCCTCTGCGCCTGCTCTTCAAGGACGAGGTGCGGGCGGCGGGGCTGGAGTTGGGGATCCCCTACGAGCTGGTCTGGCGTCAGCCCTTCCCCGGTCCGGGACTGGCGATCCGGGTGCTCGGCGAGGTGACGGAGGAAAAGCTCGCGGTGCTCCGGGAATGCGACGCGCTCTTCCGGGAAGAGGTGATCGCGGCGGGGCTGGAACAGGAGACGAATCAGTATTTCGCCGTCCTCACCGACTCCCGCACCGTCGGGGTGATGGGGGACGCCCGGACCTACGGGTATACCGTGGCCCTCCGCGCGGTCTCCACCGACGACTTCATGACCGCCGACTGGTCCCGCCTGCCCTACGAGGTCTTGGCGAAGGCGTCGAACCGGATCACCAACAAAGTGCGCTCCGTGAGCCGCGTGGTGTACGACATCACGTCCAAACCCCCGGCTACGGTGGAGTGGGAGTGAGGAAAGAGTGATGATCGCGGTGCGCGGTTACAGTGATGATTGCCGCGCAAGTTATGAGTCGCTTCGCGAAGTTTGGAAAGGATAAAGTATGGCAGGCAGCATTTTGAGAAACAAAGCGAAGGAGTATGCCATTCGGATCGTAGATCGTAACCCTTTGCCGTGCGATGAGAAAGAACGGGGTGGAGGCGGTGTTGATTCAGCAGCTTCTGCGTGCCGGGACTTCCGCGGGGGCAAATCTGTATGAAGCGCAATATGCGCAGAGTACAAAAGATTTTGTATCGAAACTGGAAATTGCGTTGAAGGAATGTAATGAAAGCGACTATTGGGTCGATCTGCTGCATGAAGTCGGGAACATTTCCGATGGCGATTACAATACGCTGCAGGACAGGATCATTGAATTGAGGCGGATGCTCGTTTCATCGGTGAAAACGATGAAAGCAAAGGAACATGACTGAATGCTGAAGAGTGGTTTGCCTTCAGAGATGAACGGTCACGTTCATCTCATCGTTTTTGCGCAGCAAAATCATCATTGTACACATTCGCGGAGCGGATTCACAACTTATGGCTGAAATGTGAGGTATCGTATGACGAAATACATCTTCGTGACGGGCGGAGTCGTTTCGGGACTCGGCAAGGGCATCACGGCGGCGTCCCTCGGGCGGCTTCTCAAGGCGCGGGGGCTCAAAGTCGCGGCGCAGAAGCTGGATCCGTACATCAACGTGGATCCCGGCACCATGAGCCCGTATCAGCACGGGGAGGTCTACGTCACGGAGGACGGGGCGGAAACCGATCTGGACCTCGGGCACTACGAACGCTTCATCGACGAGGACCTGAACCGCTTCTCCAATCTGACGACCGGCAAAGTTTACTGGAACGTGCTGAACAAGGAGCGGCGGGGGGAATACCTCGGCTCCACGGTGCAGGTCATCCCCCACGTGACGAACGAGATCAAGGAATTCATCTATAACGTCGGGCGGCACTCCGCGGCGGACGTGGTGATCACCGAGATCGGCGGCACCATCGGCGACATCGAAGGCCAGCCCTTCATCGAGGCGGCGCGGCAGGTGTCGCTGGAGGCGGGACGGGAAAACTGTCTTTTCATCCACGTCACCCTCGTGCCCTATCTCTCCGGCTCCGACGAGCACAAATCGAAGCCCACCCAGCACTCCGTGAAGGAACTGCAGGGCATGGGCATACACCCGAATATCATCGTGCTCCGCTGCGACCGGCCGCTGGAAGAGTCGATTTTCAAAAAGATCTCCCTCTTCTGCAACGTGCCCGAGGACTGCGTGATCGAGAACCTCACCGTCCCGAGCCTGTACGAGGCCCCGCTGATGCTGGAAAAATCGAACTTCTCGGGGTGGTCTGCCGGGAACTGGGGATCGACGCGCCCGACCCCGACCTCGCGGAATGGGAGGAGATGGGGCGCCGGATCCGGACCTGCTCCGACACCGTCAAAATCGCCCTCGTCGGCAAGTATGTCGCCCTCCACGACGCATATCTCTCCGTTGCCGAAGCCCTGCGTCACGCGGGATACGCCCTCGGCGCGGAGGTGAAGATCGACTGGATCGACTCGGAGACCCTGACGGACGAAAACGCGGCGGAACTCCTCGGCCCCTCGGACGGGATCATCGTCCCGGGAGGCTTCGGCGGCCGCGGGATCGACGGGATGATCGCGGCGGCGAAATACGCGCGGGAGACGGGCAAGCCCTATTTCGGGATCTGCCTCGGGATGCAGATCATGGTGATCGAGGCGGCGCGGAACCTCTGCGGGATCGCGGACGCCCACTCCGGGGAATTTGACGCCTCCACGCCCCACAAGGTGATCGACTTCATGCCCGGTCAGAGCGAAGAGATCGCGAAGGGCGGGACCCTGCGGCTCGGGGCATACCCCTGCGAGATCGTCCCCGGCACGGCGATGGAGCGGTGTTACGGGACGCGGCAGATCTCCGAACGCCACCGCCACCGCTACGAGGTGAACAACGACTGCCGGGACGCGCTGACCGCCGCCGGACTGACCCTCTCGGGGCTCTCCCCGGACAAAACACTCGTCGAGACGGCGGAATACACTTCCCGGGCATTCCACGTCGGCGTGCAGTATCACCCGGAGTTCAAATCAAGACCCAACCGCCCGCATCCCCTGTTTCTCGGATTCATCCGGGCGGCGATGGGGAAAGAAAGCCTGGGGGAATGACCCCGGACTGCGGCGACAAAGTAATATCGGACACAAGGGATTCCGCCGGACAGCTTGACAAATCCGACGGGATCCTGTATAATTATTAAAGAAGTTCTTTCCGGTTTTTGTTATTGCGCTTCGATCCGGAAATCCGCCACCCTTCAGAACCCGTTTGGGGGAAAGGAGATCACCCATGAAAAACCAGAACGACACCTACCGGCTTTCGAACGGCGTCGGGATCCCCTGTGTCGGCTTCGGGACCTGGCAGACGCCGAACGGTGAAGTCGCGGTCAGCGCGGTCCGCAGCGCGATCGAATGCGGCTACCGGCACATCGACACGGCGCAGGTCTACGGCAACGAGGAGAGCGTCGGCGAGGGCATCCGGCAGAGCGGCATCAAGAGAGAAGAGCTGTTCATCACCACCAAGCTGTGGAACAACAATCACAGCTACGAGAGGGCGCTCTCCTCCTTCGAAGGATCCCTCGAAAAGCTGGGGATCGACTATGTCGACATGTTCCTGATCCACTGGCCGAACCCGAAGCCCCTCCGGGACGGTCTCTGGGAGGCTGCCAACGCCGAAAGCTGGCGGGCGATGGAAGAACTGTACGAGGCCGGAAAGATCCGCGCCATCGGGATCTCGAATTTCCGCCCCCACCACATCGAAGCCCTCCTCAAGACCGCGAAGATCGCTCCGATGGTCAATCAGATCCGCCTCTGCCCCGGTGATACTGCCGACGAGACCGTCGCCTACTGCCGTGAGCACGGGATGCTCATCGAAGCGTACAGCCCCCTCGGCACGGGAAAGATCTTCGAAGTGAAGGAGATGCAGGCGCTGGCTGAAAAGTACGGACACAGCATCGCGCAGATCTGCATCCGGTGGAGCCTGCAGAGAGGGTATCTGCCCCTGCCGAAATCCGTCACGCCGTCCCGCATCGCGGAGAACCTCGGCGTATTCGACTTCGAACTGGAGGATGAGGACGTACAGATGATCGCCGATCTGAAAGGCTGCGTCGGATACGCGCCCGACCCGGACGAGGTAGGTTTCTGAGCGCCCACTAATTGAAATTCCGCATCAGGAGGAAGATATGTACAGCGAAACCATGAAGCTCTCAAACGGCGTGGATATCCCGCTGCTCGCCCTCGGGACCTGGCTCATACCGGACGAGAGGGTCGAAGCCGCCGTAAAAACAGCTCTCGATATCGGCTACCGCCACATCGACTCGGCGCAGGCATACGGCAACGAACGCGGCGTCGGAGAAGCGGTGCGGACGTCCGGCATCCCGCGGGAAGAGATCTTCGTCACCTCGAAGGTGCTCGCGGAGATCAAGGATTACGACGAGGCGAAGAAGTCCGTCGACCGCTCCCTCAGAGTGTCCGGGCTCGATTACTTCGATCTGATGCTCATTCACTGCCCCCAGCCCTGGGACGAGTTCAATTCCTCCCCCGACCGGTATATCGAGGGGAACCGGGCCGTCTGGCGCGCGCTGACCGAGGCGTACCGTGACGGCAAGATCCGGGCCATCGGAGTCTCGAATTTTGCGGCGGTCGACATCGACAATCTCTGGCCCGCCGCGGAAGTCAAGCCGATGGTCAACCAGGTGAGCATCGCCGTCGGGAACACGCCCCGCGCCCTCATCGACTTCTGCGCGGAAAAGGGCATCGTCATGGAGGCCTACTGCCCGCTCGGACACGGATCGGCGATCAAGAATCCAAAGATCGTCCCCTTCGCCGAAAAATACGGTGTGACCGTCGCCCAGCTCTGCGTGAAATACTGCATCCAGCTCGGTATGCCCGCCCTCCCGAAGACCGAGAATCCCGACCACATGAAGAACAACGCCGACCTTGCCTTCACGATCTCGGACGAAGACATGAAAGCCCTCGAAGCGCTGTAAGCATGCGAAAAACCGGGATCGCCGCGGGAATACTGCCGTCCCGGATCCGCAGGTGAAAGAGCCCCTTCCCGTTCCGCGGCCTTTATGCGGTCACGGCTGGAAAGGGGCTCTTTATTCTCTTCTGATTTCATCCGCAACGACGCCTCTGCCGGGAACCGATCGGCGGCTGTTCCCTTCAGAGAGGCTTTACCCGTACCCATTACGGCGCGTTCATCCCGTCGAGAGCTTTGTACATCCGTTCCAGCATCTTGGCCGCGGCTTTTTCCTTCGCGGTGACGCCGGACATATAATTCGTGCTGTTGTTGTTCACCAGATCCCGCATGATCTGCCCGATGTTGTTGATCATCGGGGAATAGGCGAAGAGGAAGTCGGTGTAGATCGAGTCGTGGATCAGATCGATGATCTCGGAGGAGAGAAGGTCGCGGGAATACTTGAGTTTCAGCGTCACTTCATACCACGCAGGGGTCACGGTGCGGTAAGTCTGCGCGTTCAGGGCCTCGAGGACTGCCGCCGCCGTCTCCGGTTCCCGGCACGTCACCGGGATCGTCATCAGGAGGCAGACGTCCGCCACGAGGTTCCGGTAGCTGCTCTGCTCCTCGTCCAGCTTCGGGGTGGGGAGGAAACCGAAATCGTCCTCCATGTCCCGGAAGGTCGCCGCGCCTGCCAGCTGAGTCCCGCAGAAGAGCGCCTTCCCCTCGGGGAACACTCCGGTCGTATTCGAGTTGATCCCGTTCAGATGGAAGAGGGCGACCGTTTTTTCCGTCAGCGTCACCGCGCGCTCCTGATTCATGTGGATCACGATCCTGCCGTCCTCGTCCCGGGAGGTATAGGGGACGTCGGCGCAGTACATGAACGGATCCACGGTCGAATAGGTCATGTAGACCGCGTATCCGAACTGGTCGTCGCCGCTGACCGATCCGTTTCCGTCCAGGTCCATATAGGACGCGGCGATCAGCTCGCTCATTTTGTCGATCGTCCATTTTCCTTCCAGCACGAGGTGATAGGGCTCGTCCGGATCGCCGAACAGCTTTTCGTAGATCCCCTTGTTATAGTACTGGATCCACAGATCCCACAGGGTGGAAAGGGTGAAATCCCCGGTCAGAAAGAGCCGGTTGTCGGAGGTCAGCTGGAGGTTCTCCATGAACACCGTGTTCCACCAGGGCTGGTCAAAATCCAGATAGGGAAGGTCGAACGCGTTGCGGTAAAAGCCCTTCGCCACCGTCTGGGTCATGCCGTACTGTTCGCCGAGATAGACGTCGAAGGAGTCGTCGTCTGCCATGATCAGATTCGACACGAGGGAGGCGATGGTGTCCCAGTTTCCGGTGTTTTCCGGGAAGAAGCGCAGATCCACGTTCAGCCGTTCCGCAACAGTCTCGTTGCAGGTGAGGATCGAATCGCTCACGATCTCCCCGGACAGTTCCTCCCCGCCTTCGATGAGTTTGAAGCGGTCCCTTCCGTTGCTGTAATAGATCGTGCAGGTCTTCCCTCCGAAATCCAGATCGGCGGGGAGGGAGTCGGGCACGTTCTCGCGGGAGATCTCCGGTTCCTGCGGTTCCTCCGGGACAGCGGAAACCTCTGCGGCGTCGCCCCCGGCAGTCTCCGGCGCGGAGTCCGGTTCCTGGCCCCGTTCCACACAGGACGCCATGGGAAACAGGAGCATCAGCAGGGAAAGGAGCAGGCAGCATTTCTTTTTCATAAGATCACCCTCCTTGATTCGAAAAGCGAAAAGCGGAACGGACCGCGGAACAGGATGCGCGGGTCCCGGCCGTCGGGAACAAGCGGTATGCCGCGGTGAAACCGTTCCTCCGGTCGGGATCATTATACCACCCGGCGCCGCGGGACGTCAAGATCCGACGATTAATTAAGAGCTTTACAATTCGGAGGAATCCTCTTCCCCGCCGCCCACGGTCGATTTCCCGGATCCGTTCCGTCCGCTTCGTTCACAGTGGGAGCGCCCGTGCGGCTTCGTCAGGGCGTGAAGGCTGTCAAAAAAGGTCTTGAATTATTTTCCGCCCGGGTGTATAATATGGAAAAAAGACCGGCAAAGGAAAGCCGGACCCGCAGACCGAGAGGAGGGATCCTATGGGACAGATCCACTTCGTTTTGCATTATCTGAAAGACTTCAACATGACGAGCATCCTGCTGCGGCTGTTTCTCTCGGTGGTCGTCGGGGGGATCATCGGATTCGAGCGGGGCCGTCACGGAAGCGCCGCCGGTTTCCGGACGCACATCCTGGTATGCGTAGGCGCCGCCCTGACTTCCCTGTGCAGCCTGTACGCCTCCCTGTCGCTGGGACTGCCCGGGGACATTTTCCGGATCTCGGCCCAGGTCATTTCCGGCATCGGTTTCCTCGGCGCGGGCATCATTCTCGTCCGGAACAACAGCACGGTCGCGGGACTCACCACGGCGGCCGGCATGTGGGTCACCGCCACCCTCGGCATCGCCCTGGGATACGGTTTCTACGAAGGCGCGCTGATGGGCACCGTCATCTGCGTCTCCACGACCACGCTCCTGACCAAACTCGAACGGAAGACCAAGCAGTCGATCCACTTTTACGCGGAGATCCAGAGCATCGGGAATGTGCAGAAAGTGCTGGACGCGGTGGAGTCGATCCTGGAAAAGGACATGATCCTGGAGGTCATTCCCGCGAAGAGCGGCATCCCCGGGAACGTGGGCATCAACGTGACGACCACGCCAAGGCACAGTTCCGAGAGCATCCGCGAATCCCTGCTCAAGATCGACGGCATCCTCTATGTGGTGAAAGCCTGAGACACCGGTCATCCCCCTCCCCTGCCGGCCCGGATCCCCTCCGCGGGATCACAAGCGAAGGGATCACGACGCAGCTGACGGAGCACAATCTGACCCTGTATCTGGACGAAGGGCCGTCCCCCGGCATCGGCGCGGAATGCGGGATCACGATCTTCAGGGATGGGGCTGAGATCCGCGTCAAAGGCGTGGTGACGGGGATCCGGCAATCGAAATCCGGCGCGGTCCGGTCCCACACCGTCGAGATCCTCGATTTCTGCGGGAACCGCTATGAATATCTGCAGCTCCTGTACGACCGCGTCCCGACCCTTCCCCAGTCCCTCCGCCGGGATTTCGGCGTTCTGTCCCACCTATGGCAGAATATCGCGCACCGGGTCGCCAGAACGAGAAAGTGAAAAAAACGACTGTCGGACCAGAGATCCGGCAGCCGTTCTGTTTTGATGCGGGTTTATTTCGCCGCGGCGACGGAGGTGATGTGCGGGTTGACGCCCTCGTACCAGTAGAGGAAGCCTTCCATGTCGATCACATCGCCGACCTTGAGGTTCTTCACGGCCGCGTAAACGGCGGTGCTGGAATCGCAGAGGTAGGATTCAACGGTGAAGTTGTAGGTCTTGCCGTCCTTCGAGACGTTGAAATACAGGTCGCTGCCGTCCTCGCCGGAGCCGTCCCAGTTGTAGAGGAACGCGACTTCGCTTCCGTCGGGAGCCGTGGACGCTTCAACGGTCATTCCCTTGAAGGTCACGAATTCGTTCTGATGGTCGATCAGGGTCTCGGAGCCGAGCAGAGCGGTGACGTCCGTGGCGGGAGCGACATAGTTCCCCTCTTCGATCTCGAAGGTGGCGTCGATGATCTCCACCTCGCCGGACCATTCGGACTTGTAGCCGGTGACTTTGATCTTGGTGCCGGGGGTCAGCTTCGCGTAGTCCGCTTCCGAGCAGGCCATGTTGTAGAGGAAGTACGCGCCGTCCTTGTCCTGGGAGTAGACGGTCGCCTTGTCTTCCCACCAGGACTGCTTGGCCTGTACATAGGTCTCGACAGTGACCTGGGAATCGAGGGGAGCCGCGATATACTCCGCGTGGGTCATAACGCCTTCGCCCTTGACGTCGGGTTTGTCGGCTTCGTTCTTATTGCATGCCGCGAACGCCAGCACAAAGGTCAGCGCGAGCATGATCGCTACAATCTTTTTCATGATTTTCTCCTTTTTCCGGCGGCACAATATTTTCAATAATCCGCCATACTTTCATTATACACGGTTTTCCCGCGAAATCAAGTCTTTTTATGATTTTCCTTCCTTTTTCTTCCGGATCCTTCCGGCGAGCAGGTACGCTCCCATCCCGATCCAGACGGCGGCAATAGTGCCGAGCAGGGCTGCCGATGCGGCGGGGAGCGGGCCGAGGTCTTCCCGTCCGGCGGCAGAGGCACCCGTGTGCTGGTCGAGGCGGTAGAGGGAATTCACGTCATCGAAGAGCGCTTCGAAATAGGCGTCGTCCACCGTCTCTTTTCGGCGCACGGACTTGGCGGTGTTCTCGATCAGCTGTCCGGCGGCGTCGCGGAGGGAGGCGGATCCGTTGAAGACCGGCGTGACAAAGGTGTTCCCGACGTTGTCGAGCAGCAGTTCCGTCGCCCGGATCTTCACCTCGTAGGATTCCTCGTCCTCCCCGCCGGCGGATGCGAGATAGCGGCGATATTCATCCGATTTCTGCGCCTTTTCCGTCACGGGGACGTACCCCTCGGTCCCGGCGTAGGCGATCTGGACCTCGTTAGTCAGAAGGTACTGGGCGAAGAGCCACGAAGCCAGCACTTCCCCGGGATCCCTCTTGTTGAAGACGCAGACGGAGGGCCCCTGGGAGATCATCTTCGGATCCGACGGGTCGAACTGGGGGATCGGGAGGACGGCGCACTCGAATTCCACGAATTTGTCCGGGCTGATGTCGGAGTGCGGCGCATGGCTTCCCATCCACGTGGCGCCCGCGGTGGAGTCCACGGCGAAGAGGCACTGGCCCGCGTTGAGGAAGTTCCCGGGATAGCTCGAGATCTTGAAGGTCGAGAAGGCCCCCGTCCCGGTGTGTTCCGCCACGTCCCGGAGGATATCCTTCGTGGTATCGCTGAAGAGCAGGATCTCTCCCTCGGGCGTCGAATACCCGGCCCCCTTCTGTTTCAGCATCTGGATCATCATATTGTCGGTGGACTTGTAGATGAAGGGGATCATGGTCTTCTGGCCGTTCGCCGCGTAGACGCCGTTTTCGTCCTTTTCCGCGGCTTTGTCGGAGACCTCCCAGACGAAATCCCAGGTCAGGACTTCGGGGAGCTCGTACCCGAGGGATTCGAGCATGGTCTTGTTGACGTAGCAGGCTTCGGTGGAGCGCATGAAGGGCAGGGCGTAATGGATCCCGCCGATCGCGCATTCCCCGAGGAACTGGGGGATCATCTCCTCCGCCTCGGGACCGTCGAATTTCAGTTCGCTCCCGCCGAACCCGTACCGTGGATCCGCCATCAGGCCGTCGAGGGGGACCACGATGTTCTGTCCGGTGAGGTAGGTGGCGATGTGGTCGGGATAGGTGACGCAGACGTTCGGCGTCGTCCCTGTCGAAATATTGGTGATGACGTCGTTGTAGATCCGGCCGTAGTCGGTGTAGAAGCGGATGTTCACCCGGATGTTCGGATAGAGGGCTTCGAAATCCTCCACCGCCTTCGAATAGATCGCGGTCTGGGTCTTGTTGGTGTCGTTCTTGGCCCAGAAGGTGATCTCGCAGGTCTTCGAGGCGTCAAGTTCCGCGGGAAGCGCAAATTCCGGCAGTCCGCGGGATCCGTGGCAGGAGGCGAGAAGCAGGGGGCAAACAAGGAGGGCGAGAAGCAGAAGAGCGCGGACGCGTTTCATCCCTTGGTGCCTCCTCTCATGACGCCGGACATGATCTTTCCCCGGAACACGAGGAAGAGGATCACCAGCGGCAGGGAGATCACGACGACGGCGGCCATCATGGCGGGGATGTTTTCCCGTCCGAAGCCGTTCTCCCGGATCTCCTGGATCCCGTTCGAGACCAGGAAATAGGCCTGTTCGTCGGTGATGAGGCGGGGCCAGACATAGGAGTTCCAGCACTCGATCACCTTTAAGATCGTCACGGTGACGACGGTGGGGCGGCAGATCGGGAGCATCACCTTCAAAAGGTATTTGAGATCCGAGGTCCCGTCGATCTTCGCGGCTTTATAGAGCTCGTCGGGGATCTGCTCGAAATTCTCCTTCAGCAGGTAGATGTAAAACACCGAGGTGACCGAGGGCAGGATCAGGCCCCAGAAGGTGTTGCGCATGTTCCAGTCGGTGATGGTGACGAAATTGGTGATGACGACCAGCTCCCCCGGGATCATCATCAAAGAGAGGAAGAGGGCGAACACGGCGTTCTTGCCCCGGAATTCCAGCCGCGAAAAGGCGAAGGCGGCGAGCACCGTCACCGTCAGCATGATCGCGGTGGTGGCGGCGGTGAAAATGAGGGTGTTGAGGAAATAGCGGGCCAGCGGAACGGCGGTGAAGGCGTCCCGGTAGTTGGCGAGGGTCGGATCGGTGACGATAAAGCGGGGGACGAACTCCGCGTTGTAGGAGCTGTAACTCTTGAAGGAGGAGAGCACCATCCAGTAGAAGGGGAAGAGCACGATCACGCCCCAGAGGACGAGGAGCAGATACACAGCAGCCCGCCCGAAGGAGAAGGTTTTTCCGTCTTTCGGTTTCATGTCCGTCCTCCTTCCTCAGTTCACCACGTTCTTTCTGCGGATGAGCAGATTGACGCAGGTGATGGTAAAGACGATGGCGAAGAGCACGAGGGCCGCCGCCGACGCGTAGGAGGGATAGCCCCCCGAATTGCCGTAGAGCATATCGTAGACATAGCCGACGATGGTGTTCATCCCCGCGGCGTTGAGGTCCACCCCGAAGAGGGCCACCGCGTCGCTGTACGCCTTGAACGCTCCGATGAAGCCTGTTATGACGAGATAGAAGATCATCGGAGAGATCAGGGGCAGGGTGATGCGGAAGAAGATCCGGGCCTTCGGGGTGCCGTCCACCCGCGCGGCTTTGTAGTACTCCGGATTGACCGACGCGAGAGCCCCCGTGAGGATCAGGATCTTGAAGGGCATGACGACCCAGACCGTGTAGATGCACATGACGAGCATCTTCGCCCAGTAGGGTCCGTCGATGAAGTCCACGGAAGGGCCTCCGAAAAAGCCGATCAGCAGGTTGACGAGCCCCTCGGAATAGGCGGTCTTCTTGAAGAGGATCATGAAGACCAGACCCACGGCGAGGGTGTTCGTGACATAGGGCAGGAAATAGACGGTCTGGAAGAAGCTCTTGAGCGCCTTGACCGAATGGAGGGCCAGGGAGATGAGCAGGGCGAGGGTGGTGGAGACGGGGACCGTGATGACGACGAGAATCAGGGTGTTTTTCAGGGCCTGCAGAAAATAGGGATCCCGCAGGACATAGGAGAAATTGTACAGCCCGACGCCGAAATAGGACTGGGAGGCGGAGTTGTACCCCTCCTCCAGCGAGTACACCACCACGTCGATCAGGGGATAGATCATGAACACGGCGAGGAAAGCCGCGGCGGGCAGAAGATACAGCCACGCCTTGAGATTCTGCTTTTTCATCTCATGCCTCCGCGGATCCTGCGATGTGGATGCGGTCCCCGGTCTTGGGATCGAAGAGGCGGGTCTTCGACGGCCGGAGGGCAAAGCGGACCGTTCCGGGTTCCAGTCCCGCCGCCTCCTCCGCGTCCACGATGGCGCGTCCGAAGGCTCCGTCGAGGGTGGGATGGGCAAAGACGATGCTGGTGTCCCGGCCCATGACCTCCACCCGGTCCAGCGCACAGGCAAACGAAAGTCCCTCCGCGGGGATCCATCCGCCCTTTTTCGCCGAGGACGGACCGCCCTCCGTCACGGGCTCGAATCCCTCGGGACGCACGCCCACCGTGACCTCCCCGTCCCCGACGCCGGGCACGTCCAGCACGGGCTCGGATCCGATCAGCAGTTTCCCGGCTTTCACGGTCCCCGAGAAGACGTTGATCGGCGGGGTGCCGAGGAATTTCGCCACGAAGAGGTTGACCGGATCGTCGTAGACCGCCTGGGGTTTCGCGATCTGGTGCAGCCTGCCGTCCTTCATCACCACGATGAGGTCGGAAATGCTCATGGCCTCCTCCTGGTCGTGGGTGACGAACACGGTGGTGATCTTCGTCTCCCGCTGGATGCGCCGGATCTCCTCCCGTGTGGCGAGCCTCAGCCGCGCGTCGAGGTTGGAGAGCGGTTCGTCAAGCAGGAGCACCCCCGGCTTTTTCACCAGAGCCCGGGCGATCGCCACTCTCTGCTGCTGGCCGCCGGACATTTCGGAGGGACGCCGGTCGAGCAGTCCGTCGATCTGGACGAGCTTCGCCGCCTCCACCGCCCGGGCGTGCATTTCGTCCTTCGGGAGCCTTTCGTCCCCGCGAAGATTCCCGAGGGGGAACATGATGTTCTCGAGGGCGGTCAGATGGGGGTAGAGGGCGTAGTTCTGGAAGACCAGCCCGACGCCGCGCTTCTCCGGCGGCAGGTTCGTGACGTCCCGGTCCTCGAAGAAGATCCTCCCGGAGGTGGGCTCCTCCAGACCGCTGACGAGGTTGAGAATGGTGCTCTTGCCGCAGCCGGAGGGACCGAGAAGCCCGATCAGGCATCCGTCCGGGATCTCCACGGTGAAGTCGTCGACGGCGACCACGTCCTCGCGGATCTTCCGGTTGCGGTTGGGGAACCGTTTGGTGAGATGATCCAGTACGATTTTCATGCTTGTGTATCCTTATCGCTGTTCGGGATTTCGAAAATCAGAATGCGCACGCCCCCCTCGCGCCCGTGGACTTCGGAGCGGAAGGACCGTCCCCGGAGCGCGGAACCGAGGGCCTCGCTGTCGGTGAGAAAGACCGGGGTCGCGCGGATGGGACCGGGGGATCCGTCGAGGCGTCCCGTGTTCTCCACGTAGAGGGAGCAGCTCTTCCCCTCCCCGTCCGTCCCCTGGAATAGGTAGCGGGCGCAGAGGAGGCGGGACTCCCCCGGCATTTGGGTCTGAACGTCCGCGGCTCCGGGCCGGATCTCGCCACTGAAAAGCGGGGAGTCGACCCGTCCCGTGAAGGGGATCACCGTGACCGAGCCGCGGGGGGAGTCAAATCCGCTCGCCCGGGTCCAGTCGATGTCGATATCGAAGGTCAGAAAAGGTTCCATTATCCGAGATCCTCGGGAGCCTCGCCCGTCCAGTGGTCGAAATACTCGACGCCGCGCCATTTCCCCTCGAGGAGCGCCCGGTGGGTGGTCTCCACATTGCACCATTCGTCGATGCGGGAGAGCCCGAAGGCCTTCCAGTCCCCGAAAAAGCGGTTGATCTCTTCGGCGTCGTATTCGCCCCGGAGCATGGTCTTCCGCTTCAGGGCCACCCAGCGGATCGACAGGCGGTTCTTCTCCACCCGCGCCAGCCGGACGGGATCCCCCTTCACCGCCTCAGCCGCCCGGTCGAAGAGGGCGTTGTAGCGGTCCAGCATGTCCTCCTCGAGGAAGCCGTGGAGGGGATTGTCGTTGAATCCGACGTGATCCCCCCGCTCCCCGCAGGTGTCGCAGAGCAGGTTCAGATATTCGTCGAGAGCCTCGGCCGCGGGACCGTAGAAGTACTCCATGAACTCCCGGCGGTGGGTCTCGATGTCGCAGTAGGGATCCCAGAGCAGCTTCGAGACGAGGTATGCCCGCAGTTCGTTGAAGTCCACGCCTCCCCTCGACGCGCCGTTGGCCTGTTCGAACACGCCCTTGACGTTGTTCTCGGCCATGAGTTGGGCGTTTCGGGCGAGGATCCGCCAGTTCGGATGGGGCGTCGGATAGTGGGCGAAGCAGGTGGTGTAGTCCCAGATGTACATCCGGTCGCAGATCTTCCCCCATTCCCGGAGATCGGTGATGAAATTGGAGCGGGTCCCGTCCGGCCTCATCACGCCGCGGCTCTCGTCGTCGCAGGCGTCGAAGGGATGGCAGAAGCAGCATTCGATGGAGCAGAGCCGCACGCAGACGTTCTTCCGGTTGCGGACGTATTTCGGAGCGGGACGGGAATAGGTGTAGGCGAGGGTGTCGAAGACGATATCCGGGAACTCGGGCTCGAGGGCTTCGGCCACGGCGTTGACAAAGCGGAGCAGAGTACCGGAGGAGGAGCCCTCTTCCTCGTCGATCCTCTTGCAGTTTTCGCAGGTGCAGTTCCCGCCCCAGTCGTTCTGGGAGATCGACATGAGCCGGTGTCCGGGATGGGATCTGAGGAATTCCCGGGTCTTTTCGATCACCAGCGCGAGCACATCGGGATTCGAGAGGCAGAGCTGGGTCCGCCCGCCGTCGGTGGTGACCCGCTTTCCGTTGACCTCGGCGAAGTATTCGGGATGGTCCTTCCCGTAGACCCGGGCGGGGACCAGCTGATCGAAGGTGTGGACGTGCATGGCGTAGGTGAGGTTGCCGCCCAGCCGTTCGGGGATGCGTCCCGCCCCGTTGAACCGGCGTTTCGCGGCGAAGCGGGGGTACTGCTCGATATCGGCGTAGTTGTGGCGGCGGAACTCAAAGACGGGCTCCTCCTTCGCGCGGATCGGCGGGATCGAAAGGCCGGGATCCGTCGGGACCTTTTCGCAGAGCGGGGTGAAGAAGCGGCATCCGAGGCGTTCGAGCAGGTCGTAGACCCCGTAGAGCACGCCCCGTTTTCCTCCGCCGATCTTCACGGAGTCAGAATCCGCCTCGATGATGAATCCGTCTTCGGAGCAGGACGAGACGTCAAGCCCGGAGGCCGCTCCGAGAGAGATCGCCTTCGCAGGCCCTTCCGGATCGTCCGCGGCGAGCACGGGGATGGAGGCGGCCGTGATCCTGCCGAGGTAGTAGCGCAGTTCCTTCGCCGCCGTGAGCACGGGGGACGCGGGATTGGAAAGATCTTCCGCCGGGATGCGGATGGACACGAGGGCGGTCCGGTTCTCCGCGAGGGTGAATCCGTTCTGATCCATGAGAATTACCTCCGTCTGATCCTGTCTGATACGTTTTTTCGCCGGAGATCGCGTTTATCCGGCGGGTCTGCTTCTATTATAGCGGCCGGCGTCCCGCTTGTCAATGCGTCGGGAAAAAACCGGAAAAAGATCCGTTTTCCCGGGGTCTGACGGGGGACTTCCCTGCCGGATCGCGGGGCGGGGATCTCAGTCCTCGTCGACGGTCATCGAGAAACGGGTGAATTCCGCGCTGCCTCCCGCTTCCTTTCCGGACATGAGGAAAAGTCCGATCCGCACGCCGGCGAAGTGGTCGAGGCGGTAGACCAGCTTGTGGACCGGTCCCAGCGGACGCCAGCCGTCCCCGGTCTCCGCGTAGAACGCGACCGTGTCTTTCAGATCCCGGAAATCATAGACCGCCCGGAATCTCGCTGCAGGTCCCTCCGCCGGGATCTTCTCCGCCTCCCGGAAGCCTTCGTCGGTCTTTTCGCCCATGACGAGGAAATACGATCCGTTTTCCTTCCGCAGTCCCGCCCAGGCGTAGAGACCTTGGAGGGCGCAGAGGCCGGCGGTGTCCCCGTCTTTCAGATCTTCGCCGCAGACGGTGATCTCCGCCGCGCATCCGGGATCGAAGGTCCGACGGGTGAGGGTGTTCCGGGCCTCCGTGATCTCCCCGTCGACGCGGGAGGAGGTGAGGCGCAGGGCTCCGTTTCCGATCCGGACGTTTTGGAGGTCGGGCTCGTGGTTCCATTCCCATTCCGGCGCGGGGACGGGGGAGGTGAAATCGTCGTCCCCCCAGAGAGGCCGCAGCACCGCGCCGGGGCGGAGATCTTCCGTCTCAAAATCGAGGGAGGGGGAGGAGAATTTCGGGAAACCGTTCTCCCAGGCGATCGGCATGACCACCGGCATTCTCCCCGCCGCGCCGTGATCCTGAAAGAGGACGGCGTACCAGTCCCCCGCGGGAGTGTCCACGATGCCGCCCTGGGCGACGCCCTGCCGGAAGAATCCCATGTCGTCCTCCAGCACGTCCCCGCCCGTCCATTCCCCGTCCAGGGAATCGGCGCACCAGACCGCCTCGGTGCGCATGTGTCCCGCCGGCCAGTGGATCAGGAAGAGAACGTACTTCTCCCCGATATGATAGAGGTGGGACCCCTCGTAGCCAAGCCCCCGGGCCGTGTCCCCGGCGATGATCCGGTCGAGTCCCCCGGGCTTCGGGCGGCTGAGGTCCGGTTCCATCTCCACAAGGCGGATATTCCGGTTGCCGCTCGCGATATAGACCCGCCCGTCGTCGTCGAAGAGCAGGGAGGAATCGTGATAGAACCCCTCGATGGGATGGGAGGTCCAGGGCCCTTCGATCTTTTCGGCGGTGTAGTGATAGGTTTTGTGCGTGTCGTTGGCGGCGAAGACCGCGTGAAAGACGCCGTCGTGATACCGCAGGGAGGGCGCCCACATCCCCTGCGAATAGATGCTCCCCTCTTCCATCCTCCGGGCAGGGGTGGTCTCCATGATGTCATAGACGTGGCCCGCCGTCTCCCAGTGGATGAGATCATGGGAGCGGAGGATCACCCCGCCGGGGAAGAAATGCATGGTGGTGCTGAGCATGTAGTAGGTGTCGCCGACGCGGATCACGTCGACGTCCGGGTAGTCCGCTCGGATCGTGGGGAATTTCCGCATGTGCCTCCTCCTTCCGCCGCTGTACGGCACCCCCATTATACCAGATCCCGGACGATTTGTCCACAGGAAAGGAGAATCCCGGACAAACGCGCAAAAGAACCGCCCGGGAGACACGGGTTCCTGCCGGACGGTCTTTGTTTCAGGGATTATGATACGGTTTTCCTTCTATGAAGCTGACTCCATGGGTTTTGATCGCTTCACCCGGACGGCTGACCGTCGAAATCGGCTTCACGTTGTCATTCTGAGGAGCCTGCGACGAAGAATCTCCGCACGTGAGGTCATGTAAAATCTGACGCCGGGAGATTCTTCGCTGACAGCACGACTGCGTCGGTGCGTCAGAATGACAAAGTAAGGGCGGGACGGGACGTACAGCAGAAGGAATGGAGTATGGACCGCGGATCAGCCTTCCTTCTCGTCCTCGCCGAGAGCGGTCGTCGCGTGGACCACCACGGTGCGGTCGTAGCAGGAAAACATTTCCGAGACCTTCTTCGCGTCGGGTTTCGGGGTCAGGAGGCTGACGATCGGGACGAGGACCAGACCCGCTACCATCGCGAGAACGCCCGCGTTGATCGGGGAGGCGAAGAAGGGGCTGATGAACACGCGGCCCGTGGCGTTGCAGATCATATCCGCGGCCATGATGCCGACGCCGCAGACAAAGCTAACCCAGACGGAGGCCTTCGTGACCCATTTTCCGTAGAGGCTGTACAGGAAGGGAGCGAGGAATGCGCCGGCCAGAGCACCCCAGGAAATGCCCATCAGCTGCGCGATGAAGGTGACGCTGGACTTGACCTGAACGATGGCGATCACGGCGGAGACCACGATGAAGAACACGATGAGGGCGCGGATGAGGAGCATCTGGCTCTTCTGTTCGGTCTTCTTGCCGGACTTCGACCGGATCGGGAGGATCATATCGAGGGTGAGGGTGGAGGAGGAGGTCAGCACCAGGGAGGACAGGGTGGACATGGAGGCGGAAAGCACCAGCACGATCACGATGGCCACGACGATGTTCGGAAGCCCTTCGAGCATCTTCGGAACGATGCTGTCGTAGACGGGATTGCCGTTCGCGCCGTATTCGATCACGTCCCCGTACAGTCTGCCGAAGCCGCCGAGGAAGTAGCATCCGCCGGCCACGACGATGGCGAAGAGGGTGGAGATCAGGGTGCCCTTTGAAATGTCGGATTCGCTCTTGATGGCGTAAAACTTGCCGACCATCTGGGGAAGGCCCCAGGTGCCGAGGGAGGTGAGGAGGACGACGCCGAGCAGGGTCAGCGGCTCCGGACCGAGGAAGGAGGAGAACGCGCCCTTCAGTCCGGGGTTGGCGGTGGATTCGATCGCGGACAGGGAGTTCATCGCCTGCATGAAGCCGCCGTTGTCCTTCAGGACCGCGCCGATCACGAGGACGATGCCGACCAGCATGATGAGACCCTGGATGAAGTCGTTCACGGCCGTGGCCATGTAGCCGCCCGCGATGACGTAGATGCCGGTCAGAACGGACATGATGACGACGCACCAGACGTAGTCGATGCCGAAGGCGGACTCAAACAGACGGGAGAGGCCGTTGTAGAGGGAGGCGGTGTAGGGGATCAGGAAGACGAAGACGATGGCGGAGGCCGCGATCCTCAGCGCTCCCGAGCCGAAACGGGTCCCGAAATAGTCGGGCATGGTCTTGGAGTCGAGCTTCTGGGTGAGCAGGCGGGTCCGGCGGCCGAGGATGACCCACGCGAGGAGGGATCCGATCACGGCGTTCCCGATGCCGACCCAGGTGGTCGAAATGCCGAACCGCCAGCCGAACTGACCGGCGTACCCGATGAAAATGACGGCGGAGAAGTAGGAGGTCCCGTATGCGAACGCGGTCAGCCACGGACCGACGCTGCGGCCGCCGAGCACGAATCCGTGCACGCTGTTCGCCTGACGCCGGCAGAGAAAGCCGACCAGCACCATGACGGCGAAAAACAGGAGTAGAAACGCGAGTTTGAGTACCATAAGTTCCTCCGGACGATTTGTCCCGCTTCGAAGCAGACGGCGGATCTTCCTTCCGATTCCCGAAAAAACAGGCCGCGCGGTGTGATTCCGTGCAGCCTGTGCGATTCCCCGGATCGGAATTCCTGCTTGCATCGCAAATCACTATTACCTTTCGACAAAGTAATAGTAATAATACGCGTATGCGAACACGAAGGAATTCATCGTATGCCTCTCAGCTGAATTTTTAGTCATTATATCACCGGAAAGAGGGGCTGTCAAGAGGTTTATGCGAATTTTTATCAGTTTTTCCGGTTGGTTTTCCGGTTTCGGCAGATCCGTCAGTCCCTCCGCCTTCCTCTCCCTCCCCCTTGTCAAAACCGCCGGAACATGGTATAATGGAGGCAGAAAAAACGCCCCCAACGGAAGGAGCACCCTATGCCGTTTTATCTCCTGCACGAAGACATCACCCGGGTCAAGGCGGACGCCGTCGTCAACGCCGCAAATCCCTCCCTGCTCGGCGGGGGCGGTGTGGACGGAGCGATTCACCGCGCGGCGGGACCCGAACTCCGCGAGGAATGCGCCGCCCTCGGAGGATGCAGGCCCGGGGAGGCCAAAAAGACCGCCGCGTACCGTCTCCCGGCAAAATATGTGATCCACACCGTCGGTCCGATCTGGGAGGGGGGAAACGCGGGAGAGCGGGAGATCCTCGGACGCTGCTACAAAAATTCCCTCGCCCTCGCCCGGGACATCGGATGCGAAAGCGTCGTCTTCCCCCTGATCTCCGCCGGGGCTTACGGCTACCCCCGGGAAGAAGCTCTCGCCGCCGCCGTGGAGGAGATCCGTGCCTTTCTCGACGACGGGAACGACGACATGACCGTCACCCTGGCCCTCTTCGACGATCCGGCGCGGATGCGGAAGGGATTTCCCCTGCTCGGGCGGATGCTCGAAGGACTGAATGTTCCCCGCCCCGCCGCGGATTTTGCCCCCGCCGCCCCCGGAGCCGCCCCGAAGAAGCGGAAAGCGGATTTTCTTTCCTTTACCAGACGGGAAAAGGCCCGCGGGAATCTGGCCGGAGCGCTGTCCCTGCGGAAGGAGGAGGCCCCCGCCGCAAAAGAGGCTCTGGAAGACGCGGAAGTCCCCTCCATGGCGCAGGCGGCCCCGGCCTTCGGAAGCGCCTCCTCCCTCGAAGAAGCCCTCTCCATGATCGACGAGAGTTTTTCGGAAATGCTGCTGCGCAAGATCGACGAGCGGGGGATGAAGGATTCGGAGTGCTACCGCCGGGCAAACGTGGACCGCAAGCTCTTCTCGAAGATCCGGAGCGACCGCCGCTACCGCCCGAGCAAAGCCACGGCCCTCGCCTTCGCCGTCGCGCTGGAACTCTCCCTCCCAGAGACGGAGGAACTGCTCCTCAAAGCCGGGTACGCCCTCTCCCCCTCCGCCCCCTTCGACGTGATCGTGCGGTTCTTCATCGAGCGGGGGAAGTACGATCTGTTCGAAATCAACGAAGCCCTCTACGCCTTCGACCAGAAACAGCTCGGCGCCTGAGGTGTGAAATGTCGCTTGACGGGCGACCATTTTTCCTCCGCCCCGTGGTATAATGCAGTCACAGAGAAAAAAACCACACCACACACAGACGGAGGAAAAGAACATGAAAAAAGGACTGACCGAACTCGTATTCATTCTCGACCGCAGCGGATCCATGGCTCCCCTCGCGACCGACACCATCGGAGGATTCAATTCGATGATCGCCCGCCAGCAGAAGGAGGACGGGGAGTGCCTCGTCTCGACGGTGCTCTTCGCCAACGAAAGCACGCTCATCCACGACCGGATCCCGCTTGCGAAGGTCCCGGAGCTGACGGACCGGGAGTACTACGCCGGGGGATGCACGGCTCTCTTCGACGCGGTGGGGAGCACCATCCGCCGCATCGAGACCATCCACCGCTACGCCCGGGAAGAGGACGTGCCGGAGAAGACCCTCTTCGTCATCACCACCGACGGACTCGAAAACGCCAGCCGGCAGTTCTCGGGAAAGCAGGTCAGGAAACTGGTCGAAGAGATGAAGCAGAAGCGGGGCTGGGAATTCGTCTTCCTCGCCGCCAACATCGACGCGGAGGAGACGGCGGAGACCATCGGGATCTCCCGGGAGCTGGCCCTGAACTACACGGCGGACAAGAAGGAGACCGCGCGTCTGTTCCGCCGGATCGACCGGACCGTAGGGGCCGCACGCGCCTGCGCTCCCGCGGAGGAGTTCAAAGCTGCGCTTAGGGACGATATCGAATAAGATTTCCCCCGCCCCCACAGGTGTCTTATTTGATCCCTTCTCGAAGGGAAAAAGGTATGAAACGCTGCGCGTTTCGGATTTAATGTCCCTGCGCGGGACAGGCGGCAGGGGGAACATCTCAGGCCGAAGTCCCCCCTGCGGGTCCTTGGCCGTATGGCATAAACTTACAGCTCGTACCGGAATCGAAATTCGATCTTGCATCCCACGGTCCTCGCGCGGTCTCTGTTCGTGCAGCCGAAACATGCGCAGACAAGTCTGCGGCCTCCGGCGGAGATTCAGGCGCGCATTACAGGGGGCCACAGCCGGTTTGTGCAGACGAAAATTGTTTGAGCTATATTCCGAAATCAAACCGCATAAAAAAGTATCAAAAAAAACCGTTCGAGATCAGATAGACCGAACGGTTCTTTTTTTCGTTATGGCCGGGCGCGTTATCTTTCTTCCAGCAGTCGGAGCGTCTCCGGGAACGGGCCGAGGGAGCGGGCGAGGATGCCGTGGATCTGGGCGATGGCGACGCCGTAGTTGACGACGGGGGTCCCGGCTTCGCGGCAGATCTCGATCCGGCTCTTCATTTCCCGCTCGTTCAGCATACAGCCGCCGCAGTGGACGACGAGCCGGTACGCCGACGGATCCCGGGGGAATTCGCCGCCGGAGGTGAAGGAGAACGCGGGATCGGCTCCCGTGTATTCCCGGATCCAGCGGGGGAGCTTTTCCGTCCCGATATCCCCGCACTGGCGGTGGTGGGTGCATCCCTCCGATATGAGGACCGGATCCCCGTCCCGGAGGTTTTTCAGAGCCGCCGCGCCCTTCACCAGTTCGTCGAGGTCCCCCTTGTACCGGGCGAAGAGGATGGAGAAGGAGGTCAGCGGCACCGCGTCCGGCACGATCTTCGAGACCCTTCCGAACGCCTGGGAATCGGTGATGACGAGCTTCGGCGGGGCGGCGAGGGCGGTGAGGGTCCCGGCGAGCTCCGTGTCCCGGCAGCAGAGGGCGGAGCATCCCCCCTCCAGCAGATCCCGGATCGTCTGCTGCTGCGGCAGGATCAGTCTGCCCTTCGGAGCGGCGGCGTCGATGGGGATCACTAAGACCGCCGTGTCCCCGGGTTCCAACAGATCCGCGGCGATGCGCTTTTCCTCGGCCGTTTTTTTCGTCCCGAGGGCGGCGATCCTCTCCCGCAGATCCCGGATCCCCTCCCCGGTCAGGGCGCTCACGGGGATCAGATTTTCCGAGGCGGCGGGGGGATCGGCCAGAAGATCGGACTTATTCCAGGCGATCACGTAGGGGATCCCCTTCTTTTGGAAGGCGTCCTCGAGGGTCCGGTCCCTCTCCGTCATGCCCCGGGTCCCGTCCGCCACCAGCACCGCGACGTCCGTTTCGGAGAGCGTGTCGAGGGCCCGGCGCACCCGCATTTCCCCGAGCTCCCCTTCGTCGTCGATGCCGGGGGTGTCGATCACCACAACGGGACCGAGGGGCAGAATCTCCATCGCCTTTTTCACGGGATCCGTGGTCGTGCCCCTGACGGCGGACACAAGGGACAGCTTCTGCCCCGTCACGGCGTTCACGACGCTGGATTTGCCCGCGTTTCTCAGTCCGAAGAAGCCGACGTGCACCCGCTCGCCGGACGGCGTATCGTTCATTCCCATATCAGTGTCCTCCGAAGGAAGCAGTTCTCAGTTGAACGCGGAGGCGAGGGAGGAGGGGTCGAAGATCCGGTTCGCCTGCTCGTCGGTGAGTTCGATGCCGAAGACTTCCTTATAGTAGCTCTTCGTCTCGGCGGTGATGTCGAAGTCCTCGAAAAGTTCGGGATAGACGGTCTTCGCCATCCAGATCAGGGTGACGGGGGTGTCGACGCCGCAGGTGTAGCTCCGGTACATGCCGAGGGGCATTTTGTTGATCTTTCCGTTCACCACGGCGTCCACCGGGCTCCAGTCGTAGTTGCCGACCGTGTTGTTCAAGAGATCGGCGGGCTGGGCGGCGTTGAAATTGGTGATGAGGATCCGGGTGGGATTCCAGGCGTAGATCTGTTCCATGCTGACGGCGGTGGAGTTGTCCGTCTCCATCTCCTCGCCCACGTTCTTCGCGCCGACGGCATCCGCCCACCACTGTCCGAAGAAGTGCTTCCCGGAGGTGGTGATGGTGGAATCGTTGTACTGGAAGAGGAAGAAGATCTTCTCCCGCTCGGCGTCGCTCAGGCCGGAGACCCGCTCCTGCACCCGGTCGAAGACGTTTTTGCTGTAATTCTTCACGGTCTCGTACCGGTCGTTCTGGGGGAACATCTGGGAGAGCAGCAGGATCCAGTTGTTGAGGGTCTCGATGGCGTCGTAGTCCCATTTGCCCGCGGAGACGGACACGGCGGGGATGCCGGCGTTGTCGAGCTGTTCACCGATCTGCTGGGTGCCGCCGTAGAACACCACGTCGGGTTCGAGCTTCAAAAGCTCTTCCACATTGACGGAGGTTCCGTCGATGAAATCGGTCTTCGCCTCGAGGATCTCCGGGTAGAGCTCGGAGAGGAGGCTGTTCTGGGCTGCGGTCATGCTGGGCTTCGCCATGCCGACGATCTTTGCGGCGGAGTCGAAGAAGACGGCCAGCACGGAGGGCAGCGGATAGATATCGCAGACGACGATGCGGTTGATCTCCTTCGGGAGCTCGACGGTGCGTCCCGCGTGGTCGGTGACGGTCTGAGTGCCGGATTTGGCCCCATCCGAAGCGCAGGAGGCGAAGGAGAAGAGGAGGGCGAAAACGAGAAGGACGGAGAGCAGGCGGAGGGATTTCATAGACGGTTTTCCTTTCTGAATGAATCAAAATCGGTGACGAGCCTGGGGATATCGCGGCGGAACAGTCTGCCGGAGAATCCCTCGTGGGGCAGGGGGACGAATCGGGTCCCCGGGGGGCAGATCGGGCGGTAGAGGGGATCGGCGATCATCACCTCCGCTCCGGAGAGAAGGGGCATGAGATCGTCCTCGTCCACGGCGCAGGGGATCCCGCCCGAAAGAAGGACCCCGTCCGTGTCCACGGCGGAGACGGCGCGGCAGGGGGATCCGGCGTCTGTGAGGGCGGAGGCGAGGGAGGCGGCCGTCACCCCTTCCCCGACGATCACACCCTTCGCGTCCGCCGTTCCGGGATCGGGCAGAAGCGGGGCGAGGTTACCCCCGGTCTCCGCCGCTTCTCTGACTGCCCGGGCGATCCGGTCGGTGAACATGGGACCGCAGGGAGTGCCCGCGACCCACGGGATGCCGAAGCGTTCGCCGAGCACCCGGGCCGCCCCGAATCCCGCCCCCGACACGACGAGGGACACGTGGGCCTCCCCCGCCCTTTCGATCTCGGCGAGAGTCGAGTCCATCGCAAAGCAGGAGAGGACTTCGATCCCCCGTGCGGCGAGGGCGGCTTTCATGGCTCCCGGCGTCCCGTTGACGGAGAAATCAAGGGGGGTCAGGCCGAGGAGGTTGACGGTGAGGGCCGCGGTCTTTTTCGAAGGATCCCGGACCATCCGCCGGGCGAGGGCTTCGAGGGCCATCCCCGCGCCGGAGATATAGGAGTGCATCCCATCCGTCGGAAAGCCGAAGGAGGGGATCCCGGTCTCCTCTTCGATCCTTGCGGCGACGGCGGCGAAATCCACCCCCGTCATCATGGGGATGGGCGTTCCGGCCACGGCGACAAAGGCGGGATGCAGTTCTTTCGCGGTCCGTACGCAGTCGCCGATCAGCTTTTCGTCGTCCCCGAGGATCGCTTCGGTCTCGGTGAGGGCGGAGATGAAGACGAGGGAATCCGTGTCGTACCAGCGGGGCTCGTCGTGGGTGTTGTAGGTGGAATTGCAGCCGGAGGCGTCGTGCATCACGGTCATCCCGCCGAGCTCGAAGAGGGCCGACGCGACGCCCGAGGTGTCCCCCGCATAGGTCGAAATGATCCTTGCCGTTTGCTTCACAGACATGCGCCGCACCCCATTCCCTTGATCCCGATGAGCGACCGGGTGTCTTTTTCTTCCAGCCACGCCTCCTCCATCAGAGCCGCAAGCCCCGTGACCGCGTCGAAGCCCGTGAACCCGCCGTTTTCGACGATGTTCACAAAATACGGAGTCGAGGCGAAATAGGCGGCTTTCTGCCCGACGGCGAGGGTCTTTTCCTCCCGGGTCCTCCCGGTTACCCGCATCACGGGATGGACGGTGGGGGAGAGCTTCAAGTCGGGGAATTCCGCGGCGAGGGCATCGAGATCCCCCCGCTCTTCCCCGCTCACCCCGTCGAGATACACCCGCTCCACCCGGAATCCGTGACGCAGAAGGAGCAGGGCGAGGCTGAGGGGCCGGGAGAACGCGGTATAGTCGATCTCCACGGGCGCGTCCCCGATCGTCCTTTTGGCTCGGTCCAGCGCCTCCTCGCACCGCGCGATCTTCTCCCCGCAGTCGGGTCGGGGGATCCCCATGGCGTCGGAGAGGGCGTCGAGATTCGCTTCGATTTCGTCGTATCCGAAGCTGAACGGCAGGCAGAGGTGCTTCATCCCGTGCTTTTCCGCCAGCAGTTTTCCGGCGGGGACGGCGGCGGGCTGGTTCGTCACGCAGACGGAGGCCTCCGCCAGAGCGAGATATTCCTCCCAGGTCCGGGTACGCGGGATCTCGCAGAGGGTCTTTCCCCCGGCCCGGAGCAGAGCGGGAATGTTCCCTCCGTCGTCCGAGGCGAAATCGTTCCCGGTGACGAGGACTTTCCCGGGATCCTTCGGTCTCTCTTTCAGCAGGCTGTACAGCTGACGCCGCATGAGCTGATCCGGGGTCAGGCCGGACTTGCGCATGATGGGATTCATGTAGCAGTCCGTGAACGCCACCGTCGGGAATCTTTCGCGGAGTTCCCGGTACATGTGGTCGAGATCCGCGCCCATGAAGTGGTGGATGCAGCTGGTGTAGACGAGGACGGCGGGGGGCAGGGCGGGCAGTTTTTCGAGGATATCCGTCACGCCCTCGACGAGCAGATCTTCGAGATCCCCGTCCGTGACGTTGTTTTCCCGGACCGCCACGGTGGAGAACCGGTCCGAGGTCCCCATCTCCGCCGCTGTCAGCACCACGCCCCGGAGGCATCCCTGGGCGCAGACGAAGATCTCGTGGGCCTCGGGGATCAGCATCCCGGTGTGGACGATGTTCCAGGTTCCCCGGGCCGGCGCGGAGTATTCGAGTCCCGTGTCGAAGAGGTTCGAGGGGTCCGCGTCCTTCGCCCGGACTTCCCTCATAACCGGGGATCCCCCGAGACGCCTCAGCCCGCGGACAGTTTCTGTTCCGTTCATCCGATCCCTCCCGCGGCTTCGATCACCCGATCGGCGAGGGCCCGGTATTCCGCCGCCATTTCGCTCTCCGGGAACGCCTCGATCACCGTCTTCCCGCGTTCTTCCGCTTCGAGGACGGTGTCGCTGCGGCTGAGGGTCCCGACGATCTTCGATCCGATGTCCCGGGCCAGTTCCTCGACCTTCTCCTCCTCGTTCTTCACGTTCCGGCGGTTGAGGATCAGTCCGGCGAAGTCCGCGTAGCCCCGGTTCCCGAATCCCTCCACGGCCACGGCGATGTTGGCGGCCGCGTGGATGGACATGTTCTCGCCGGAGGTGACGACGAACACGTGCTGGGCGTACCCCGGCCGCATGGGCATGGTGAATCCGCCGCAGACCACGTCCCCGAGCACGTCGTAAAAGACCACCTCGGGCTTCGCGATCTCGTAGGCGCCTTTTTCCTTCAGTTTTTCGAGGGCGGCGATGATCCCCCGTCCCGCGCAGCCCGTGCCCGGCGAGGGTCCCCCCGCTTCCGCGCAGACGACGCCGCCGAATCCCTCCCGGATCATGTCCCCGAGTTCGAAGGCGTTCCCCCGCTCCCGGACCAGTTCCAGCACGGTCTTCATGGGCTCCCCGCCCCGCAGCAGAGCCGTGGAATCCGCCTTCGGGTCGCACCCGATCTGCATCACCCGGATCCCCCGTTCCGCAAGGGCGGCCGACAGATTGGAAACGGTGGTGGACTTGCCGATCCCGCCTTTTCCGTATACCGCGATCCTGACCATCAGAAATCTCCCTCCTCCGGCGCGGCGGTGGCTTTCACGCGCACCCCCCCGATCCGGGTCAGCCTGTCCGTGAGGGATAGGATCTCCCTCTCCGGCGCGTTCAATATGACGTTGATGATGTGGTACTCCCCCGAGGGCATTCCCATCCGCCCCGCGATGAAGTCCCGATATTCGTGAAACAGGGCGTTGACGGCCCCCGCGAGCTCGTAATCCCGGAACAGCACCGAGATCACGGCGACTGAATTCCCCCCGGTCTTCTTCCCCGTCTTCGGCCCCTCCGAGAGGCGCAGGGGCAGGATGCTCCGGTAGACGTTGCCGGGGGTCTCGAATTCCCGGATCACCGCCTCGACGCCGAAGGCCTCCTCGATGTTCTCCTCCGTCACCACCTTCGCCGTCTCCCCGAAGAGGCTCTGCCCGCCCTTTTTCAAAATCAGGGAGCGGGAGGCGCGGGTGAGGGCGTGCTCGGGATAGTGGGTGTTGAAGATCACCGCCATTCCGTCCCGGGCGAGGCGGCTGAGGGCCTCCAGCACGATGAGCTGGTTGCGGAAGTCGAGATTCGATTCGGGCTCGTCCAGGATCAACAGCTCCGGTTCCGCGGCGAGGGCCCGGGCGATCAGCACCATCTGGACCTCGCCCCCGCTCATTTCGGTGCACCGCTTCGGGAGCAGGTCCCCGATCCCGAGCTCCCCGGCGATCTTCCGGGCGATCTTCCGGTCCGCCTCTCCGGGGGAGGAGAAGACGCCCATTTTTCCGATCCGGCCTAAGAGGATCATGTCCTCGGCAGGCAGGGAGGTGACGTTTCCCCTCGCCTGGGGGACATAGGAGATCCGGCTCCGCATTCGCTTTTCCGGGATCCCGCGGATATCCTCCCCGTCGAGGGCCGAGCGACCGGCGTCCCAGCGGAGGAATCCCATCAGGCAGCGCAGAAGGGTGGTCTTCCCCGCTCCGTTCGGGCCGAGGACCGCGACGAGCTCCCCGGATTCCGCGCTCATATTCAGGTTTTCGATGACGGGGACGCCTCGCTTATACGCGAAGGATCCCCCTTCCACCGTCAGTTTCACAGCCGCCATCCCTCCGTTCTCCGCATGAGGAAGATGAAGAACGGCGCGCCGATCATGGCCGTCAGGATCGAAATCGGCAGATCCGACGGGGAGATCGTGCGGGCCGCCGTGTCGACGACGACGAGGAACGCCGCCCCGAGGAACACCGACGCGGGCAGGAGTTTTCTGTGGTCCCCGCCGAAGCGCATCCGGCAGATATGGGGCACCAGCAGTCCCACCCATCCGACCTGACCGCACATCGACACGGAGGAGGCGGTCACGAGGGTGGCGCAGAGGATCACCGTCCCCCGCAGCAGGCGCACGTTGACCCCGGAGGCCCGGATCTCGTCCTCGCCGAGGGGCAGAAGGTTCATCCGCCAGCGGAGCAGGAGCAGGACGGCGATCCCGAAGAGAACGGGAGGCGCGCCGAGGGCCAGTTCCCGGTATCCGGCGGCTCCGAGGGTGCCCATGAGCCAGTAGGTGATGGAGGGCAGTTCGGTCTCGGTGTCCGCCGTGAATTTCACGAAGGAGATCAGGGCGTTGAAGAGCGAGCCCATCATGATGCCCGCCAGCACCACGCCGGAAAGTCCCTGTCTCCGTCCGCCTCCCCCGCAGAGCGCCGTCAACAGGACCGCGGCTCCCCCCATCGCGAGGGCCATGAGCTGGACTCCGACGAGCTTCATGCCGAGAAGCAGTCCGAGGGCCGCGCCGAAGGATGCGCCGGACGCCACGCCCAGTGTGTCCGGGGTGGCCAGGGGATTCGAAAACAGGCTCTGGAACGCGCATCCCGCCGCGGAGAGCCCCGCCCCCGTCAGAAGCCCCAAAAGGATTCTCGGGAGCCGGATCCGCCAGAGGGTCGATTCCACGAGCATGGTCCCTCCCTCCCCCCCGGTCAGCTTCGCGCCGATGGAGCGGAGGACGTCCGCCGGGGAGAGCGGGATCCGTCCGATGCAGAGGCAGGCCGCCGCCGTGACAAGGGGCAGAAGGATCAGAAAGATCCACCGCGCGGCCGGGGGAATCTTCGCGCCCCGGTTCTCCACCCTGCCCGGAACGGCCTTGTTCGTCCGCTTCATTCTTTTGAAATCACGCCGGAATAGGCGGTCTTCACGCTGACCCCGGGCAGACGTCCGATCTTCCCGCTGAGGGCGGCGGCCGTGTCCTGGGGGGCGTCGAGGGCGATGGAAATGATGTTCACCCCCCGCTTCCGGTAGGGGATGCCCATTCTCCCGATGATAAAGGACCCGTAGTCGTGCAGGATCGCGTTGATCTGCTCGGCGGAATCGGGATTTTCGACAATGATGCTCATGACGGCGATCCGGGTCTCCATGTTATCCTCCTGAATGTAGTATAGGGGAGACGCGGCTTCTTTGAAAAGAAGCCTGGCAAGAAACTTCAATGGGGGGTAGGACAAGGTTATACCAATCAAGTGCGGTTTAACCCCGGCACACCAATATAGCTATCCAACCTTATCAGAGTTATCGTTCGTGAGCTCACATGTTTCGGCTGACGTCAGCGAGAATTCCCAAAGGGGATTCTCGGGGGTGGGATGGTCCGTGTCATGTTTGGATAAATGGTATTCCCACCCCGTCGTTCGCATTCTGCGGGGAGCGATCGAAACCCATGAAGTCAGCTTCGGAAATGGAAAACTGAAAAAACAAAAATCCGTCGTACCAGAAAGGCGCGGCGGAAAAGAGTCCCCCTCCGGGGATTTTTTCGGATTCCGTCACCTTTCAGTCAGACATGCTTTGTGTCAGGTACGTCCCGGATAGTATACCCCGGAGGGAGGAAAAAGTCAAGGGGATGGGAAAAAGTTTCGACTCCGTTCAAAAACAGGTCAAACGCCGCTCAGATCTCGACTTCCCGGTGGGCTTCGGCGGAGCGGTAGATGCCGTCGAGCATGCGCTGGATCACGAGGGCGTCTTCCATCGGGGAGATCGGGGTCTTGCCGGTGTTGAGGCAGTCCACGAAGTGCTTGATCTCGTCGAGATAGAAGTCGTTGCCGGGGACTTCGATCTTGATGTCGGTCAGCTTGCCGTTCTCGTCCGTGCCGTGGATGGTGAGGGGCTCGAAGGTGCAGCCCGCTTTGGAGCCGAAGATCTTGCTGTAAAATTCCTCGGGCATGTTCTGGGTCCAGGAGGCCTCGGCGATCATGGCCTTGCCGCCCTCGAAGCGGAAGAAGACGCTGGCGGAGTCCTCCACGTCGTAGATCTCAGCGTCCGGTCTGTCCACGCCGCCCCAGGTGAAGGAGGCCTCGGCGTTGTTCTTGCCGATGCGGTAGGAGGTTTCGGCGGAGACGGTCAGCGGGGTGGGTCTGCCCATCAGATACCAGGTGCGGTCGATGGCATGGACGCCGATATCGAGCACGGGACCGCCGCCCGCGAGAGCCTTGTTGGTGAACCAGCTTCCGGGCGAGCCGCGGCGTCTGGTGTAGGCGGTCTTGGCGTAATAGATCTCTCCGAACACGCCTTGGTCCCGCAGTTCGATGAACTTCTGCTGCTCGTTGCCGTACCGGGTGCAGACGGCGAGCATGAAGGTCACGCCCGCTTCCCTGATCGCGTCTGCCATGGCAAGTCCCTGCTCGAGGCTGGCGGCGAGGGGCTTTTCGCAGAGGACGTGCTTCCCTGCCTTCGCGGCGGCGATGGTGACGGGGGCGTGCGCTGCCGTCCAGGTGCAGACGTCGATGTAGTCCACGTCCGGTTCTGCGGCGAGAAGAGCTTCCACGGAGTCGTACCAGTGGGGGATCCCGTATTTCTCGGCGGCGGCTTTGGCCTTTTCCGGCACGATATCCGCGCAGGCGACGACCTCGACCTGATCCTTCATCTTCGCGTAAGACGGAAAATGCGCGTAACCCGCGATGCTCCCGCAGCCGACCACGCCGACTTTCAGTTTTTTCATAGTGCTCATCCTTTCCGTATTTCGGGCGTTACCCGGAGTCACCCACATTATAGCGTGAAGCCGGGAGAAAATCAAGGCTTTGGGGGTTTTTTCGCAAAAAAGAATCCCGCTCTGACTGTCCGGTCCTGCGGGATTCCCGTTCCATATTCATACCATATTCCTTCTATAAAGCTGTCTTCATGGGTTTTGATCGCTCTCCGTAGAATGCGAACGGCCTTGCCGTGAGCTCGCGAAGGATAACCCTGATATGGTTATTTCAGAAGTTCTTGCCAGGCTTCTTTCAAGAAGCCGCGTAACCCCTTAGAAGGGATTTAGTATCACTTTGTACCCATTCCGCCTTCCGGAGAAGAGGGAGATTTCCCGGAGTTCGAATGGTGGGCGCGGTGTTTCTTTTTGCCGTTTTCGTCGGTGTAGCCGTACCCGTAGCCGTAGCGGTAATACTTGCTGTAATAGGAATTCTGCTTCTGTTCGACGCGGTTGAGCACCGTACCGAGCAGGCGGCAGTTGGCGAGGGTGAGCTGTTTGATGGAGTTCGCCACGAGTCCCTTCGGCGTGGACCCGCTGCGGACCACGAGGAGCGCGCCGTCGCAGTAGGAGGCGATCAGGCCGCCGTCGGAGACGTTGGTGAGCGGGGGCGTGTCGATGAGGACGTAGTCGCTCACCTGCGCCAGCCGGTCCAGCATGAGGGAGAAGCGGTCGCTCTGGAGAAGGATCGCGGGGTTGGCGACGGTGCGGAAGGTGGGGACGATGAAGCCGTTCTTCACGTTCGTCGCGTAGAGCACGTCCTCCAGCTCGGTCTGTCCGGCGAGATAATGGGCAAGCCCCAGGGGATTCGGGTCCTCGGCGGAGAGCTGATACCGGTTGCGGATCACGGATTTGCGGATATCCGCGTCAACGAGGATCACCTTGTTCCCCGATTCGGCGAGGAGACGCCAGAGGTGGGTGGAGACAAAGCTCTTACCCTCGTTGGGGACGGAGCTTGTGACGATGACCTTCTTAAATTCCCGGCCGCAGAGCCCGAAATTGACGAGCAGGCGGTTCATGGCCTCTTCCGCGCTGTACGGGAGGGTCGTCAGATTTTTGAGTGTCAGTTTTTTCATCGTTCGGAATCCTCGGCTCTCTTTCAGTCATCCATCTCTTCTGCGATGGCTTTTTCTTCGGGGATCATCGTGAGCGGCATCGAACCGAAGAGGTGTTCCATCTGGTCCGCGCTGGTGATGGTGTCGTTGAGCAGATACCGGATCACCTCGAACGCGCAGTACGCGACGGCCAGAAGAAGCGCTCCGATCGCCACGTTCCGGATCAGGCTCGGGGAGGACGGAGACGGCGGCACCACGGCGTCTTCGTAGATGTTCGGCGCGGAGGAATTCATCATCTCCGGCAGCCAGACCACCGCGACCTCGGCGATTTTATTGGCGATATCCGCAGCCTTCTGGGGATCGGTGTGGGTCACGGTGACGGTGAGGATGCGCGTGCCCGAGGTGTTCGCCACGGTGAGCATGTTCCTCAGCTGCTGGACGGTGCAGTCGAGATTCAGATCTTCGATCACCGTGTTGAGCAGGGGACGGGCGGTCAGCAGTTCGCGGTAGTCGGGCGCCAGGTTCGTGCCCAGCTGGAGGTCGCTCAGGTTCAGAACGGAATTGCTCGACGTGACGATGTACATCTTGGAGGTCGCCGTGTATTTCGGCGTGATGAGGACTTTGGTGACAAGTCCTGCGGCCGCCGCGCCCACGACGAGCGCGATCAGGATGAATACGATCTTCTGCCGGAACAGCAGCAGGATCTCGTACAGGTCGATGGTGATCTCTTCGTTTTCGACTTTGGTTTTGGTGTCCATAGTATCTCCAGTTCATCCGTCATGGTGAGACGGGCTTGTAAAACAGCGCGAGGACGGCTTCGCGGAGGCTGGTTTCGTCCGGGCGGAATTCGACGTGGGTAGCGCCTGTGTCATATTCGTGTTCGGTGTACTCTCCCTCCGGCGCGAGGATGCCGCCGTTTGCGTAGTCCGCGCCTTCCATAGCGATGGAGGACACGCGGCCCACGGAGAGATTCGTCACCATATAGGGCTCGGCGTCGGCGTACAGGTCGTTGACGATGGAGGCGTTCTCCTTCATCATGGCTTTCAGCTTCGCGGAAAACGCGCTGAGGTAGGTCCTCTGACGCCCCATGCGGTTTTTGTTGGTGCCGTCGGCCACGCTCATGCGGCTGCGGATGAAGGCCAGGGTCTGGGATCCCCGGAGCGTCACGGTGCTGCCCGCTTTCAGGGCCGGATCGGCGGAGGTGAGATCGTCGGTCACTTTCACCTCGACCCCTCCGACGCGGTCGTTCAGCGAGGGGATCGCCTCGTAGAGCAGCGCCACGTAGCCCTCGATCCCGATCTCCCCGAATTCCCCGAGGAGCCGGGAGACGGCGCGGACGGTGTTCTCGCAGCTCTTTTCGTCCCCCCTGCCGTAGGTGTGGGAGAAGCAGATCTGCTGGGTCTTGGTGATGCCGGTGGGTTTTCCGTTGGCGTCGAGGAGTTCGACCTCGGTCATGGTGTCGCGGTTGATCTGCAGGATCGTCTGCCGCTTCTCCTCCCCGTCGTTGACGAGCAGGAGCAGAACGTCGCACTGGCCGCCGGTCATGGGGTTTGCGGTTTCATTGTCCCCCGCCTTGTCGATACCCATGAAGAGCACGGCGGTGACGTCCTTTTTCCGGGCGTATCCCGTGCCGTCGACGAAGAACTCGGGTTCGGTCCGGTCCCTGTCCGCGAGGATCTCCGAGACCGTCTTGCCTCCGCCCGTGTCCGCCGTCGGGTCCCGCTCCGTCTTCCTGCGGGAACAGGAGGGGAGCAGGAGGAGAAGGGCGAGGACTGAGGAAATGAGCGCTTGCTTTTTCATGATCCGCCCTCTCACGGCTTCTCTCCGAGCAGCAGGGCTTCCGCACGCCGGTCCGTCTTCCGCACCGCTTCCTCCCCCGCTTTCTGGCGGAGGATCTGACGGGCTTCGGCGAGGTTCGGAGGTCTGGTGGTCAGGTTGTGGCAGTCGCTTCCGATCAGATGCGCGCGGCCCTCCTCGAACATGCGGAGCCATTTTTTCGCCCCGCGCCCGGTCAGGAGGGAATGGGCGTTGATCTGCACCGTCAGCGGGAGCCGGAGGATCTCCTCGTAGATCCGGTTGTTCTTCTGGTATTCCTCGAACCGCTCGTAATGGGCGAGGATCACGGCGAATCCGCGGCCGAAGCAGAGGGAGGAGAGCGCGTTCATCTCGTAAGTCCCCCAGGGAGCGAAGGGCATCTCGACAAGAAGCGCCTTCGTGTCGCCCACGCAGAGGCCGCCGAGCTTCGGATCTTCCTCGATGCCGAAGTAGAAGGCCACCTCGGCCGCGGGGACGATGCCGGCGCAGGAGGCGTCCATGTGAGGCCGCAGTTTCCCGATGGCTTCGGAACGGCGTTCGAGGAAGGAGTCGATGTCCTCGTCCCAGCGGTAGTAGTGGGAAGTGGCGACCGCAAGATCGACGCCCGAGTCCCTGAGCTTCCGGAGCATACCGATCGAAGTCTCGACGGAATCGCTGCCGTCGTCCATTTCTGGAAGCACATGTGTATGAAAATCAATGACCGGCAGTCTCGCCAAATCCAGCCCCCCCGTACCCGGATGCGGAAAAGAATCCATAATACCCGTAATTATATCGTATTATAGCACATACCGGCATGGATTGCAAGAGTGTCGGCGAAATTTCACGCCGGTTTTCGAAGGTTTTCGAAGGGGGGTGAGACCGGAGTGAGGAGTGAATGAGGAATTGTCCGCATCGGGGGACGTGGGGTGCGGGATTTGCGGTTTTTTGTATGGGAGCGCTCCGCTGGGATGGAAGGAACGCGCGGTTTTTCAGCCGGAATATGGAGCAGTCTTCGCGCGTTGTTTCAGATTGCAGACTGAACAAGCCTGAACATGGAGCCAACCGCGCTTGATCGCCGGTCGTGCAGCCGAAACATGCGCAGGACAAGTCCTGCGGGCTCCGCCGGAGATTCAGGCGCGCATTCGGCGTTATCGCGTGTTTGTGCGGCGGGATCTGATTGTCTGCCCTCGCGCGGATCAAGAAAGACAAGGGTTTGAGGGTAATGTTTCACATGATGCAATTCCTTTTTCTGCCAATGTTTCATGGGAAACGATCCCCGGGCTTCTCCCTCGGACAGGCCGCCGCACGTCCCGTTCCGCCCTCACGTTGTCATTCTGAGCGTCAGCGAAGAATCTCCCAACATCAAGTTTTTGCTGGCCCCACGTGCGGAGATTCTTCGTCGCAGGCTCCTCAGAATGACAGCGTGAAGCCGATTTCGACGGTCAGCCGCCTGAATCATGAAATCGTTTTGACGTTCAGCCTTCCGGATCATGAAAGCGTTTTTCATCGGTCAGCCTTCTGAATGACGCGATCGAACCCCATCCGGTCAGCAGGTTCATCCCGCAGGCGGAAAAAACGGGCGATCCGCGGCTTCCCCGCCCGGACTGCCCGCTCCCGTCACGCTCCCATCGCCTCGAACATGTTGTCGATAAAGATCCCGTAGCCCTCCGCCGGATCCCCGACGAGGACGTGGGTCACCGCTCCGACGAGGCGTCCGTCCTGCAGAATCGGGCTCCCGCTCATGCCCTGCACGATCCCGCCGGTCCGCTCGAGGAGGGTCCTGTCCGTCACCACCACGGAAAAGCTCCGGTTGTTCCGGCTCCTTCTGTCGATGTCGGTGATGCAGATCTCGTATTCCCCCGGCTCCCTGCCCTCCAGGGTGCAGAGGATGCTCGCCCGGCCCGGATGGACTTCCTCCCGCGGAGCCACCGGGACCGTCTTCCCGCAGCCGTCCGGGAGGGATCCTTCATAGACCCCGAACACCCCGCACTCCGTATTCGCGTTCAGCCTGCCGCGGCGTTCGCCGGTGAACACCCCCCGGAGTTCTCCCGGCTCTCCCGGCGCGCCTTTCACGACCCCGGTGATCGTCACCTCCGTCACCTCCGCGTCGGGAACGGAGAGCAGTTCCCCCGTGTCCCCGCGGCAGATCCCGTGACCCAGTCCGCCGAAGGACAGGTCGTCTTCGCAGAGGAAGGTCACAGTCCCGATCCCGGCCACGGTGTCCCGGATCCACATCCCCGCGCGCCGCCCGTTCTCCGATTCCCGGGGACAGAGCAGGGCGACCTTCTCCTCCCGGTCCCGCAGATAGGTGATCTCGACCAGTCCTCCTCCGGCGTTGATCCTCTCCGTCAGCTCCTCCGCCGTCGTCACTGCTTCGCCGTCCACCGCCGTGATCACGTCTCCCTGACGCAGTCCGGCGGCGTAAGCGGGATTCAGTTCCCCATCCTCCGCCGCGGAAAAGCCGATCACCACCACGCCCTCCGCCGGGAACCGCACGCCGAAGGGAACGCCGCCCACCGTCACCCGCTCGGGGATCCCCGCCGCGGCGATCCCCGGTCCCGAAGTCCACAGAACGGCAAACGCCGCCAGAGCCGCCGCCGCCGTTTTCCACCTTTTTCCAATCATCGCAATTTCCCCGTTTCTGCCCGTCTTCACGCGCCGGTTTTTTCCTTCTTAGGAGAGACGCGGCTTCTTGAAAGAAGCCTGGCAAGAACTTTCATGGGGGGTAGGACAAGGCTGATTCCATTTCGTTCAGTCTGTGTCTGCACACCCATTTAGTCATCCAACCTTATCAGAGTTATCGCACGCGAGCTCACATGTTTCGGCTGACGGCAGCGAGAATTCCCAAAGGGGATTCTCGGGGGTGGGATGGTCCGTGTCATGTTTGGATAAATGGTATTCCCACCCCGTCGTTCGCATTCTACATATTGCGATCACCCCCCTGAAGTCAGCTCCATAGAAGGAAAACGGTATTAATCTGCCCGCGGTGTGCGCCGATTATGTGTCCTCGTTCGGTTCAAATGCGGGAAACGGCGGAAGGGCGAGGAAGCCGCGGCGGAAAAAAACAAAAAACCGCCGTTCCGATCCGGATCCGTAAATCCGAAGGAACAGCGGTTTCTCTTCCGCGATGAAATCAGGCTTATTCAGCAGCGTAAACGCTGACCTGTCTTCTGCCGTTCTGAATGTTCTCGAACTTCACCGTGCCGTCGATCAGGGCGAACAGGGTGTCGTCGGAGCCGCGGCCCACATTCTTGCCGGGATGGATGTGCGTCCCTCTCTGGCGAATGATGATGTTGCCCGCGAGAACCGCGGTACCGTCCGCTCTCTTCACGCCCAGTCTCTGAGCGCGGCTGTCGCGGCCGTTCTTGGTGGAGCCGACGCCCTTTTTATGGGCGAAGAACTGTAAGCTGATTCTGATCATTGTTATTCCCTCCGTTATCTGCGGCGTCATTCGTCCGCGACGTCAACTTCCAGAAAATCGAAGTACTCGTCCGTGAGATCGTTCAGCTGGTAGAAATACCCCTGAATGAGACCGGACGCCGCGAAACGCCGCTTTTCGTCCGCTCCCGAATCGGGAAGGGCCGCGGGACATTTCACGGTGATATACGTCGTGTCTTCGTCGATCTTATAGTCGACCGGGCACCCGAAGGACAGCTCCAGGGTGTTCAGGATCATCATGGTCATGGCGGAGATGGCGGAACAGAGGATATCGTCCCCTTCCTCGCCGAATCCCGTGTGGCCGGATTCCCGGAAGCCCCAGAACGCGCCGTTCCTCCGGAGAAAGGTGATTTTCGTCACGATGCGTCTCCCGGCGGATGCGCCTCTCAATTCAATTAAAACGCGATCTTCTCGATCTGGACCTTGGTATAGGGCTGTCTGTGGCCGATCTTTTTCTTCTCGTTTTTCTTGGCCTTGTAGGTCATAACGTAGATCTTCTTCGCCTTGCCGTTCCTGACCACGCTGGCGGAGACGGCCGCGCCTTCCACCGTGGGCTTGCCGGTCTTGAGACCGTCGTCCGTGGACACGACCAGAACCTTGTCAAAGGTGACCTTGTCCCCTTCGGCAACGTCGAGCTTCTCAACGAAGATGGTATCGCCTTCGCTGACTTTGTACTGCTTTCCGCCTGTTTCGATCACTGCAAACATGTCCGAAAAGCACCTCACTTTCCTTGTGAACTCGCTGAGTAGGGTAGGAGCGCGGGGCTCCGTTTACGACCCGGCATCATGCGGCATTTTGTATTATACCATAAGAAAAAGCCTGCGTCAAGAAGAAATTCTCCGGGGAAAGGCTCCGGGAACCGAAAATTTTCCGCTCCGGCCGGTCTGTTTTTCGGTGATAATGAACAATCGACCTATTCTTGCTCAATAAAACTACCAATATGGGTTTTGATCGCTCCCCGTAGAATGCGAATGATCTCCGATCATGAGCTCGCGTGCGATAACTCTGATAAGTTTGGATAGCTATATTGGTGTGCGGGCACAGACTGAACGAAATTGAGAGAGCCATTTCCTTTACCCAGTTGAAAGTTCTTGCCAGGCTTCTTTCAAGAAGCCGCGTCTCCCCTTTTGAATAACATCACGTTCTCCCCGCCCGGACAAACGCCTCCGCGGCACGGACGGTGTTTTCGAGGAGCATGGTGATGGTCATGACGCCGACGCCTCCCGGGACCGGGGTGATGGCCTCCGCCTTTTCGCTCACCGGGCCGAAATCCACGTCGCCGCAGAGCTTTCCCTCCGCGTTCCGGTTCATGCCCACGTCGATCACCACCGCGCCTTCCTTCACCATGTCCGCCGTGACGAATCCGGCCTTCCCGACCGCGGAGACCAGGATGTCCGCCCGGCGGGTGACTTCCGCGAGGTTCTTCGTTCTCGAATGGCAGACCGTCACCGTGCCGTTCGCGTGGAGCAGGAGCATGGCCATCGGCTTGCCGACGATGTTGCTCCGGCCGATCACGACGCATTCCTTTCCGGCGACGGGGATGTTCTCGATCTCGAGCATCTTCATCACGCCCGCGGGGGTGCAGGGGAGGAGCCGGTAATCGCCGATCATGACGTGCCCCACGTTCTCGGGATGGAAGGCGTCCACGTCCTTCTCCGGCGGGATGGCGTCCAATACCGCCTGTTCCCGGATGTGGGGAGGCAGGGGCAGCTGGACGAGGATCCCGTGGATCTTTTCGTCTTCGCACAGCTCCCGGATCTTCGCGAGCAGCGCTTCCTCCGTCGTCTCGGCGGGGAGTTCGACCGTCACGGAATACAGCCCGGTTTCGGCGCAGGCCCTGCCCTTGTTGCGGACGTAGACCTTCGAGGCGGGATCGTCCCCCACGAGGATCACGGCCAGCCCCGGGGTGACGCCGCTCTCTTCTTTCAGCTTTTCCGCTCTTTCAGCGATCTCCGCCCGGACCGCCGCCGAGATTTTTTTGCCGTCAATGATCCTCGCCATCGTCCGCTCCTTTCTTCCCTTCTTCGGGATCCGTGTTTTCTTCCGGCTCCGCTTTATCTTCCGGCTCCGCATGATCTTCCGGCTCCGCATGATCTTCCGGTTCCGCTTTATCTTCCGGCTCCGCATGATCTTCCGGATCCGCTTTTTCTTCCGGGGCTTCCCCGTTCTCCGCCGCGGCCGCGTAGACGGGTTTATAGTCGTCCCCGCCGTCTTCCCCGCTCTTCTTCTTCGCCGCGGAGCGCAGCCGGACGAGGAGCAGGATCCCGATCACCACGGAGAGGAATCCGACCCCCTGGGACACCCGGAGACTGCCGAGCATGAGGCTGTCCGTCCGGAGGCTCTCGATGAGCATCCGCCCGAAGCCGTACCAGATCAGGTAGAAGCAGAAGATCTGCCCGTCGAATTTCTTCTTCGGATAGAGCCCCAGGTGGACGATCAGGAGGGCTATGAGATTCCAGAGGGATTCGTAGAGGAAGGTCGGGTGGACGAAGCGCATGGAATCCCAGACGCCGTCCGCCGGGATCTGCCCGGAATAGCTCACGAGGATCCCCATGCGCCAGGGGAGGGTCGTGTCCGCGCCGTAGGCCTCGACGTTGACGAAGTTCCCCCAGCGTCCGATGACCTGACCGAAGAGCACCACCGCCGCGAGGATGTCGAAGATCTTGAGGAGCGGGATCTTCTTTTTCCGGGCGAAAATGAACCCGGTGAGCAGTCCCGCCAGGACGCCGCCGTAGATCGCGAGTCCCCCTTCCCAGATCGCGACGCAGTTGACGAAGGTATGCCAGAGATTGTGGAAAAACGAACCGTCCGTCACGAGATAGCCGTAGTCGTTCCAGGTGAAGATCACGTAATAGGCCCGCGCCCCGACGACCCCCGCGAGGATGACGATGAAGGCGAAATCCGTGATGTCGTCCGCGGAAATGCCCTCTTTTTTCGCCAGCCGCACCGCGTTCAGGACGGCGATAATCATGCCGACGGTGATGAGGATGCCGTACCACGCCACGTCCCGCCCGAAGAGCGAAAAGGCGACGCGGTCGATGTGGAAGGGTTCGATCCCGAGACCCGGGAAGGAGAGAAATTTCATGTGTAAAATCCGCCTCACTTGGATTCTTCGCGCCTATTGTACCACAGATCGCTGGCGTAGTCCAGTACAGATTATGAATTTTTCGGCGGGACGGGGGGAAAAGGGGCCTCGCCGGGACGGATGGGACGCTTTCAGATTGTTAATTTTTTATGAATTGAGGCGGAAAGCGTTGACTCTATAGTTAACTATAGAGTTATAATGTAGAAAACTGGAGGAGCGAAAGATGATCAAGATAGGTGAAATGTCAAAGATCTGCAATTTCAGCGTCCAGACTCTGCGATATTATGACAAAATCGGTTTGCTTAAGGCCGACAAGGTTGAGGAATCTTCGGGATACCGGTATTATTCTCCTGAAAAAGTAAAGACCTTCCAGAGAATTGAATATCTGAAAAAAACCGGTTTGACTCTTGATGAGATCAAACATTATTTCAATGCACCGATCAAGGAGCAGTACCGGATTCTTGAAGACAAAAAGCAATTTCTCTACGACAGCATTCAGAAAACAAGGAACCAAATCAATAAGATCGACAGGTTATGTGAGGATTCTGAAATGGGTCTGATCCCCATTACCGAGCAGATCAAAAAAATTACTTTTGAAGACGATCCGCCCGTGATCGGGAAATGGCTCTATGTGGGAAATATGGATCCATCAGGCAGATTCATGGGAGAAGAAAAGCTGACAAAGAAGGATGTATACCAGAAGTATCTTTACTTCCTTCCCGGCGGCGCTCAGGTATGGACTTATTTCTGGACGAACGGAACGATTTATATGATCCTTCACGCATTTAACGTAATTGTTCCGCAGCGATACCAAATATTCAAGCATGGCGATGAGACGTATATGAGAGTAGACTGGATCGCGGACAAATTCGTCAACACAGTGTCGGATGACAGCGTCCGAGTATATCGTCAAATCGACACATGCGTACACACAAAATCTGAAACATACAATTTCCGTGATGAAACAGATCTGCCTTATCGGGCTGATCCGCAGGTTCTCGGGGAATGGGAGGCCGTCGATATCATATCCGATCCCGACGAATTTGCCGTGAATCCTAAGAAATGGTATAACGGTAAGTTCTGGATCGTCGGTCTCAAATTCTTTGAGAACGGAATTTGCAAGAAAATCAGTACACAAGGAGAACACAAATATGCCAGAGACTGCAAATACACTGCCGGTATATTGATTGACGAGCACGCATTCTGGGCCCAGCATTACACGATTCGTTCAGAAGGGGACACGGATTATCTGATTATGGAGCACAAGAGCGGGGATTATTCCTATATGGGGAAAGTGACCTGCTATTATGTGTTCAAAAGGGAAAGCGGCAATTGAATCAGTAGTTAAGTGTCAAACGGAGGTTTTTATGAACAGCGAAAGAAACGTCACAATTCTTGATACATTCGTATATGTCATAGTTATGTTTTTAGCGAATGCGATAGGAACCTTGGCAACATTTGTATTAAACGCCATTATAATGAATCTTGTCCCATTGGAAGGAATAGAGAAGCTTTATCCTATGTTTGTTGCTTTATATGCAGCAGTTGGAATTGCAGTAACGCTTTTTGTCACCAGATTTTACTTTCGTTATAAGATTTCGGACATCGTTCCGAAAAAATGCGAATATGGGGACAGACAGAAACTGATTTTGAGCAATTATCTGTATATGGTACTCCCCGGGGAAATTCTGCGGTTCATTCTTTCTTCTCTTCCGACAAAGCCGGGTGATATCCTTGGCCGCGGATACCGTTTCTTCGACGGTCTCTTTGCTTTTCCCGCAAATTTCGTATATGACCGGGTCTATCTTATGCCGCAGGGCCGTTTTTCAAGCATACTTGAATATGGGTACACATTTACGGACAACATTCTCTTCGTCATGGTATATCTGGTATATTTTGTCCTCAGTCTTTTCCTCCTGTACCTTGTCTTTTCAAAGGTATGGGATAAATACGAAGAGGAGCGAAAAAATGAATTCAGAATCCACATGGACCCGGAGCAAATGAAATGACACAGAACCAACAAATCATAGAACGGGATTTCTATTACAAAAAAGAGGTCACCTCCTCCGACATTCTGAAATTTATAGCTGTTTCAGCCGGAGCACACCTCGCTGCATATTATTATATCCTGTGCTTTACTTCATTGATTTCGTTGTGGAAAGGTACGGCGACCTATGTCGTTCTGCAAGTCCTTCTGACGATCCCCGTGGCCATTGTTCTGCCGAGCTTTCTTGTCCACCGCTACCTTGCCTCGGCTGTTCCGAAGCTGTTTTCTCTGCGCGACGATGTGAACACATGGCACAAGAAAGCCATTCGTTTGATTGCCCCGGAAGAGGCTGTCAGATTTTTAATAGGGCTTGTTCCATTGCCTTTTACAGAATACGGGGTCCTCACCTCTCCTGTGACCTACCTGTTATATACTCTTGTATATGTTAATCCCATGGACAAATTCGAGGAAGTCATGGTAAACCATCACGCCAATCTTATCGACACCGCTGTATTCCTTCTGATTTATCTTATCTATTTTGCCCTTTACAACTTCTTTCTTTTCAGGAAATTCAAAAAAGAAGTGATCCGTCAGCATACTTATTTGGAAGGATGCCTTGCCGAAAAACAGAGATCAGAAAGCTATTACCGAAAAGGGGGAGAAATATGACAGATCGTCTTGATCCCAATACAGAGCGAAAACTTCTCAGACTTGGGAATAAGAAGTATTTCAAAACATTAGCGCTTACCGTTCTCTGGTGTGTCGGCATCCTTTCTGTCGGCGCTGTCTGGACAATCTTGTCGGAAAGGCCCATCAACTCACCGTCCAATTTCATCTATCCCATGTTGTGCATCCTTCCGTTCTATCCGTTCAAAGTCCATAAGCTGCTTCGCACCAGAACATTTTATGGGAAAGTGGAATCCGCAAAGTATTCCTCCCGATACAAAACGACGACAGGACCTATTACCTGGAATCAGGCAAAAGAACTTGAAGTTTTGACTGCTGAAGTGGTATTCAGAGGGGATCATGGGGAGAAGTTTGTGACTACATATAAGGAATCCAGCGTGCTCTCCAAAGAGATTTATTATAAGCAGGATGACCGGGTGCTCGTAATTCAGGGACTGAAATATCCCGTCAGACTTCCGATACCGGAAGACGCGGAGTATATCTGCCCTGTCTGCGGGAATTTTATAAAACCCGGGAAAAAGCGTTGCGGGTGGTGTAAGTCCGACTTTTCATGAATCTGCCGATCTTTCGCCTCTTCCAATCGCCTCTTGCCGGAGGTCCCCCGTTTTTGTCCGTTTTTCTCCCCGCGCAACCGATCTTTGCTTGACGAACCCCGCGGGATGCGGTATAATGGAGGCGGAAAAAATCATGCCGCGGCTCTCTCCCCGGGACGCCGCCGGAAGGAGGACACCCGTGTTCGATCCCGCCAAATTCGGCCTTGCCATCGCCCGGCTCCGCAAACGCGCCGACATGACCCAGTCGGAGCTCGGAGACCGCCTCGGCGTCACCCGTCAGGCCGTGTCGAAGTATGAGATCGGCGCGAGTTTCCCCGACCTCTCCATGCTCTCCTCCATCGCGGAAGTCTTCGGCGTCTCCGTCGACAGCCTGATCGCGGCGGGGGATCCCTCGGAGGGGGAGAGGCGCATCCTCGGAGATCTCGCCCGCGGCAGAGAAAGCGAGGCTGACAATATGGAAGACGTTGAAAATCTGGCTCCCCTTCTCCGGCCCTCCACGCTGGAGCGCATTTCCGAAAAACTGCGGGCCCAGGGCGTCGATATCTCGAAAATCGTGGAGCTCTCGAAGTACCTGGACGACGCCGGGACCGCCGAAATGATCCGGAACGCGTCCTTCGAATCCCTCGACGGGCGGACGGAGACGGAGCTCATGGAGCACCTGATCCCCCTGCTGGACGAGAAGTCCAAGACCGCGCTCTTCGGCAAGGTCCTCGAGGGAGAGCTGGACTGGCACTACCTCAAGGCTATGATGCCCTATATCACCTATCTCGGCTCCCAGATCGAATCCGCCTACGTGGAGGGCGTGTTCCCCCGGGAGGTGGTGGAATGGCTCTACGAGGCCAACCGCGCCGAGTGGCAGAGGTGGTATGAGGATATCGACAACTGAGACGCACGTAATTCCATTGCCGGACGGAAGTCTTTTCGTCCGGTTTTTCTTTTTTCAGGGGGTGTACGTCCCCGTTCCGGCTTTACTTTGTCATTCTGAGCACTTTACTTTGTCATTCTGAGCGTAGCGAAGAATCTCCCAACGTCAAGGCCAACCCATTCTTTACGTGCGGAGATTCTTCGTCGCAGGCTCCTCAGAATGACAACGAGAAGCCGATTTTTGACGATCAGCCGGTTTGATTCATAAAATCAAATCGGCCGCTGTACGTCCCGTTCCGGCTACAGCTTGTCATTCTGAGCGTAGCGAAGAATCTCCCAGCGTCAGATTTTTGCTGGCCCCACGTGCGGAGATTCTTCGTCGCAGGCTCCTCAGAATGACACAAAGGGGGGCGCGGACCCTCCGCCTTCTCACCGGATCCTCCCCTCCCCCGCCAGCCGGACGAGCGTCGCCAGCTTCGGGGCGGCCCAGGCGAAGAACTCCCGGTAGCTCCCGCAGTATTTGTTCCGGCGCAGTCCGTCCTCCCCGGCGGGTTCCCGGTAGCGGGCGCATCCCCCGCGGCAGAGGGAGAACCAGCGGCAGCGGCGGCATTCTTCGTCGATTTTCAGAGACCGGGCCCGGAAGCGTTTCGCCGCGTCGGATTCCAGAAGATCCCGGATCGGGGAGTCCTTCACGTTTCCCATCCGCCATTCGTCGAGGACGTAGAAATCGCAGGGATAGGCCCCGCCGTCCGCCTCCACCACCAGATTCGCGGGACAGGAGCCGTTCATCCCGCAGCACTCCGCCGGGCGTCCCGAGGCGAGCAGGACGAAATTGTCGAATTCCCTGACGCTCATGTATTTCCCGGCGAGGATGTCGTCGTAATAATACCCGAAGGCGGTTTTGAGGAAGTTCGCATACCGCGCGGGGGAAAGGGACCATTCGTCCGGATCCTCCGCGTCCCCGAAGCCGTCCACGTGCTTGATGAACTGGACGTAGCGGAATCCGCGGCTTCTGAGATAGCGGTAGACGGACGAAATGTTCTTCGCCGTCCGCTCCGTCACCACCGTGAGGATGTTGAAGTCGATCCCCCGCTCCCGGAATTTGGCGATGGTCTCGTTCACCCGGCGGAAGGTCCCCTCTCCCTTTGCGTCCGGCCGCGCGGCGTCGTGGAAGGCCCCCGTCCCGTCGAGAGATACGCCCATGAGGAAGCGGTGCTGTGCCAGAAGATCGCAGAAGCTGTCCGAAATCTCGTATCCGTTGGTCTGCATGGCGTAGTTCACGGGGATCCGCTTCCCGTTCAGCCGCTTCACGGTATCGGTGAAAAAGCGGTAGTACCCCTCCCCGGCGAGCGTCGGTTCCCCGCCCTGAAACGCGAAGGTCAAAGAGCCCTCGGCGAATTCCAGCGCGCGGCGGATGAGGGCCTCGGCGGTCTCTTCCGTCATGACGCCGTAGGAGCGGACCTCCCGGTTCTCCGTCACGTCGGCGTAGAAACAGTACCGGCACCGCATATTGCAGAGCCCCGAAGCGGGTTTGATGAGCACGGACAGCGCGGGCATGTCAACCTCCTGAATTATGATAAAGGAGAAACGCGGCTTCTTGAAATGAAGCCCTGCTGAACAAGTTCAGCGGCAAGAACTTCAATGGGGGGATAGGACAAGGTTGTACCAATCAAGTGCGGTTGAACTCCGGCACACCAATTTAGCTATCCAACCTTATCAGAGTTATCGCACGTGAGCTCACATGTTTCGGCTGACGTCAGCGAGAATTCCCAAAGGGGATTCTCGGGGGTGGGATAGCCCGTGTCATGTTTGGATGTATGGCATTCCCACCCCGTCATTCGCACTCTACGGGGAGCGATCGAAACCCATACAGTCAGATTTTTTCAGGAGAGAAACCCTCCGAACACGAAGAAATCCGCCCGGACGAGCGGATCCCTTCTGTTTATTTCTTGCGGTAGTATTCGATGGAGTCGATCTTCACGTTCCCTTCCGCGTCGCCGTACAGGACGAAGAGCAGGGGCCTCACTCCGTCGGAGTCCATGTCGTTGCGGAAGGTGCCGTCGTTGCGGTGGATCCGGTATTCCACCTGGAACGTCCACGTGGTCGTGCCATCCTGACCCGTCGTCTCGGAGAGCTCGTAGACGTGGATGTCGTAGAGCATCTGCGGGGCGAAGCGGACGTAGGGGTCGGCGTCCCGGAAATACCGGTCGGTGAAGAAGGTGTTGTAGGTCCCGGCGTCCCCGGCGATCACGGTGCGGAAATACTTCGTGAAGAAGCGGACAGCGTCGTTGTAGCCGTTCCAGCTTCCGTCGTCCTCGAGGGGTCCCCCGACGCCCACGCCCCCCGCGTGATACCACAGCTGACGGTCGAGGCCCATGTATTCCTCGTCCTTCGTGGGATCGAGGCTGTAGTCCGAGGGGTAGAAGACGTAGCTGCGGAGCTCGTCGGAATACATGGAGGTGGGACCGGAGTGAGCGGCTTTTTTCCGCGAGAACAGACCCGCGATCAGATCCGGCTTCAGCGTCATGATGTAGCTCACGCCCGCGAGCAGGGTCACGACAATCAGGACGACGATGAGGATCCGCTTTTTCTTTTTCTTGTCGGGGGCGGGTTTCTTTTCGTTTCCCGTCATGCTCCGGTCTCCTTTCGTTCCTTCTGAATCATGTCATCCCATTTTCCCCGCTGTTCTTTTCTCCTTTATCGAGGAGCCGGTTCAATAAATTGAACACGAGAACCAAAAGAGGAACTCTTTATGAGCAATGGGTGTTTCGACGTCTGCGGACGTCGACAAGGGCTCTGCCCCTTGACCCCGCGAACTTTTTGAAAAAAGTTCGATCAAAAACTTTCACATGGTTCAGCGTGAAGTTGATAATCTGCCGAGTCCCTCAGCCGATGAACCGCTTGAGGTTGGCGAGGCCGAGGCTGATGCCGGTGAGGTTGTCTTCCATGCCCTCGAATTCCACGGTGACGAATCCGTCGTAGCCGTTCTTTTTCAGGGTCTGGATGCTCTGATAGATCTTCGCCTCGCCGTGGCCGATGATCGCGCCGCGGAGGTAGTTGCCCGCTCTCGTCTGGAACCAGCCCGCGCCGGGATTGACGTCCATGCCGCTCTTGTAGTGGAAGTCCTTCGCGTGGACGTGGAAGGCGTAGGGAGCCATGATGGAGACGGACAGGGTGGGATCCTCGTCCGCGCACATGAAGTTGCCGAGGTCGACCAGCGCGCCGAAATTGTCGTGGGCCACGGTGTTGATGAGCTTCTCGACGCGGGCGGCGTCCTGGGAGAAGAAGCCGTGGTTCTCGGTCATGGTCTTCACGCCCTTCTGCTCGGCGTACTTGGTGACCTCGCGGATCGGATCGGCTACGATGGCGATGGCGTTGTCATAGCCGCGGGAGTGCTTCCGGCCGTCGTGGAATCCGCCCGCCACGTCGTGACGCATGGCCTTCGCGCCCATCGCCGCGGCGAAATCCACCATGCCGCAGACTCTGGCGACCTCGTCCTTGAGTTTCGCGGGATCCGTCTGGAGGAAGTTGGCCCCGACCGCGAGAGCCGCGATTTCGATCCCGAGCTCCCCGGCGCGCTCCCTGATCCTCTGAGCGGCGTCCGGCTTCGACATATAGCCGCCGTCCACGTACTCGACGCCGTCGAATCCCATTTCCTTCGCCTTGTCGATGATGCCGAGATAGCCGAGCTTTTCCTCCGAAAAATATCCGCCGAAGCTGTAGGACGTAACGCTTGTCTTCATACAGGTTTCTCCTTTGATGATTGTGGAAAATTAAAAACCGCGGAGGTCTTTTTCTCTATTATAGCCGATCTTTCCGGCTTTTTCAAGAGCGGTTCATGAAGAATTTTGTATTTTTGTTTCCGAAATATCTTGACATACGGCCGGATTCTCACTATAATGATATGGAAAAGCCCTTCATAAAGCCGATCAATGATTTTACATAAGGAGTACCCGAATGATGTTTGATACGCTCAAAACGATGCTGGTGGACGAACTCTCCGTCAACGAGGCCGATATCAAGCCCGATGCGGAACTGGTGAACGATCTCGGCATCAATTCCCTTGAGCTGGCGGATCTCGTTCTTCTCTGCGAGGAACGGTTCGGCATCGAAATCAGCGACGACGACGTCCGCAGCTTCCTGACGGTTCAGGACGTCACAGACTACCTCGACAAAAAGGCCGAAAAGAACTGAGAAACCGTCCGAAAAACCGAAAGCGCGTCCGAGCGGCGCGTTTTTTTCTGAGGAGGGACCAAATGGCTGAAAAAACCGACATCCGCGGCGTGCTCTTCGACCGGGTGACCTTCGGGGAGGCGTCGGACCGGCTGACGGACGCCCTGAGATCCGGGACGCCCACCGCGCTGTTCACCCCCAACTCCGAGATCGTGCAGATGTGCGTCGAAAACCCGGATCTCTATCCCATCATCAATTCCGCGGAGCTCGTCACCCCCGACGGGATCGGCGTGGTGAAGGCGGGGCGGATCCTCGGCACTCCCTTCCCCGGCGGACGGGTGGCGGGATTCGATCTCGGGCGCGAACTGCTCCGGCGTCTCGACGGGATGGAAAAGCCGGACGGCACGAAATACGGGATCTACTTCCTCGGCGGCAAACCCGGGGTGGCGGAGGCGGCGAGAGACAGGCTCCTCGAAGAATTCCCGCGTCTCTCATTCGTCGGATGCCGGGACGGGTATTTCAAAAAAGAGGGCGAGGAAAACGACGGCGTGATCCGGGCGGTGAACGACTCCGGGGCGGACGTGCTTTTCGTCTGTCTCGGCGCGCCGACCCAGGAGAAATGGATCTCGGCAAACCGCGGAAAGCTCCCGGGCGTGACCCTTTTCCTCGGCCTCGGCGGATCCCTCGACGGCTATGCCGGGATTGTGAAGCGCGCCCCCGACATTTTCATCAGACTGGGCCTCGAATGGTTCTACCGCCTCATGAAAGAGCCCTGGCGGATCAAGCGCATGATCAAGCTCCCCGTCTTCTACTTCGGCACTTGGAAGTACAAGTTCACAAGGAAGAAAAAAGCAAAATAAAAACGGTCTGCCGTATCCCCCAAAAAAGGAAGGACGCGGCAGATCTTTTTCTTTGCAATTGAAGAATCAGTCACCCGAAGCAGGAGATAGGAATCATACTATTCTCTTTCTAAATAGCTAACTATATGGGTTTTTATCGCTCTCCGTAGGATGCGAACAATCTATGATTGTGAGCTCACGAACGATAACTCTGATAAGGTTGGATGACTAAATTGGTGTGCGGACACAGACCAAACGAAATGGCAGCAGCCTTGTCCTATACCCCCATGAAAGTTCTTGCC
>CACZNC010000003.1 GCA_902782445.1 uncultured Ruminococcus sp.
TAGGTGAAGGTCGTCGGTTCGGTGATAAACGCCCCGGCGGGATCGGTGTCCCATGCGCCGTCCTCAAAGCCGTCGTCCGCCTTCATCCCCGTCGGAACGTTCGCGGGCGAGGAACCGCTCTGAACGGTCTCCGTCTTGTCCTCCGTCGAGTCGTCCGACCACGTGCCGTTTTCGACATGGTAGGTCACGGTGCAGGTCGGGATCTCAGTAAAGGTGTAGGTGAAGGTCGTCGCTTCGGTGATCGTCGCTGTCGTGGGATCGGTGTCCCATGCGCCGTCCTCAAAGCCGGAGTCCGGCTTCATCCCGGTCGGAACGTTCGCGGGCGAGGAACCGCTCTGAACGGTCTCCGTCTTGTCGTCCGGCGTGTCGTCCGACCATGTGCCGTTTTCGACATGGTAGGTCACGGTACAGGTCGTCACCGGTTCCGGTTTCGTCAGCGTCACAGAGATGGAGCCGCCTTCAATCGGAGGCGTACACGCGTCATCGTCGATCCCGAACCATTCACATCCATATCCCAGTTCGCCCGAATAAACCCCCGGCACGGCGTTGACCAAATCTTCCGGATCGACGGAAAGATAGAGCGAAGCGGATCCATCCGCGGTGAACCTCATGCCACCCGTTACTTCCGAAGGCTCCCCGAAGATGATCTCATCGACGGGAGCTTCATAGGAAACCGAAAGCGTGAGGGTTTCATCGCCGTATTGAAGAGAAACGGAGTCGCCGAAATACAGATCGAAGAACGGACCGTCTTCCCCCTCTGACTCTTCGGCGAAAACCAATCCCGAGACGGCAACGGAAACGGTCGCAACACCGTCTTCGTTAAAGTCGTCGGGGGTGAGCGAGATCGACACCGGGCTTACGGTGACCGTGCATTCGTCCTCATCGTCCGCCCATGCCGTGACGGGCAGCATCCCGGTCAGCATGGTCAGGGCGAGCAGTATGCTGATGACCCTGCAGCGCGTGTGTTTCATCATATTCGTCTCCTTCTCCGGTTAAATCGGCAAGAAACAATGATATAGAATAAGTATAGCACGATCTGCCGCGCTTTGCAAGTATTCTGCCGAAAAATGCGCAGCCGCCCGGTTCTGACTCCGGACGGCTGACTTCAGGTTTTGGGTGTTGCTTATTTCGCCACACCTTCGAGGAATGCGCGGATGGCTGCGGCGATCTCGGCGCGTGAGGCCGGTTCGGTCGGGCGGATTTTCCCCTCCCCGTCCGTTTTGAGAATGCTGTTCGCGGCTGCCCAGTTCACATTCTCCGCGGCCCAGCCGGAGACGTCTCCTCCGTCCGCCGCACTGAGTGCGGCCGTCCGAATCGGGTAGCCTCTGAACTCTGCGTAGCGATACAGGATCGCGGCAAGCTGTTCGCGGGTGATGAGATCCTTCGCGCCGTATGTTCCGTCTCCGTAGCCTTTGACGATCCCCTTCGACGCGGCCCATTCCACGCCGGCGGTGTACCACTCACCCGACGGGACGTCGTCAAACGTGCCTGCATACGGAACGTCCGGCTCGCCCTCCGTCCGGTACAGGATCGTCACGATCATGCCGCGGGTGAGGGGGCTTGCGGGATCGAACCTCGTCTCCGACACGCCGTTCATGATGCCGTTCTCATAGACGTATTTGACGTCATTGTAGAACGGATCGGATTCGCCGACGTCGGTGAACGGGAGGGCGGGCGTTTCGGGCTCCTCCGGGGTGACCGGAGTAACCGGATCGGCAGGCTTCGGATAGAACGGAGAGAACGGATACAGGTTTCTCTCGAAGACCGCCGTGTAGGTTATGTCTCCCGTAACGGGCCTGACGGCGGGATTCCACCCCCTGAACGTGTAGTAGTACAGCAGCCCGGGAGCCTTTTCCGGTATTGCGTGGATCGGCATTTCTCCGTATTCGTAGGTTTCGGTCTCGATCCTGTCGTCTATGATCCACATCACGGTGCAGGAACTCTTCGCCTCTTCCGTTATGGTAAATGTGCCGCCGACGGCTGTCACGTCGTAGTTGAGGTTCTCCCCCAGCTCGACGGTGATGGCATAGGTCCCGACGTCTTCCCCTTCCTCGCGGGTCAGGGTATAGTTCAGAGTGTCCCCTTCGACAAGGCCGGTGACGGTCGCCGTCAGGGTCGGGTCTTCGTCGCCGTAGACCTTGGCCTGATCGTCAACGTTTACGGTGACGGCTTTGGGACTGATGGTGAAGCTTGCCGTGCCGGTATAGATCGTATCGCCCGTCTCACAGGTCACCGTGACGGTGTAGTTGCCAGCGTCCGTCGGAGCGGAGGCGGAAGGTCCGTAGGTGCTGCCGTCCCGCTTCGTGCCGGTGTAACGGACCGTCGTTGCTGCCGTGCCGACCGGTTCTTCGTAGGTCGGAGCGGTGAGGGTCTGTCCGTAGGTCGTTCCGCTCTGAGTCACCGTAAGCGACACCGTCTCCTTGTCGGTGACCGTGACCGTGATCGTTCCGGTCGTGCCCATGTAGTTATCGCTTTCCGCGACGGTGACGGTGACCTTGATATCTCCGGATTCGCTGCCCGAGGTCAGCTCGCTGCCGTTCAGCGTGCATCCCTTCGCGTCTTCGGGGATCGTATAGCTCACCGTTCCGACCGCGCCGGTGACGTTGCCCTCCAGATCGACCGTGTTCCCGCCGACAGTGACGACCGCTGTGCCCGTGAATACCGCGGGGTTTTCCGCCTTGTCAATGGTCAGGGTGCCATTCACGACGGCGGTGACCACATAGTTGCCGGAGCTGTCGGTGGTGTCGTCCACGGTGACGCCCTTGAAGGTCACGTCGTAGCCGCCCGCGTTCGTGCCGCTGCCCGAGGCGGTGACGCCGGTGAACGTGAGGTTGTTGATTTCGTTATTGTCTTTGTCCTTGACGGTGAAGCCGGTAATCGTCTGCTCTTCGCCGCTGTAGGTCTTCGAACCGCTGTTTGCGGTGAGGGTGACGGGGGCCGGGGTGACCTTCAGGGTCCCATTGTTATATGTAATCACGTAGTTCGCGGTCACGTCGTCGCCGTCGGCGTTCACGATCCTCGCCGCGCTGGGCTCGTTTTCGCTGCTGCCAACCTCGGTCTGGCTGCCGGTGACGGTGACAGACTGGATGCTGTGCCCTTCGGCCAGCGCCGTGTTCGTACAGGTGCCCACGGTCAGCGGCTTGCCGTCATAGACCTTGGTGCCGCTGTCCGCCGTGATGGTGACGGGCTTCGCATTGATGGTCAGCGTTCCTTTCGCATAGGTGATGTCGTAGTTCGCCGTCACGTCATCGCCCGCAGCGTTCTGGATACTCGCCGCGCTGGGCTCGATCTCATAGCCGGTCTCGCTGACTACTGTCCCCTGTCCGTTCAGCGTGATGCTCGCCAGCGTGTCGCCCTCCGCCAGTTGCCCGGTAATCGTGACCTTTTTGGCAATCTGAGCCGGTTCTTCGTAGGATGTGTCGCCTTCGCCCTGGGTATTGCCGGTGTATGTGCAAGTCTGGTCTTCCGCCGTGATGGTCAAGGCCTTCTGGGCGATAGAAAACTCGGTTTCGATATACGCGTGTCCGGCCCCGTAGCCACTGTTTGTAAACGTGATCACCCGCTTATAATCCCCGGCATTTATGACCGACGCAGCGGGGCTCCAGGTATCCTCCGAGGTTTTTACCCGATACGTTACGGTGTAGTCCAACACCGGCTCCAGGATCCTGAAATATGTATCGTATGTATTTCCGTCTTCTTCCGTGATCGTCGCTCGATAGGTTCCGGGATCGGTCGGCGCGCCCTCCGTTTCCATCCAGTCATTTGAGGTCTGTTGATGATATGTCACCTTCGCCCCCTCCGGAATGACCGGAGCATTCACGATCACGGTTGGGTCGATCGTATGCGGCGTCCCGTCATAGGTCACGGTGCCGCTGGCCGCCGGGTCTGTCACGGTCACCCGGACCTTCGCGGGCCAGTCGTCTGCGGCGATTTGACTAGCATCAGATAACGGCTTCCCATCCGAGTCGAAATTGAACCCCTTCAGATGTGGATAGAACCAATAATATGTTCCGTTTTCTTCGCTGTCTGCCCGGAAAAGCCAGGGGCTGACCGCAGGGGCAGTATACGCAAACACAAGATTATTGCCGGCGCTCCCCCCGGTCATCTGGGCGGTGGTCAGGCCCTTGACGGTATCGGTGTCAGCGCCGTTGATGGCGCCGATCGTCACGCTGATCGTGTCATAATAGCAGTACGTCACGGTGCCATTGTCGTTACCGCCCACCACGCCGCCGACCAATCTGCTGCCGCTGACGCCGCCGGTGTTGTAGCAGTTCTCCACGTTGCCCGTGTTACCGCCCACCACGCCGCCGACATAGTTGCTGTTGCCGGTGACGCTGCCGGTGTTATAGCAGTTCTCCTCGGTGCCGCGGTAGTTATCGCCCACCACGCCGCCAACATAGTCTTTGCCGGTGATGCTGCCGGTGTTATAGCAGTTCTCCACGGTGCCGCCGTCAATGTTACCGCCCACCACGCCGCCGACCAATCTGCTGCCGCTGACGCCGCCGGTGTTGTAGCAGTTCTCCACGTTGCCCGTGTTATAGCCCACCACGCCGCCGACATAGTTGCTGCTGCCGGTGACGCTGCCGGTGTTATAGCAGTTCTCCATGGTGCCGCCGAAGTTATAGCCCACCACTCCGCCGACATAGTTGCTTCCGGACATGCTGCCGCCCTCCAGGCCCACGTTCTGCACGGTGCCTTTAATATCGCCGTCTGTGCCCACATAGCCGAACAGACCCACGTAGTTAGTATTGTCGTTGTTGTACGTCAGGCCGGTGATGACGCAGCCCCGGCCGTCGAAGGTGCCGGTGTATTTGGCGTTGTCAGAGGTTGAGTTCCAGTAGCCGATGGGCGTCCAGGCATAGTCCGGGTTGATCTCATAATACGCAGAGGCCGAGGCGTCGATGTCCTTCGTCAGGATGGCGCAGGCAGATTTGTTCTGAGTGATTGAGGAATGCGTGCCGTTGACGATAGCGGCAAATTCCAGCAGCCCGGCATAGTTCGAGATCTCGTAACGCTGGTCGCTCTCGTTCCAGACGATGCCGGAGTCGCCCGCCGCCCGGGTCGGGACCGCCGCCATGGAGAAGAGCGTCAGGCAGAGCGCCAGCATGAGAAGCCATGCCGCAAACGATTTCGGTGAAGTTTTCATAAATCCTCCTGAATCCTCCGCGGGCAAGGCGTGGGAAGATTTGCCGGATAAATACTTATTCAGTTTATTATAACACATTTGGGAATCCTTTGCAAGAGGAAATGAAAAATCGGTGTGAATAAAGGGTTCGGGCCCGCGGCCGCAGGAAAAGAAGAACCCGAAAACATCTTGCATTCCTTCGGGATTCATTGTATAATAATAGAGAGAAACGCGGCGGGAGGGTGCGGGATATCGTTTACCTGAACGAGCAGGAGACGATCCAGGCGGAGATCCGGTTCGGGAGCGTGAGGAGTTCCCCGCGGCACGTGAGAAGGTCGGGAAGATCACGAGATAACAGATAACAGAAGCCATACAGGCCTTATCCCTCGTCATTTCGTTCTTGTTATGCGCATATTATGCGCAGGTTCTTGACAAAACCGAACGGATGTGGTAGAATACGTTCATGAAGATCCGCAAAGGAGACTTACCATGCCGAAAGTCAGCACCAACATCACCCTCGATCCCGAACTTAAGCGCAGCGCGCAGGAACTGTACGCCGATCTCGGCCTTGATCTGTCCACCGCCGTCACGATCTTTCTGAAACAGTCCCTCCGTGTAGGCGGGATCCCGTTTCCCGTCGTCCGAACCGATCCCCCGCGCCTCACGGCTGATGAAATCCTGAAGGATCTTGCGCTGTCCCGCGATCAGATCGCCTCCGGTCAGGGCATGGATGCGGAAGAGGCGCTTATGGAGATGGGGAAGGCAAATGGATACGTATAAGGTCGTCATTTCTCCCCGCGCGATGGAGCTTTTGCAAAAGAGTGTGAACTATATCAGGGACGTTCTGTTGGCACCTCTCGCGGCTCAGGCAGTTTGGGAGGATGCTTTGGAAACGGTTCGTGAACTGAAAACCGTTGCGGGGTCGCTCCGGCTTTGTTCAGCCCCCCGTTTGCGTTCCCTCGGATATCACACCGCGCGGTTTCAGCGTCATGATTACATCATGCTCTATCGTATCGAAGGTCATACAGCCTATATCGACGCCGTCTATCACCTCAAACAGGATTATGAGCGTATCTTCACCCGCGAATTGAACAATGAGCGGTGACATCTTCCGACTGCATTCCCCCGCCCTTATACTTTGTCTACAGCGGCGAAAACTTTTCGCATCTTTCCCCTTCTCTCCGGCGGAAATGGCAGCCCTACCCAAAACTCCTGACCACATACTCTACCATAGACACGCCCGGAACAGGCGGAGACAAGTAGTTCAAACCCGGTCAAAGAGTAGGATGTATCGAGCAAAAATGCCCGGAAAGCCTTACAGATCAACAGCTGGAAGGCTCCGGGCGCCTTTGGGATGTCGAGGCCGCGAGTTCGAGTCTCGCCACTCCGACGGCTGAAAAGCAGGGAAAGTCCTTGAAATCATTGAGGTTTCGGGGACTTTCTCTTTTTGGGATATTCGGTTTTGCGGGGCGGCAGACCACAGGGGGTACCATAGACAAATCGATTTTTGAGGAACCCTTTTTCTGCTTTGTTTCGCTCTGGATTCGTCCGGTTTGGAGTTCACTCAGGCGGAAAGGCTTTTCTTTGTTTTCTGCGTGGGAGTTTTTGCCTGCGGAGTGGGATTGGTCCGGCTTAGCTCGGATGGGGGGAATCGAACTCCTAACACGGTTTGCAGCGAGGGGGGCAAAGATTCCCCTCATGCCCGGCAGACGATTTCTCCAACCAAATAAGACTCCCCTCCAACCCGTTCTGATTGCATAATCCGCAAAGATATGCTATAATGAATTCAATCTATCAAAGCACGCCGGAGGGAATCATGGAACTTCTCATTGCCGAGCGGGTGCGGGAGAACCGGAAGCGGCTCGGGCTGACGCAGGAAGAGCTGGCCGGGCGTCTCGGCGTGTCCCCGCAGACCGTGTCCTACTGGGAGAACGGGGGCTACCCCGACATCACCATGCTGCCCGTCATCGCCAACCACTTCGGGATCACGGTGGACGCGCTCATGGGCAACGACGCCGAGCGCATCCGGGAGGACATCGACGCGTTTTTCAACCGCTCAAAGCTGATTTCCTCCGTCGAGGAGAGCTTCGAGGAGGCGCGGGCGTTCTATGCGAAATACCCGCAGGAGCGGATCATCCAGAGCGTCCTTCTGCAGCGATTCGAAACCCTTCCCCCCGAGCTGCGGAATACCCGCCGGGAACTCGCGCGGGAGGTCGCCGGGAAGATCCTCTCCGACCCGTGGGCGTCTCCGTCCGACCGGGGAACGGCGATCATGTCGATGGCGCGGACGACGGCGGGAGAGGAGCGGCAGAGGTGGCTGGCTCTGCTGACCGACAGCACGGCAAACCGCAAAACCCTTACGGAGTATTCCATCGTCATGCAGGAGCGGGGACCGGAGGCGGCGTTTCCGTATCTCGGCGTCGACCGCATCCTCGGTTTCCGCCGCGCACTGCTCTCGGATATCGGTTACGATGTGAACCCGTCTGAAGAAACGGTTCGAAAAGCGCAGTTCTTTCTGGGGATCCTTACATCCTTCGGTGAAGGCGCGATCCCGGAGGGCTGGCTCTGCGGCGCGGGCGGACTGTATACAGATCTCGCCTTTGCGCTCTTCCGGCTGGATCGGAAAGAGGAAGGGTATGACGCCCTCCGGTCTGCGCTGGACTGCTTCTCCCGGTTTGCGGCAAATCCCCCGGACGCATGGCTCGACGTCGGCGCGCCTTTCCTCTTCCGCGGCGTGAAGGTCGGGATCAAGGCGTGGGATTTCCTGATCCCGGACGGCATGGAGTACAGAACGGACAGCTTTGCGTCCTGCCCGAAACCGATAAGCCTCGTGATCCGAATGAGAGTTCCCCTCGCGTCCACCGCGGAACTGCGCCGGGAGCCGGAATACCGCCGCATCCTCAGCGAAGCGGAAAAACTCATACCGGAGAAGATCCGGATCGAACTTGCGAAGGAGGGGACGCTGTGAGAATATCGACGCTTGCCCGCGCCCTGTCCGATTCCCTGTCGCGGGTCATCTGCGGCAAGGAGGATAAGATCGCCCTCGTCCTCGCCGCCTTTCTCGCGGGCGGACACGTTCTGCTGGAAGACGCGCCGGGGACGGGAAAAAGCACCCTCGCCAAAGCCCTTGCCCGGTCGGTGGACTGCCCCTTCCGCCGCATCCAGTTCACCCCCGATCTGCTCCCGGCGGACGTCACGGGGCTGAACGTCTGGGATCCCGCGTCGCGGCAGTTCGTCTTCCGGCCCGGCCCGGTGTTCTGCGGCGTGCTTTTGGCGGACGAGATCAACCGCGCGGCTCCGAGGACCCAGTCCGCCCTTCTGGAATGCATGGGCGAAAACCAGGTCACGGTGGACGGGGTGACATACCCCATGGCGGAGTCGTTTTTTGTCATCGCCACGGAAAATCCGGTGGAGGCGAAGGGAACCTTCCCCCTGCCCGAAGCCCAGCTCGACCGGTTCATGATCCGCCTCTCCCTCGGCTACCCGGACAGATCGGCGGAAGCGGACATGGCGCGGCTCTGGCTCCGGGGAACGGACACGCCGCTCGACGGAATGACCCCGGTCTGCGCAGCGGAAGACGTTCTCGAAGCCCGGCGGGAAGTCGAATCCGTCGCCGTATCGCCGAAGATCACGGACTATGTTGTCGCGATCACGTCCGCCACCCGGGACGACGCCGCGCTCCGGCTTGGGGTCAGCCCCCGCGGGACGCTCCACCTTCTCAGAATGTCCCAGGCCCTCGCCGCGATGGACGGGCGGGATTACGTGCTCCCAGACGACGTGAAGCGGGCGGCGGTCCCGGTTCTCGCCCACCGGGTGCTGTCCTCGGCGCAGAACCGCCTGAAGCTGTCCCGGAGCGCGCCGGAGATCATCGAACGGATCGTCGCATCGATCCCCTCCCCGGTGGACTGACATGACGGCGGAGCTTGTGATCTTCCTCCTCTCCCTCGCGGTGTCCGGGGTGCTCGCGGCGATGCTTTTGCGCTCCGTGGTCAATACCACGCTGAAGACGAAGCTGTCCTGCGGGCTGACTCTCGACACCGACGCGACGGCGGACACCGATCTCATGGAGGGCGAGGGGTTTTTCCTGAACGTCACGCTGACGAACGGCTCCGCTGTTCCCTTCCCGAAGCTCCGGCTCAACCTGAACCTGCCGGAAGGCCTGATCTTTGAAGACGGCGGGACCTCCGTGAGGGTGGAACGCTTCACGGTGCCCGCCGGATCCTCCGTCTCGCGGAAGCTCTGGGTGAAAGCCGTCCGGCGCGGGGCGTACACTGTGGATTACGCGGTGCTGGTGCGGAAGAAGAGCCTTCTGCTCGACCTTGTGTCCTTCCGTCTGGCTGTTCCCGTCGGGCGTTTCAATTCCGTGACGGTCTATCCCGCGGTGATGGATCTGGACGAGCATTTCACCACCGCGCCCTACACCGTGGGAGATGTTGAGGTGCCCCGCTCGCCCCTGTCGGATCCGCTGGATTTCATCGGCGTGCGGTCCTACCGGAACGAACCGCTGTCCCGAATCAACTGGAAGAAATCCGCCGCTGCCGGGGAATGGATGGCGAACGAAAACGGGTTCACCGAAGAGAGGGATTTAACGATCCTGCTCAACCTCCAGTCCCGGGCGTATGAGCGGTACGATTCCGTGACAGAAGGGATCAGCTCGACGGAACTCACGGAGCTCGGGATCTCCGTCACCGCATCCCTGATCGACGAAATCTCAGCGTATGAAGTCCCGGTGCGCGTACTGTTCAACGGCTCCTCGGACACCTTCTCGCAGACGGAGGAGATCGGAGAGCACAGAATCACCCTTTCGGACGAGGCTTCCTGTCTGCCGGACTACCACAACCTCATGCGGATGCTGGCGCGGATCTCCGGCGGCGTGACATACCCGGCCCACAAGCTGTTTTACGCGATCGCCGAGGAGCCGGAGCGGTTTCTCGCGGGGAAGAATCTCGTGGTGGTCTCCCCCTATTTTGACGCGGTGATGCGGGATTTCTGCCGCTCCTTGCAGTCCCTCGGATTCGAGGTCGTCTTCTGGATCACCTCGTCTTTTGCGGACACGTCGGATCTGCCCGAGGACATTCCGCTCTATTACCGCACGTATCGCGCAAGCGCAGAGGAGGCGAAGGAATGAAAACGAAACTCTCCTATCCGTTGTTCTTCCTCTGCGCCGTTCTCGTCTTTTTCCCCTTTGTGTTCCTCCCGCTGAACGCCCTCTGGCTGATTTTCAAATCCCTCGTCTGGTTCGGCGCGGGAAAGGGACGGGAGGATTATGCCGCCGGGGTCTGGGATCGGACGCCCCTTGCCGGGCTGAGCGTCGGATTTCTCGTCCTCGCCGTCTTTCTTCTGATCGGCCTGTTCGTGTTCAGCCGGTCGCAAAGGGGAAAGCGGTTCCTCGCGGAATCGTCGGGGATCGCCGAATGGATCGCCCGGCATTTCTTCCTCGCTATCGTGGAGATCGGACAGTTCTTCTCCATGCTCTTCGGCTTCTCCTACCGGAAGGAGGACAAAACCCGAACGACCGACGAGGCCCAGTCCTTCCGGGCAACGCAGGACGCCGCGATCCGGGACTACGAACCCGACGAAAAACTCCCGGACGATTACGGTCAGTTCCTGCGCCGGCTGTCTCGGATCCGTTCGGAAGACCGGAAGATCGGGTATGCTTACCGCACGCTCTGCCGCCTGTACAAAAGGGCCGCGCCGGAGATCTCCGCCTCGGACACCCCGCGGGAAGTCCAGCGAAAGGCGGAACGGACAGCCCGGTTTGCCCCCTCCGACCTCGAATCCGCCCGGAGGATCATCGAGCGGGTGAAATTTGAGGACGCAACTCTTGCAGAACATGAAAAATCCGGCCTGCTTGGGGAGCTCTGCCGGAGTGTGAGGATCCTGTTATGAAAAGGTTTACGGGAAAGAAAGAGGACGTTTACGCTCTTGTCCTCGTATTCGTCGGCGCGATCCTCGGATGGGCCGCCGTGAAGACAAGGGATCTCGAAGGAACGCTCGCGCTGGTGAAGTGGGGCCTGTTGCTCGGGTTCATCGCCGTCGCCGTCACGCTGGTCCCGCTTCTTCTCGCGCGGCTCCTGTGGGACAGAAAATCCCCAAGCGGCACGACCGCGTATTACATCCAGACAAAGCCGGGCCGGAGGCTGACGGAGATTCCCGATCTGACGGCGATTCATGAGCGGAATTCGGATTACCGTCTGCTCTTCCCGACGGGGACACAGGAAACGCCCCCTCCCGAGGAATTTGTTTTGGCCTATGACGCCTCCCTCGGGAAGATCCTGAAATCGGACGGGATCCCGTATTACACGGAGGATCCCGCGGTGGTGCAGTTCCGCGCCGGGCTGTTCCGGGAGCTCTCTGAAAAGCCGGAACTCCGTGAAATCCTGCGCCGGTTCGCGGAGGGCTATCCGGCCGATTCCTCCGGCGGATCGCTGTGGAAGTCCCTTTCGAACTGCAAAGCCCGTCACGACGCGGTGAAAGCTCTCCGGGAAGACTTGAACCATGCAGATCCCAGGTCCGCCGCGCTTCGGGGGCTCCGGGATCATTTGAACGAAGCGGCGGGATCGGAAGCAGGGCAAGCGGAAGCGGAAACCTTCACCGCCCTGCCGGAGAATCTCTTTTCCGTCCGAAGCTTGACCATCGCCGTGAATCTCGACAGCGGCGGTCACGCGCATGAGGCCGGGATCGTCGGCTTACACGGGGAGCCCTTTGGCCGGGACAAAGCGGAACCGCTCTTGCATCCCGACAGGGAACGGCCCGACCTGACGAAAGCACTCAACCAGGAGTTGATGGACTGCGTAGACCGGGTGCTGGCGGAAGAGCTGCGGCGGCTGGAAGTCGATCTCGACGCGCTTCGCCGGGCGGCGGTCTCCGACACTCTCGTGAGGGAGATCCGGTTTATGGCGGAGTTTGCGGAGAAGGTCCGCGGAGTTCCGTCCGATCCAGCGGCGGTGACGGCGGTCTTCGGAGGGATCGGGGAAAGATAGATGCAAAAAGAAGGGGAGCCGTTTCCGATGTGGATCCGGCTCCATTGTTTCATTCTCACTCTCCCTGTGGAGACGACGGCACATACTTCCCGACCAATGTCTCATAGTCCTCCCTGCCCTCGAGCGGCGCGAAGTCGGAGAGCATCCGCAGGTTCTTCGCAAACTGTTCGGCGTAGGAGGTATTCCCCGATTTGTCGAAGACGGGGGAGATTTCCACACCCTCGAAGAGCGGCGCGGTGTAGGCATGGCCCCAGTCCGGATCGAGCGTCCCACGGTCAGCGGCCCGGTTGGCGATCTGCTCGTCGACCCGCTCCCACATCTCCATGATCTCCCCGAGGCGGGCGACGGCTTCTTCATATTTTCCCTCTTTTGTCAGCTGAACCGCCTTTCCTTCGAGGCAGGCGTCGAAGTACATGGAGAACATCCCGTAATTCCCGTCCGGGATCGCGGCGCGGAGAATGTCCTCCCATGCGTCCCGGATCCCTTTTTTGAACGCCTCGTCCCGGATCTGGGCACAGCCGACGGCGAAGAAATTCAAAAGCTCGTACAGATCCCGGTGAACGCACCGCTGAAAAAACGCGATCTGTTCCCGCCCTTCGAGGCACATGAACCGGAGCCGGTCCTTGCACGCCCCTTCCTCCGCCAGCGCGAGGGCCTCCTTTTTCCGCCCCCCTGCGCGAGCATGAGAACGAGGGTCCCGTATGCCTCTTTTTTCAGCTCAGCGTCGTCCGACTCCCGGATGATCTTTTTGAGAATCTCTTCGACCGTCCGCTTTCTCTCCCGCTTCGCTTCCTCGTCCCCGTCCGCGGGATCTGCGGCGCGGAACCGCAGGCTGACGGCGTAGAAATACGCGATGCGCAGATTGTCCGGGTAGAGCTTTACCGCCTCGGCCGCCTTTTCCCGGAGCGAAGGAATGTCGATTTTCCCGTCCTTCCCCGGCGTTTTCATGATCCGGTCGAGTTCTTCCTCCACCTCCGTCTCCCGCGGGTCTTTTTCGTGCGCGATCCCGAGCAGCTCGTCCGACGTCACGCCGAACACCTTACACAGCGGGGCGATGAGGGACAAGTCCGGCGATGCCGAACCAACCTCCCATTTCGAGACGGCCTGTGCGGTGACGCCGAGCATTTCCGCCAGCCGGTCCTGGGTCAGGTCGGCTTTTTTGCGCAGTTCCTTGATTTTCTGTCCGATGTGGTCCATGTCGTCCTCCTCTTTTTTCCGATAGAAAGCGGGCCCGGCCTTCGTTCCGCATACAGTATAGCAGATTCGAAAGCCAGGCGCAATGGAATGTTTTTCGGATTTCGCTCAACCGGGGGTTGCGTTGTCTTTTCCGGAAATAACTCTGCTGACCGGCTGCGTTCACGGCGAGCCCCCGTTCGCATTCCTGTAATGCCATGTGATGTTGATATTCCGCCGAAGCCTATTCTCCGATGCTTCTCCCCGCGCGAGGGAGCGGATATTGGGGTTCTCGTCGAACAAGCTTTCTTTGCGCATGTCGTCGGGGAGACGGTCAAGGTCGATCAGGGTCTTGACGAGCATGAACCGGTGGTTTTCGTCCTCATAGATCGTCCGAAGCCAGCTTTCGCGCACACCCTCCGCCCCCGCTTTGAGCGCGGCCATGACGCCGTAAGCGGGGGAAAAGCCGGGAGCGGGCGATTTCTTCAGCCATTCCTCCACGAGAGTGGCGTCCTCGGGCATGAAGTTCGCTCCGTATGCCAGCCGGTATCCGTCGTGACGCAGGATCGGATCGTCCCATCGGATGATTTCCATCCCGAGCGCGCGCACCCGCGGATCGCGGACAAAAGCGAGGATATGAACGACGGTGAGCAAAAACGCTCGCTTGACTTGATCGCCGCTTTGCTTCACATCGTCGATCAGCCGCCGCGCCCGTTTCAAAAGCTCGCCCGTATCGCGTGACGCCGAGCGGACCATATTTAAGAGGAAAAGACTTCTCAGCCGCCCCTGCTTCCCCGGATCCTTCTCATCGATAGCCGCGTCGAGCACGGCGAAGAACACGTCGTCCGATGCGTTTTTGAAGCTGACGGAGAGCAAGGCGTTCTCCGCAATGTCCGGACCCGCGGAGAGAAACCGTTCGACGGTGAGTTCGCTTTGCGGCAGGGGACTGTACGCGGCTTCCTTCACGTCCAGCGCGAACGAGAGCGGGTTTTCCTCGAGCAGAACGTCCCACACGTCACGGTTGACGTAATCGCTCTCCCATGTATATTTATAAATATCATGCGCAAATTTATAAAACAAATCCATCCGGTCATGCGCTCTGTCCGGCGGCGCGAGGCGGAAGAGGTCGGCAAGGTCGTACAGCTGCACGCGGATGACGTCCTTGCGCGGCGTGACGCACTCCTGAATCCGGAACGCGCTCTTCACCCATTCGTCCGCAAGCTCTCCGAAATCCCCGCCGCCCTCGCCGCTCAGATTCCGCCGCAGATGGGCCATCGTCCGCTCATAATCCGCCCGCAGGATGTCTTCCGCCTCCTCTTCATGCCCCAGCAGGGAGACGAGCTTCATGGCGTCAAGGCGCGGCGGCCTTTTTTCGAGGATCTTTCGGGCGATCTCTTCTCCGAGTCTGCCCGACGGATCGAAACAAAGGGCGAGATCCCGGTCATAAAGTCCGTGATTCCGGGCGTAATAGGGCACAATATCCGACTTATCCGGGGACTCATTTTCGGGGTGCAGAAGCATCCTCTGCCAGATGGCACAGAAGATCTGCTTGTCTTTTTCCTTTTCCAGCAGAAGGATCGCCCGCCCGAGGCCGCGGTTCAGATAATCCCGGAATTCGCCGGGGGTCATGCCGCTTTCTTCCGCTCCCGGGATGGATTTCGGCTTGAACCAGCGGTCGTACATGGCGGAGAGGAATTCCGCGGTCATGGGATAACCGGACGCCGATCCGATCACGCTGTCGATGCCGCAGAACGGGCAGAGCGCGGTGTTTCCGTCCCGGTCCACCCATTTCACGATGGTCTGCGGGCGGTAAAGCTGGCGGCAGAAGAAGCACCCGCACAGATCCGACGCACCGAGTTCCGCCCGGTTGTTCATGCAGTGCCGGTGCGCGGCAAGAAGCTGTTTCTCCGCGTTTTCTTTTTCCTCCGCGATCCCGAGCAGTTCGTCCGCCGTGACGCCGAACACCCGGCACAGCGGGGCGATCAGCGACAGATCCGGCGACGCGGAACCGACCTCCCATTTGGAGACAGCCTGTGCGGTGACGCCGAGCATTTCCGCCAACTTGTCCTGCGTCAGGTCGGCCTTTTTGCGCAGGTCTTTGATCTTTTGTCCGATGTGTTCCATGTGCTTCTCCTCTTCTGTCCCGACAGAAAGCGGGCCCGGCCTTCGTTCTGCCTTTATTATAGCAAAAACGGACGCCGGGCGCAATGGAATATTTTTCGGATTTCGCTCAACCGGGGGTTGATTCGGGCGGGGTCAGCCCTTCTTTTCCGCGCACTCCCGCCGCTGATCCGCCGAGATATCCGTGAACAGGAGCAGAACGGGCTTTTCCCGGTTCTCCTTCCCGCTCACGCCGTCCCGGTCCGCGAGCAGGGTGTATTCGACCGAGGCGCGGTAGCCGTCCGGGAGGTCCTTCGCCTCGTACCGTCGGAAGAAGCCGGTATTTATGGGGAAATACCCCTCTCCGATCCCGCGGTATGCCGTCAGCTCCCAAACCGATTCGATCCTCTCCGTGCGGTGCAGGATCTTCACGGGGCCGACGCCCGGAGCGAACCACGCCTCGATGTGTCCGGCCCATCGCGTGATGATTTCGTTCTTCGCGTCGGCTGTAAAATGCCGGCAGGCTTCAAACCGTCCGGCGGGCGTCGTCACCTCTTCGTCCTCCCCGATCTCCACGGATGACTGAACGGGAACCGCAAGCCAGAGCATATAGTCGAGGTCCGCCTTGAATCCGGGGATCCATTCGTCCCGCCAGAGCCCGTCCCCGGCGGCTTCGAGCATCCCCCAGAGGTCCCCGCCGTTCACCGCCTCCTGGACTGCGGAGACTTCCTTTTCCTCCGCCAGCCGCGGACGACCGAAGAGGATCCGGTGCTCCCGCTCGAGGGAAATCCCATCCTCCCGGATACCAAGCCGGAGCACGCCGTCTTCCCTCGGGGGAATGGGCCGGACATCGAAGAAATCGTTCCGTCCTATCGTCTCCGTGTTCGGACTCAGGTCGGGAGAGCGGGCGAGAAGGCGGCGCATGACCCGGTTCGAGATCTCGGTTTCGAGCTTCTGCCTGGGCGTGACGGCCAGCTCCTCCGCCTTTTTCAGATACGGCTCCACGTCCGCGAGGATCAGTCTTCCGTTCTCTCCGCGCTTCTTATACCGGATCTGCGCCGCCAGGAGACTGCCGTACCAGGACGCCGTGTCCGCTTCCGGACGGAGAACGGCGGTGAAGGCTGCTGTCGCGCTGTCCTTGCCCGCCGAGACGATCTCAAGCTTCGCCGTGCCCCATGTCCCCATGTTCTCGACCGCCCATTCGTATTCCCAGCGGTTCCCTGCCGCGAAGATCTCCCCGTCCGGCGAAGGGGAAAGGGCGTAGTCCCGCAGAGTCAGGGTGCGCTGATCCGCCAGCGAGAACTGCTTCACGATCCCGACGCCGGGGCAGACGGTCGTGATGACGCGGTACCCCTTCCAGTCCCGCCCCTCGACGTCGTAGGTCCGGCAGTGTTCAAACCGTCCCGCGGGTGTGACGACGGGCTCCTCCTCGTCCCGGATCGTCAGAACGCAGTTTCCCACCGCGTCGTACTCTCCGGGCAGTTCGTTCGGATCGAGCATCACATAGTCGCGGTTCCAGCCGAACTTTTTCCAGAGAACGGGCGCGATCCCATAGCCGTCCCCGTCGGTGATGACACCGGGAGACGCCTCGTAGCCGGGACCCTCCCAGAACACCCATCTGCCGCCGATTTTTCTGTACTTTTCCCCCGAGACCCAGAGCCTGGCGGATTTCCCCCAGTCATACAGCCGGCAGACCCCCGCATCCGTAAACTTCGCTTCTCCTTCGAGAGCGGCGACGGCGGCGGCATAGTAGGTCTCGTCCGGGGAGAGGAGGGATTTCACCTTTTCAAATTCCGCCCGGGCTTCCTTGTCCTGTCCGAAATCGCGGAAGCTCTTCCCGAGCCAGAAGCGGAGATAAGCCACGGTTTTGGGGAATCCTGCCGCCTCCATCTCCGGGATCAGCACGTCCCGGAGCTTTTCCTGCCGCGGGTGGACGTAGACCTGAGGGTCCTCCCCCTTTTCCGCAAGGGGCGCGGACCTGATCTCGCGCATCATGACGGCCTGCATCACGTCCTCGTTGTGTCCGGCGAGGGCCGCGGCCTTGATTTTGGCATAGATCTCCTCGTTTTCCTCCCCGGGGAGCCACCACGCGCCGCGCAGCCAGACGTCCGCCAGCATGTGCCGCTTCTTCTCCGATTCCGGCAGGCTCTCCACGGCGGCGAGGACGGAGCGGTACTCCTCCTCAAATCCCTCCTTGTCGTGTCTGAGCTGCCAGAGCTTCAGTTCCTCCACCTGCCGCATGACGCGGGAGACGAGGGTCTCGTTTTCGTCGTAGGTCTTTTCCATGATTCCGTATCCTTTCCGAAGCTGTTTTCTCCCCTCGGAAAGCCGCCGCTTCACCGTCCCCTCCGGAACGGAAAGGAGGGCGGCGATCTCTTTCACGGAATACCCTTCGAAATAGTGGAGGCGCACCGTTTCCCGCAGTTTTTCCGAGAGCGTGTCCACAGCCTCGTGAAGCTCCCGAACCTCCCCGTCGTCGATCAGGGCGGAGAGTTCCGGATCCTCTTCGCCCAGTGCAAATGAGGCAAGGTCGAGGGAGATCGCGGGGACGGCGTTCTCGTACCGGGCGAGGAGATTGATCGCGGCGTTCTTTGCGACGCTCACGATCCACGCGCGGAATTTCTCCCGGTCGCGGAGGGACGAGAGGCGCATCCATCCCGCTAAAAAGGCGTCCTGCGCGGCGTCCTCGGCGGCGTAGGGATTCCGGGTCACGGCGCGGGCGGCGTTCAGAACGGCGGGTCCGTGGCGCGTCACCAGTTCTCCGAACGCGTCTGTGTCGCCGACGAGCGTCATCTCCACAAGCTCGCGGTCGGAAAAAGCGGAATAGTTTTTCATGGGGTTCTCCTCTTTCCTTCGGAATTCCGTTTTGGGGGTCATGATCCAGACACGGAAAACGGGGAAAAGGTTCGGTGGGGAGGAAAAATTTTTATATTTTTTCCTCCGGCTGCATCTCCGCGCACAGGGCTTTGAAGTCCTCCCTCTCCCTAAGCGGTTCGAACCATTCCATATTCAGCCACTGCCCCGCGTACTCCGTCGTCGTGTACACGCTGCCCAGAAACGGCATGGTGTCAGACAGCCGGTCGAACAGCGGCGCTGTGAAGGCGATCGTCTCCCCGTCCCGGGCGTTGACCTCGTCGAGCTTTTTACATACGGCGCAATATTCCGCGAGCTTTTTCACCGCTTCGTCGTACCGCCCGGCCTTTGCGAGAAGCTCCGTCTGATATTCCAGCGCGTCGTGAAGATAGTTGAACCATCCGAGGTAATTCCCGTCCGGGAACATGACGCGGACAACGGCTTCCACCGCTTCCATCGCGGGGAGGGATTCCGTTCTTCGCCGCAGAGCCAAGAGGAGACCTTCCAGCTGTCCCATAACATACCATTGCCAGTGCAGCTCGCCCTCTTCTCCTTCGAGGCAGAAGAGCAGAAGGTAGTCCGGCGACAGCTTGCCGCTTTGCGGGCATTTCCGGGCGAATTCAGCCGCCTCTTCCCGCCTCCCCTGTTCCACAAGAAGCAGAACGAGACCGTTCGTTGCGCAGGCACGGAGAGAATCGTCCTTTGCCTCTTCCAGAATGAACCGGTACCGCTTTTCGGCGGCTTCGACGTGTTCCCGGCGGGCTTTCGCCTGTTCTTCCGTCGGGTTTTGGCAGTTGTCAATCATTGCCTCGTTCAAGGCGCAGTAGTAGTGAAGCCAGAGGTTGCGCGGGTATTCTTCCACGGCGGCGAGGCATTTTTGAAGGTGCAGGCGGATGTCAAATTGGCCGGGATTTCCGTCGTTGCCGCTCGCCATCATATAGAGATCGTGCTCCCGCGGGTCCTCGTCCTCCGTTCTGATCCCGAGCAGTTCGTCCGACGTGCATCCGAGCACCCTGCACAGCGGAGGAATGAGGGCGAGATCCGGCGTCGAGACGTCGCATTCCCATTTGCTCACGGCCTGCGGGGATACCCCTAGATAGTCCGCCAGCCGGTCCTGCGTCATGTCGGCTTTCTTGCGCAGATCTTTGATTTTCTGTCCGATTCCGGTCATACGGTTTCCTCCTGTTCTTCGTCCGCTTTGCTTTCAAGCTCCGCGATAAGGGCTTTGAAGTCTTCTCTGTCACGGAGAGGAGCGTATATCGGCGAAAATCTGCACCCGTTGATCAGGCATTCCAGCTCGAAGAATGCGTCGGCAAATCGGGCGGCGACGAAGCTCTTTCCGGTTTCGCTCCATCCGTCGAGAGCCGGGGCGGTATAGGGGATGTCGCCGGGTTCTCTGCTCCGCCGGATCAGCGCGGCATCCTGCACGGCATAGTCCGCCGCGTCCCGGATTTTTTCAACCGCCCTGTCGTATGCGCCTTCCTCGATCAAGAGGGGGATCATCTCCATCGCGTTGTGGAACAGCCTGTTCGAGAACCCCACATAGTTTCCGTCGCTGATCACCGCGCGCACGACCGCGTCGATCGCCTCATAAGAAGGCAGGTGCCGTTCGTGTCCTCCACGTTTTTCCAGATAATTGCACAACCAATTCAGCGATTTGTAAACCAGAAACTGCTGCTGTTTTCTCCATTCATCTCCGTCAAGGCATTCGAGCAGGAGTTCCTCCCTGAACGGCCCGGACTGCTCGGCAAACGCTTTTGCCTCCTCGCGCAGGCCGTCGTTCATGCGCATGTGGAAGAGCTGGGACGCCGCATATTCGCGCTGCTGTTCGTCCCGCCCGTCGGAGAGGATGGCGAGAAGACGTCTTTCCGCGTCGTCCTTTCTTCGCCGTCCTTCATCCGTTTCCGCTTCTTTCCCGCCGAAGAACCAATATTCCTGTTGGGCAATGCAGAAGGAAATCTTTTCGTTGCGTGGGAAGTCCCTGCGTGCTTCCTCGATCAGCGCGGCGAAACGCTCCCCGTCCTCCGGAGTAAGGCTACCGAGTTCGTTGTACAACGCTTTCGCGCGTTCTTTGTCCTCCGTGTACGCGACGCCCAGCATCTCATCCGCCGAACACCCGAGCACCCGGCACAGCGGCGGAATAAGGGCGAGGTCCGGCGTCGCTATGCCGCATTCCCATTTCGAGACAGCCTGTGGGCTGACTCCGAGATAATCCGCCAGACGGTCCTGCGTCAGGTCTGCTTTCTTGCGCAGATCTTTTATCCTTTGTCCGATGTGTTCCATTTTCGTTTCTCCCGTTTGAATTTCAGAAAAGAAAGCGGGCCCGGCCTTCGTTCCGCTTACAGTATAGCAGATTCGAACGCCGGGCGCAATGGATTTGTATTCGGGTTCACATCAACCGGGGGTTGTGTCAGGGAGGGACAGATCGGCAAAACCGGCTTCCTCCCGCATCCGCCATCCCCGGGAGGTCGCACCAAAAAGTCCCCGAAATCATGGAGGTTTCAGGGACTTGCTCTTTTGTGATATTCGGTTTTCGAGGGACCCTTTTCCCGGTTTGTTTCCCGGGCTGTTTATTTTATCACGCCCTCGGCGTATCCGATGTATTCCGCTCCGCCGTGCCTTCCGTTGTACCAGATGCGGTAGGTTCCGTCCTCGGCGCGGACTGCCGTGGGCTTGTAGCAGGAGTCCTGATCCCATTCTCCCGGGGTCGGCAGAACGAGCGGGTTTTCCGGCACGCGCTCCCATCCGGTGATCCCGTCCTTGGATCGGGCGGCGCAGATGCAGGCGGTGTTGATGTCCCGGTAGCCGATGTAGAACATGAGATATCCGCCCTCTTCTTTGAGGATATCGCAGGCCCCGATCCGGTTCTGCTCGTACTCCTTTTCGGGGTTCGCCCCAAAGATGGGATTTCCGGCGTACTTGGTCCACTCGATCCCGTCGTCGGATTCGGCGTAACAGATCACGTTCGGCTCATAGGTCTCCCCGGCGGCGTACCACATCCGGAATCTGCCGTTCTCATACATCACGAAGGGATTCATCACGGACTGCTTTTCGAAATCCGTCTCCGGCGCCAGCACGGGATCCCGGCGGAACCGTTCGAAACGGATCCCGTCGTCGGAGCGGGCCACGCCGATCCACGATCTTCCCCGTCCGCCGATGTCCTGACCGGTGTACCACATCAGCCATCCGCCGCCCTTCGGATCCCGCAGAACGCAGTTCCGGTTCACAATGTTCTCCCAGCCCGATTCGGGATTCGCGGCGAGGGTGACGGTCAGATCCCCCCAATGGATCCCGTCCTCCGAAAAGGATACGGCGAGCGCGCCTTGCGGCCTCCATGACGAATCCATGCGGAGCCGCCCGTCCGGCTGTTTTCTCACGAACGCGTCGAAGATCGTTCCGGTCGTTTCGTCGCCCAAAACGGGATTACCCGCGTATTTTTCAAAGCTTCCCTGACAGTTCATCGATGCTCCTCCTCATTCTCCTATCTTTTTGATCAGTTTTTCGATGTTTTTGTTCGCGACCTTCTTGTTCTTTTCAAAGGTGGAAGCCAGCGCGTCGGTAGAACCGCTGTTCAAAGCCGCCGTGAACGCGTTGTTCGCGCCAAGGAAGCCGTATGCCATCTCCGGGTCGATGGTCCGGCTCCGGCGGATGATCTCAATCATCTCGCAGGATTCGGGATCGCGCATAGCTTTGCCTTTCAGTACGACGTCGTAGTACGCGATGGAAGTGGAGTAGTAGCTGTCCGCGTTGATCGCTTCGAGCATTGCGCCGGTGAACTCCGCTGTCTCCGAATTGCGCGGCAGGAACATGATGCTCGACCATGAGGGACTGAAGGTATGGCGGTATTCCGCCTGTGCCTCATCGTATTTCGGCATCGGAAGCAGCCCGATATCCGTTTCCAGATCGCGGAAGATCAACAGCTGTTCGATGCCGCCGACATAGAAGAGAGAGTTGCCGGAGCGGAAATTATACCGCAGTCCGCCGAACCATACATCGTCCACTTTGCCATACAGTTTTTCCGCGAGCAGATAGTTGCCGGAACACATGATCGAGCATACTTTTTCCGCCGCATTGAACAGACGCTCGCTCAGATCCAGAACCGGAAGGCCCTCTTCGTCGTGCCCGATGACGAACACATCCGACGCGAGAACGTGAAACTGGAAATTGTAGAATTCTCCGGCCGCGCCGTACCGGTCGTTGTGGTCCATCTCCCCGTTGCCGTCCTCATCGTTCGTAACCTGTTCGAGGATCGCAGAGAAGGTGTCGAGATTCCATTTGTTGCCGCGCACGAGTTCATAGGCATCGATATCGAACGCCTTCGCAAGTTCCTTGTTGAATACCACAGCATAGGTGTGGGAGTCCGTCCACGTGTTCATCGCACCGATGGCCGAAAACACGCTGTTTCCGATCCGCATGGACTTCGCCACGTTGGTGTCCCACCACGGTTTTTCGAGATTCATGTACGGAACCGTGCTGAGATCAAGGGTATACCCGTTGTTCGTCTGACCGAGCGCTGCGGAAAAGGCTGCGACCACCACGTCCCAATCCTGCTGCCCCGCCAGATATGTCCTCTGATACTGTCCGGTGACGTCGGGGGACGTATCGTTTACGATCTTGACATCATAAGCCGCTTCAATTCGCCCCGTCCGCTCGAACACGGTATCATTCATGATCTCGCCGTTCGTCTCGTCAGCCGCGATCTCGGAATAAAAGCGCACAATAGCGTCGACAACCTCACGGGAGAGGAATCGGAAATCCTGCCCGCCGTAGGTCGTGTCAGGAATGTCAGGCAGGAGCTTCGCCTCGGTCTCGGGGGCTTCGGTCTCGGAAGCGGGAATTTCAGCCGCGCCGGGAGCAGGTGTCTGCTCCGATACCGGGGCGTCGGTGTTTTCCTTCGTTTCGCCGCACGCCGCAAGCGGGAGCAGCAGGACGAGGATCAATAGGACGGAAATCGCTCTTTTCATGTTCAGCCTCCTTGAAATAGTTATGTCCGAATCAGTCCGCTTTACAGTTCATTCGCTTCGTCCACCAGCGCGCAGATATTCTCAAGCGGCACGTCCGCCTGGATCCCCTGGGCGGCGGCAATGATGTACCCGCCGTTCTGGGACATGGCCTCCGTCACGCGCCTTGTCTCCTCCCTCACCTCATCCGTCGTCCCGAAGGGGAGGGTCCTCTGGGTACTGATGCCGCCCCAGAAGGTCAATTCCGCCCCGAACCGCTCTTTCAGTTCATAGATGTCCATGCATTCCGGCTGGACAGGGTTCAGAACGTCGGCCCCCATTTCGCAGAGATCCGGCATGATCTTGCGGATATCGCCGCAGGAATGGACCCAGACGTCCAGCCCCGCTTCATGGATCAGATCGTATTCCTTCTTCGCTCCGGGTTTCAGCAGCGTCCTCCAGGTCTTCGGCGACATCAGCAGATCGCGCTGGGATCCCCAGTCGTTCCCCAGAAGAACGCCGTCGAGCCCGGGGGTTTTGATAAACTCCTTGAGTACGGAGAGGTTTTTCTCCGTGATGAAGTCGAGCAGTTCCCGGGCAAATTCTGGCTCCCCGGCCATATCGGCAAGGAAGTATTCCAGTCCCCGGGAAAAATAGGCCTTTTCGAAATCGCTGGTCCAGACCTCCGCCAGAATGTACATGTCCGTGTATTCCCGTAGGTTCCGGATCGATTCCGCGAAAACCTCGAGACTGCCGAAATCATAAGCCGCCGGGATGAAATCGGGCGTTTCCGCTTCCTTGTACGAGGCAGGAAGATCCTTCCAGTCCCACCACGGGAAATTCTCGAGGAGAGCGACATGATTCCCCATGCCGCAATACAGCGCGTTCCGATATTCGATCCTGCCTTCAGCGTGCAGTTTCCGCATATCCTCCCGCCCATACCGTTCCCAGAGCCGGGGCCCGTATTTCTGAAGTCCGTCGGGGGCAAGGTGGAAAAATGTCGGCACTTTATCGGCTGTTTTATGGGCAATGGCGGCTTTCACTCTTTCGCGTTTTGTCATATTATCCTCCCGCGCTTCGACGCCTGCATTTCGATCCCATCTTGCGCTTTTTGAAAGACTGTGCTATAATGAGAACGTGCGGAGTTCCCGAATCGGATGGCCCGATCATTTTCCGGTTTCTATTGTAGCATGGAAGCAGAAAAAAGTATATGGCTTTTCGTCCTGAATTTTTGGCTTTTCGTCCGAGGAGAGTATGATGAAGACCGACGACAGAAACAATCCGCTGTATCCCGACTTCGAGGCCGACAAGTGTCTTTATTTCAGGCGGAATCACGATATCCTTCTCGGACCGCTGAGCGACCTTCTGTTTCATGCCAGTTATATCGGGCACTATATCTGCCGGATGGATTATCATATCAGCCGCCGCATGAACCCTTCGGCCCTGCTTCAGCTGACGCTTGCGGGGGAGGGGGAACTGAGGTACAAAAATGCCCGCTGGCCGCTGAGACGCGGGTCCTGTATGCTGATCGACTGCCGGGTCGAACACGAGTTTTTCCCGACGGCAGAAGGATGGGAATTCAAGTACGTGCATTTCTGGGGCGGGAATACTGCCGATTATCTCTCTTTCCTGTCTTCGAACAGTCCCGTCCGGAATCTGGATGAGAGCGAGATCCATGAGGTCGAGTCGACACTCGATCGGATCCTCTACGAGACGGAAACGGAATCCGTCGATAACTATCCGGCCCTTTCCTCCCGGATCTATTCGCTCCTGACCCTTATCATGGCTCACGACAGGCAGATAACGGAACGGAACAGGTCCGAAAATGTCCGCGCCATTCCCCATGCGATCGAATACATCCGGAAGAACTATAACCATAAGATCGACACATCCGATATCGCGCATTCCCTCAACCTGTCCCGCTCACGGCTGTTTGAGCTGTTTCATCGGACCTACGGGATGTCCCCTCACGACTACATCATTCAGTACCGTCTGTCCATCGCGAAGACTCTGTTGCAGAACACTCCCCTGTCGGTATCGGAAATAGCGGAACAGACCGGATTTCGGGATATCTTTGCTTTTTCCCGCCGGTTCAAGGAGCGTGTCGGGATCTCCCCGAAAGAATTCCGGCGGAAACACCGATTGCTGGAACCAACGTCGGAGCAGGACGGGGACGGGCTGATTTGAAAGCCGTATGCCGGTCGTTTTTTGCAGACCGGACTGTGACTCTTTTCCGCCCCGGCAGCAGAAACGCTCTTGTTTTTTCGTGCCGGGCAGTGTATAATACATCACGGGGCTTGAATTATACTTGATCCCTAAAAAATCGGATCCCGCGCGGAGGTGAAAAGATGATCGAAGTCAGAGAAACGACCGTCCATGACATCAAAAATGTACAGCGCCTCTGGGCCGACGGGGATGTCATGAAGTTTGTCGGTTTTCCGGACGGATTGCACCGGACAGAGGAAGAAATGAAGAACTGGTTTCGGTGGATCGAATCCGGCAGACCGGTCCTGAATCACTACTCGATATTCGAGGATGGGCAATACTGCGGAGAATCGTTCTATCGGATCGACCCGGAACGTCAAAGCGCCGCGTTGGACATCAAGCTGTTCGCATTCGCGCGCGGACGGGGCATCGCCGCGGCGGGACTGTCCCACGCGATCAGGGAGGCGTTCCGAAACGGAGCGGAGACCGTATGGGTCGATCCGAATCCGGAAAACGCGAAAGCGATCGCCTTGTATAAGAGACTGGGTTTCCGGCAGAAAGAATTCCCGGATCATCTGATGCGGGAAGGTGAAGAACCGGATTCCGTTTATATGGAACTGTGCAAAAACTGATTGCAGGCGCAAATTCCGGCTGACCGGCGCGCTCGAAGAAACGGACAAGTCGAAATCCGAACGAAATAACGGAGGAACATTTCCATGAAAAGACTTTTGGGAAGGATCTGCGCGATCCTGCTGTAAGCGGCAATGATCCCGTCATTCTCTGCCTGTGAGAGCGGCGGCGGCACTGAAACCGGCGCGCCCGCTTCCTCAAAGGCAGTCGAAACGGCCGGGGACGGGAAAAGAGTGTATTTTGCGGGTCCGCTGTTCAACCAGTCGGTATGACGCTGCTCTCATGCCAGACAGTCGACTTTTCAGAGCGGGAAAAAGTATGAAAAACCCCAGGATCGAAAAATGGACGAAACATCAGTCACACGCTTTGTAAACACCTTTATCGTGGAAAACCGGCGGGAACGACTGCTCCATGAACTGACGACGCCGAAAAAGCGGTATCGGGGGATCAGCCGGTTCTGTCACCGGGCAAAAGATCTTCTGGATCCCGCCTTCCTTGTGGCGGAGGGGGAGGATCTGGAACGCCTTCCCGCTTTCCGGCGGTTCGTCCGGGACCACAACGGCCCCTGCCTGCTGCTCTCTCCGTATCCGTGGCTGGACGAAGAGATCATGCCGCTCGAGAAGGCGGTGGAGCAGGCCGCGGTCTGCCCCGACGCGGTCTTGATCCTCGGGGACGGATTCGCCGTCGTGTTTGAAGAGCCGCAAAAGGGGGGAAGGGGCAGGTTCTGGATGTCCGAGGACCCTGTGCGGCTCCGCGATTAACGGATATATCTCTATACATGAACGGTCCGGCCTTCGGATCCCGCAGAGGAGGGGTATCCATGCATTTCTTTTCAGCTGCTGTCCTGCTTCTGGCGGGAGCGGTAAATCTGTACTTTGAACTGAAAAAGCGGCGGTCCTGCTCTGCCCCGGCGGAGGCGGCCGTCGTCGAAATCAAACGAAACCGGACATTCTGCGTTCCGATCCTGGAATACAGAGCGTCCGGCAAAAAAGTGCGGGGGGATATCGGGATCGTCAGCCAAAAGCGGATCGGGAGATACCGGATCGGTCAGAAGATGCGGATCTTTTACGACCCGGACAAGCCGGAGAACTTCCGAATCGCCGGAAGAAACGGCGTGCTGACCGTATCCATTGCTCTTTTGACGATGGGGACCGCCGGTCTCGTTCTGCTGTTCCTGTTCTGAGGGCTCATCGGCCGCCCGTCTGCCGGTATTCCCTCACGAAGCGCAGGATGGGCTGCCTCGGGAGCGATCCCTCCTCCCCGACGAGGAAGAGATAGACCGCGCGGTGGGTCCTCCCGTCTTTTCCCGCCTCGCAGACCACGGCGAAGGATTCCCCCTCCGGCACGGCAAATCTCACGCGGTTCCCGGAGAGCTCGGCCGGGATGCTCAGCCCTTCGTTGTCCGCACCGAGGAGCAGCGAATACCCTTCCCCGTATGCTTTGACCGAGAGCGAATCCGCGCCCTGTTTCCTGTCGTCGCAGAGGAAAGCGGACCCCTCGAAGATCTCCCCGGGCTTCCAGACCAGCCGGTCATAGCGCAGAGTCAGCCGGAACGGCGTCTGGGCGTCACGCCAGAAGAGCATCGCCAGCTTCGGATTCCCGTAATAGTCGACCATCGACGTGCAGGCTACGTTCGGCCAGGGCTCGTTGATCTGCCACACGATCGACCCGACGTTCTCCTGCGCCTCGGGAGCGAAAACCTCTCCGGGGGCGAGAACGGCGGGTTTTGTCGTCTTCGCGCGGCGGCGGTGGGCTTCGACGGCGTACCGGATCCCCTCCGCCTGCAGATACTGGCTCAGATCGCAGAGTTCCCGCAGATCTCCGATCTCCCCGAACAGCGGGCGTTCCCGGTAGGCATAGGTGTCCCACCACTCCCCGTGATGCCGCCAGGTGAGGTTTTCCGCCACCGTCGTGACCGCGAGGTTTTCGGGCGAGAGAACGGTGCGGATGGAATCGTAATTCGACATGCCGTCCACGCCGAATTCGGAGTGAAGCAGGATCGTCGACTTGTTGTACAGCTCGTACTGACCTCGCACGCCTTCGTACTTCCACGGTCCGTGGATGTCCTGATTGCGCGCCGGGTTATCGGGATCGAACCACTCCGTCGGACCGGAGGCGGAGGTCGGCAGCATCAGAACGTCCGGCGCAAGCTCCTCCGCGATCCCTTTCAGCATGGCGAGGTTTTCGTCCCGGAAGGTGGAGGGGATCCCGTTTTCGTCCATCAGTTCGTTCCCGCCGCTCAGATAGGTCAGGGAAACGTGATTCCGCTTCTCCGGCAGGATCGCCCGGGCGGTCTGTCCGATCAGGGTGAGAAACTCCGGGCGTTTCGACGGGATGTTGTCGATCCCCGAGGAGGACTGGATGAACTCCTGCCAGACCATGATGCCGTATGCGTCGCAGAGATCGTAAAAATCCTCGCTCTCGATCACCCCGCCGCCCCAGACGCGGATCAGGTTCACGCCGGCGTCCCGGGCGAGGGAGAGCAGTTTGTCGTACCGTTCCCGCGTCACCGTGCCGATTTTGTGGTCGAGGGGGGTCATGTTCACGCCCTTGATATAGACGGGAATCCCGTTGACGACCGGGATATAGGGCAGCACCTCCGGGTCGGCGCAGTCCGGTTTCCGGTATGCGAGAGTCCTCAGCCCGACGCGGAAGGTCTTCTCGTCGTCCGCTGAGCAGAGGGTCAGGTCGTACAGCGGCTGCTCCCCGTATCCGTTCGGGAACCACAGGGCGGGCTCCGGGATCCCGAGGGTCAGCGATCCGGTCCCGGTCTTCCCCTCGGCGACGGATTTCCCGCAGAGGGACAGAGATGCCCGGAAGTCCGATTTTGCCGCCGAGACGGTGAGCCTGCCGCCGCTCTCATACCGGATCTGCACGTTCCGTATGGGATCGTCGCAGATTTCGAGAAAGACTTCGCCGTACAGCCCGAGGTCGACGAGCCGCGTGCCGAAATCCCACTTGTACCCGAACCGGGCTTTCTGGGTCCAGGTGCGGCTGGTGTACCCGATCTGCCCCATCTCGTCCGGTGCGCTTTCGAGCACGACCGTGAGCGTGTTTTCGCCCTCCCGCAGCAGCTCCGTCACGTCGACGGCGAGAGGCGCGTACATCCCGACATGCTCCGCGATCTTCTTGTCGTTCAGATAGACATGGGCGTGATAGTCGATCCCCCGGAACACCAGCCGCGCGCGCTTTCCGTCCGTCTCCGGCTTCCGAAACGAGGTCATATAGCTCCAGAAGCGGTTCGCCACCCATTCGCAGAGAAGCGAGTTCCGCTCGAAATACGGATCCGGGATCAGCCCGGCGCGTTCGAGATCGTCGTAGACGCTGCCCGGCACCTTCGCGGGGATGCGCGGGGTCACGGCGGAGAACTTCGCTCCGGTTTCGACGGACGCGCCCTGCATCACGGTGAAGGGCCACGATCCGGCGACGGTCCAGTCTGTCAGCGGGATTTTCATGACGGATACCTCGTTCGTTTTTCGTTTGGATTCGGTTTCATCATAAATCTTTCGGCGGCGTTTGTCAATCCTCTGCGCTTTATTTCATGAAAAAAGGACTCCGGCATGAGACCCGATTTCAGTGGGCCGCCGGCGTCCTTCTTTTTTCGGTTCAAATCAAAAAACCTCTTCCCGTCCCTCAGATCAGAACGGAGGCCGTGCGCCGAACCCGCAGACGGACGGTCCCGGTGAGGAAGAGTTTCCCATCCGCGTCCGACTCCACATGGAGCGTGCCGCCGGGCTGACGCAGATCGAGGGAGACGGAGCCCTTCCTTGCCGCGAGGAACGCCCCCACCGCCGTCGTGCCGCTGGCGCAGGAATTCTCCCAGAAGAGAGTGCCCGCGGTCGAGACGTACACGAGGGGGACGAGGGATCCCGCCTCCCGGTCGAACATCATGATCCCGGCGGATTCGGCGTTCAGCCCGCGGCACCAGACCGGAGCGAGCCTTTCCGCCGTCTCCCTGTCGAGGGGGGACTCCAATATGACGTGGGAAATGCCGTGAAACCGCACGACGGGAGCGCGCATCCCCCCGGGAAGATCCTCTTCTCCCACGGAGACCGGGCGGGGCATTTCCACCCTTCCCTTCATGCGTCCGTCGGGCAGGGCCGAAACGGTCACGGCGACGGGGTCCGGCGTCCCGGAAACGGTCACGGGGATCGTCCCCTCCGCGATCCCGTTTTCGAAGGCGTACAGCACCGCCGCGCTCATCGCCGCATTCCCGCAGAATTCTCCCCCCGCCATGCGCAGAGAGATCCCGCCGGGCCGCGCGCGCACAAATCCCGCCTGCTCCGCCTCCGGTTCGAGATCCATGATCTGCCGGGCGACCGAGGGCTGGCACTCCGGCGGGACTTCGGATTCCACAAGGATCGTCTGATTGCCCGTCGGGTCGAGAAGCGCATACCGTATTTCCGTCATTGCTTGTAATTGCTCAGGAATTTCTTCGTCCGTTCCTGCTGCGGGTCCTGGAAGATCTGTTCCGGGCTGCCCTCTTCCATGATGTAGCCGCCGTCCATGAAGATCACCCGGTGGCTGACCGCGTGGGCGAAGGACATTTCGTGGGTCACCACCACCATCGTCATGCGGTCCTCGGCGAGCTGGCGGATGACTTTCAGCACCTCTCCCGTGAGCTCCGGGTCGAGGGCGCTGGTCGGCTCGTCGAAGAAGAGGATCTCCGGTTTGAGCGCAAGGGCCCGGGCGATGGCGACGCGCTGCTGCTGTCCGCCCGAAAGCTGGCAGGGATAGGCGTTCTCCTTCCCTTCCAGACCCATCTTTTTGAGGAGGGACACGGCCCTGTCCCGCGCCTCCTCCTTGCTGACGCCCCGCAGGACGGTCGGTTCGCAGATGTTTTTCATGACCGAATAGTGGGGGAACAGGTTGAAGTTCTGGAACACCATCCCGAAGAGGGTGCGGAACCGGCCCAGTTCCTTCTTCGATGCGTAGACTCCTCCTTTGAGGGCGTACTCCCCGTCGTACAGGATATCTCCGTCGTTCGCGGTCTCGAGGAAGGAGGCGCACCGGAGCAGCGTGGACTTCCCGGATCCGGAGGGACCGATCACCGTGACGACGTTCCCCGGATTGATGGAGAAGGAGATATCCCTCAGAACGGCGACCCGGTCGAAGGCTTTCTGCAGGTTTCGGATCTCCAGAATGGGAGCGGAGGCGGTTCCTGTTTTTTCGGTTTTCTCTGACACGGTTTCCATCTCCTCTCTCATTTGTAATAGTTCAGGCGTTTTTCGATCCCGCCCATCACCCGGTCCACGACGAAGTTGAAGACGTAGTAGAACACGCCTGCCACGATGAACGGCACGAAGCTGGTCTGGGAATTGGCGATCTGCTTGCCGATCGTGAACATCTCCTGATAGGACACGGTGAAGGCCATCGACGTGTCCTTGACGAGGGTCACGACTTCGTTCGTCACGCTCGGCAGGATGCGCTTGATGACCTGCGGGAGCACGATCCGCACGAAGGTCTGGAACCGGCTGTATCCGAGGACTTCTGCCGCCTCGTACTGCCCCGCCGGGATGGATTCGATCCCCCCGCGGTAGATCTCGGCGAAATACGCGGCGTAGTTGATGGAAAACGCGATCACGACGGGGATCAGCTTGTTGCGGGACACGTTCGCCCCGAAGAGATAATAGGGTCCGTAAGTCACCGCCAGAAGCTGCAGCATCAAGGGAGTGCCCCTTAACACCGTGATGACGAACCGGACGACGGAGGAGACGATCTTGTTCTTGCTCATGCGCAACAGAGCCACGAGCATCCCGAGGGGAAGGGAGAACAGGAGGGTCAGAAAGAAGATCGCGCATGTTTTTCCGAGACCCTCGCTCATTTTGAGGATCATCGTCAAAAGTGACATGGAACGCACCTCATAAAAGACGAATTGGTTCCGGGTCCCGCTCAGCGGAAACGGAAGGCGGCGGGATCCGAAAAGACAAGCTCCCGAAAGCACGGAAAATGCACTTTCGGGCTCCTGTCTCTATGGGGTTCGCGGGAATTCGGAAAAGGGGATCAGTCGTTGAGGAACAAGAGGTTGTTGACGATGTCGGGATACTTGGCCGCGATCTCCGCGTACTTGCCGTTCTCGACCAGGGCGGCGATGGCTCCCTCGACCTGGCTGCAGAGGGCCTTGTCGCCGGAACGGAACGCGATGCCGTACTGCTCCGCGCCGAGCTGTTCGTCGATGATCTTGTATCCCTCGTGCTCCGCGGCATAGCTGGCGGCTACGGGAAGGTCCACGAACACCGCGTCAACGGAATTCCCGGCCAGTTCGGTGAAGCACTTTAAGAAGCTGTCGCAGGTGACGACGCCGCCGAAGGTCGCGGAGAGATCGGCCAGATCGCCGTTGAGCAGGGCTTCGCCGGAAGTGCCCAGCTGGACCGCCACGAGCTTGCCCGCGAGATCCGCGGAAGAGGAGAAACCGCTGTCTTCCTTCACGACGAGGACCTGGGTGTTGTCGTAGTACGGGGCGGAAATGACGTACCCGGCGTCCTTCATGGAGTCGAGGATCGTCATGCCGGACCAGACGCAGTCGCATTCGTAGGAGTCGAGCTGGACGAGCTTTTCATCCCAGTTCACGCCGAAGATCGTGAGTTCCCAGCCGAGGTAATCGCAGACGGCCTTGCAGATCTCCACGTCGAAGCCGGTGTACTGGCCGTCCTCGCCGAGGTAGCTGAAGGGGGGATATTCGGGGTCGATGCCCATGATGAAGCCCGTTCTGCCGTCGGAGGGCTTGTCCTCCGCTCCGCAGGCGGTCAGGGCGAAGAGGAGCAGAAGGGCAATGAGGAGTGCTGTGAATCTTTTCATTTGGAAAGGATCTCCTTGCAGCGACAGCGCAGCCCGGAATCTCTTCGGAGCGCGCTGTGGATTTTCCGATATTTTATCACATTAACGCGCTAAAAGGTGAAAGCATTGCGTTTGTTTTCAATATATTTACTCTCCATTCACAATCCGTCCCGCCGGTCCGTATCTCCTGCCCCCAAGCCGGTCCCGCCCGGTCAGACGCCGGAGGAAGCAAACTTCCCGCTCCGAAAATGTTGACTTCCGTCCCGTTTTATGATACCATAGTCACGGCAGCACTTCACCGCAGCCGTTCGGGCCGGTGAGATCTTCACAGACGGAGGGGACGCAAAGCATGACGATCGGCAGAGGAAGACCGCAGAATGAGGAAGGAAGGTCGGCGCGGGAGATCCAGTGCTACGATTTTCTCGATTCCCTCGGGATCTCCTACCTCCGGGCGGACCACGATCCCGCCGCCACGATGGAGGACTGCGAACGGATCGACCGGGAACTCGGCGGACCGATCTGCAAGAACCTCTTTCTGAGAAACCGGCAGGGGACGAAGTTCTATCTCCTTCTCATGCCGGGGAACAAGCCCTTCCGCACAAAGGAGCTCTCCGCCCAGACCGGATCTTCCCGGCTTTCCTTTGGCGAGCCCGCGGATATGATGAGGCTGATCGGCACGGAACCGGGATGCGCCTCCGTGCTGGGGCTGATGAACGACACGAAACAGGAAGTTGCCCTGCTCGCCGACCGGGACGTGCTCCGCGAAGAGCGGTTCGGGTGCCACCCCTGCGCGAATACCTCCTCCGTTCTGTTTTCGACGAAGGATCTGTTGGAGAAGATCCTTCCCGCGCTCGGGCGGCAGTTTCAGACGGTGGAGCTGATCGGATCCGACGAAATCAGGGAATAAGGAGGCCGGACATGAACATTCAGATCTTCGGCACGAAGAAAAGCCAGGATACCCGGGCGGCCGAGCGGTTCTTCAAGGAGCGCCGGATCCCGTATCAGTTTGTGGACATGAAGGAAAAGGGGCTGTCCCGCGGGGAATTCGACGCCGTCCTCCGCGCGGTGGGGTCCCTCGACGCCATGCTGGACGAGAACTGCCGGGACCGGGATCTTCTCGCTCTCGTCACCTATCTCGGCGAGCGGGACCGGGCGGAGAAGGCCTTCGAGAACCAGTCCGTCCTGAAACTGCCCATCGTCCGGAACGGGAAAAACGCCACCGCGGGATTCTGTCCCGACGTGTGGAAAAGCTGGACATGATCTCCGGCGCATTGCAAGTGAGGCATTGCCGTGAGTAAATTCGATTTCACTGTCGAGACGAAGGACGATCTTGTCCGGGCGGTCCGGGAATTCGGATTCGTGCCGCTTTTCTGCAATTCCGTCCCCGGCTTTTCCGTGGAGGAACACGTCTCCCCGAAAGCCTGGTTTTCCGGCGGGGAGGGCGTCTGGGAATGGAAAGGTCCCGTGATCCGGGAGACGGGATGCGCCTACGGCAAGTTCTTCGAGAAAAAGGCCGTTTTCATATCGAAGGAGTGGTTCCCGGATTTCGCCAACTACCGCCGGGACGGCTACGACTTCGACGCGCGGTTCGACGACGGGCTCGCCTCCTTCCGGGACCGGGATCTCTACGAACTGCTGGACTCCCACGCCCCGATCCTCTCGAAGGATCTGAAAGCCCTCTCGGCCGTCAAAGGCTTCGACACGGTCCTCTCCCGGCTTCAGGCCCAGTGCTACGCCGTCATCAGCGACTTCGTCTATGAGACGAGCCGCGCGGGGGTCCCATACGGCTGGGGGGTCGCGCAGTATTCGACGCCGGAGAAGTTCATGGGCGGGGATTTTGCCTCGGCCGTCTACCGGCACACCCCCGAAGAATCCTGCCGGCGCGTGTTCGACCGTCTGCGGGAACTGCTCCCGGACGCGGGGGACGAGGCGATCCGGAAAATCCTGAAATAAGCGGCACGCGCGGACCGGACCCGGATCCGGCAGGAGGTATTGAGATGGACATCGCAACCATAACGGATTTCGTATTATCGGCGGGAGTCAATCTTCTGAAAGGGCTCCTCATCCTCGTCTTCGGCTTTTTCTTCGCCCACTGGCTGGCGAAACTCCCGGACAAAAGCAAGAAGTTTGCAAAACTGGATCCTTCCCTCCGGACTTTCTTCCGCAACCTTCTGAAACTGACCCTCTACACGGTCGTGATCCTGACGGCCGCGAATGTGCTCGGCGTCCCGCTGACCTCCGTTCTGACGCTTTTCGCCTCGGCCGGGGTGGCGATCAGCCTCGCGATGCAGGGCGCGCTGAGCAATCTGGTCGGCGGGCTGACGCTGTTGATCCTGAAGCCCATCAAATCCGGGGAGTTCGTAAAGATCGGGGACTACGAAGGGACCGTGCTGACCATCGGGGCGTTCTATACCGATCTGCGCACCTTCGACAACCGGCATATCAGCCTGCCCAACAACACCTTGACGAACACCGCCATCGTGAACTATACCCGGGAGGGGACGCGGCGGGTGGACATGACGTATTCCGTCAGCTACGCCAGCGATCTGGACACGGTCTACGCCGCGCTCAGCAGGATGATCGGGAACTGCGCCTCCGTCCTGCCCGATCCCGCGCCCACCGTGGTTTTGCAGAAATGCGCGGACAGCAGCGTCGATTTCACCGTCCGGGCCTGGGTGAAGGCGGAGGACTACTGGAACGTCTACTTCTACATGACCGACGCCGGGAAAAGAGCCCTCGACGAGGCCGGGATCGAGATCCCCTTCCCGCAGATGGACGTGCATATCCGGTAAACGGGAACCGGAATACCGAAGCCGCAGCGAAAGACGCGTTTTCTACCCTCGGAGGCGGAGCGCGTCTTTTGTTATTCGCCTCCCCTGCCCGTCTCGAAGCACAGGACCCTCTCCCGTTCGTCTCCCGGGAACAGATCGGAGCAGTCGATCTCTCGGACATAGGTCAGCTCGTCCGCGTCCATGAGGATCTGCCGGTACTCGTCGGAGGGATAGTAGAAGAGAAGGCGCATCGGGCGGGGGGATTCATACCAGGATCCCGTGATCCGCGCCAGAACGGACCGGAGGGTCTCGGCGGAAAAGGGATTGAAGAAATAGAAGCAATCCGCGCCGGAGGGGACCTCGTACCGCTCCGCGCTTTCCGTGAAAAACCGGACCTGCGCCTTCCCCGCGAAGGACTGCCGGTTCCGCTCCGCCTCCCCGGTCAGCCGGGGATTGAAGTCGATCCCGACGCTCCGGCACCCGGTGCGCCACGAGAGGAACAGGCTGACCCGCCCTTTCCCGCATCCGTAATCCACGAGGAGATCCTGCTTCCCGACAAGTCCGCTCTCCGCGATCCGTTCGAGGACCGCGTAGGGGGTGGGTTCGTAGGAACGGCGGTGGGAGTCCTCCGCGGTCCCGTCCCTGCCGCCGGTGCTGATGTTCAGTTTCCGGTCCCAGCGGTGTTCGCCGTTCATTCTGTTCCCTCCGGACTGCGGAACGGAGAAAGATGCAGCGCCGCGGTCTTGATTTCCTTCATAATTCGTACCTCGTTTCGCGGGAGAACCGTTCTTTCCGGACTCCCTGCGGGATGTTCATCGTTTTTTCTCCGCTGTTTCGTTTCCCCGATTATACCACATCCCGCTCCGTCCCGCAACAGGGATTTTCCCGATCCTGCCCTGTGTCCGCGGAACGGTTCCGTTCTTCCGTCCGGTCAGCCCGCCGTCGCTTGACATTCCCGGTTTTTTCCTGTATAATGGGCTTACAGGCGAGAGCCGAACATATTTCTGCGGAAACGAGGTTTTCTCCATGAAAAGACAGCAGGCATTCGGCGGCAGCGCAAAACTGCTCAAGGGCGGGCTCCACTGCCACACCAGGAGATCCGACGGAGCGGGAGAACCCGAGGAAGTGATCCGTCTCCATGCGAAAAACGGGTACGATTTTCTGGCGCTGACCGACCACCGGTTCTATAACTATAAGAATTTCGCGCCGGAGGTCCCCATCACCATCATCCCCGGCATGGAATTCGACGGCACCTTCCAGCACGGCCACGGCTTCCGCTGTTTCCACACCGTTTGCATCGGGCCCGCGAAAGAGGACGGGAACGGATTCGACCAGGACGAACGGGTGGATTCCGCGAAAACCACGGGGCAGGAAGACTATCAGCCCTATCTCGACGCGATCCACGCGAAGGGCAATCTGACGATCCACTGCCATCCGGAATGGAGCGGCACCTCCGCCCGGTATTTCGAGAAGCTGAGAGGCAATTTCGCCATGGAGATCTGGAACAGCGGATGCGCCATCAACTGCCACATGGACATGGACGCCGCCTGCTGGGACGAGATCCTCGGGCAGGGCGTAAAGATCTACGGCGTTGCGGTCGACGACGGCCACGGCATGGGCGACCACTGCAACGGCTGGGTGCGCGTGAACGCCGAGAACAAAATCTCCTCGATCCTCGACGCCCTGAAAGACGGGAAGTTCTACTCCTCCTGCGGCCCGGAGATCTACGACTTCTACGTGGACGGCGGGAAGGCTGTCATCGACTGCTCCCCCGTCTCCGCCGTCCGTCTCCAGAGCGACATGCACCCCACGCGGATCGTCACCTCCGCCGACGGATCGCTGACTCACGCGGAATTCAGCATGAACGGATGGCCGGGGGACTACCGGTACGTCCGCATGACGGTGATCGACCGGGACGGCAAATTCGCCTGGACGAATCCGATCTGGCTGGAAGACTGATAAAAAACAGGAACTTTTGAATTTCTCCCATTCACACGGAGGCATCAGCATGAACGAATCTTCTTATCTCTCCGTCTCTTCCGTTCTCCCCGCCGACGGTTCCGTTGACGCGGCTCCCCGGATTCAGCAGCTCATCGACGAAAACCCGAACCGGACGATCTTCTTCCCCGACGGTATCTATAAGATCTCCGAACCGATCTGCACCCCGGCGGATCCGAGGCGCGCGGTCTCCCTGCTGCTCTCGGATTTCGCGGTCATTCAGGCGGCGGACGACTGGGACAGCGGCGAGGCCATGATCCGGCTCGGCGGGAAGCATGCCTACAACTCCATCACCATCAACGGCTCGAATTACAGCCTGACCGGAGGGATCGTCGACGGCGCGGGCAGGGCGAAGGCCGTCTCCATCGACAGCGGGCGGGAAACTGCCGTGCGGAACGTGTCGATCAAGCACGCGAAGGTCGGCATTCATATCAAGCACGGCGCGAACTCCGGCTCCTCCGACGCGGATATCTCCGGGGTCAACATCGTCGGAACGGGCGGGACCGATTCCGTGGGCGTCCTCGTGGAGGGCTTCGACAACACCTTCACCAATATGCGGGTGGCGAACGTCTACGTCGGCTTCGATCTCCGCTCCGCCGGGAACAGCCTGCGCAACCTCCATCCGCTCTACACGTCGGACAACACCGATTACGCGGATTCCTGCGGGTTCCGGGACTACTGCGGCAACAACTGGTATTCCTTCTGTTACAGCGATCAGTTCGCGAACGGATTCCGGCTCGCCGACAACGTGCGCGACATTCTGACGGACTGCTTCGCGTTCTGGTACTCCGACAGGGGAGGTCCCCAGACGCTGATCCGCTGCGACGGCCGGTTCAACAGTATGGTGACGAACATCAAAGTCGGATTCAAAAACCGGGACAATATCAACACAATCCTCGCGGTCGCGGAGCCGGGCGGTCACGGGGTGATGCAGAACCTCTGCCTCAACCACGGCGACGAAAGCTGGTTCGACGGCGACACGACCTACCGGGACTACCTGAAAGGGGACATTCTCTGAGGGTTGTTCCGTCTGGACTTCTTTCACAACCGGACCACAGGCCCCATGAACAGGCGGGCCATTTTGCCGGACTCGACGGAGCGGGAGGAAAAAGACCATGAAAATCGGAATCGTCTCGGACACCCACGATCTGCTGCGGCCGGAAGTGCTCGCGGAGCTCGAAGACTGCGGCGCGATCCTGCACGCGGGGGATATCAGCTCCCCGGGCATCCTCGCCGGACTCCGGGAGATCGCCCCCGTGTACGCCGTGCGGGGAAACAACGACCGGGACTGGGACGACCCGCTGCCGCTTGTGCTGGATCTCGAGCTGGCTGGCCTGCGCATCGCGATGGCGCACAAAAAGAAGGATCTGCCCGGGGATCTCTCCGTCTTCGATCTGGCGGTCACCGGCCATACCCACCGGTACGCGGAAGCGCGGCTCACCGGGGAAAAGCGGACCCTCCTTCTGAATCCGGGATGCTGCGGTCCGCGCCTGTTCCGTCAGCCGGTCACCATGGCGAAGGTGACGGTCGGAGAGGACGGATGGAAAGCCGAGCGGATCGACATTCCGCAGGGGGAAAAAGAGGCGGCTCCCCCGGTCCCCGGCAGGGATATCCGCCGTCAGATCGAAGCGGTGATGAGCGGGACGCGGAAGGGGCTCTCCCCGGAGGAGATCGCGAAAAAGCACCGGATGGATCCCGCTCTTGCCGAACAGATCGCACGGCTGTATCTCACCCACCCCGGCGTCACCGCCGACGGCATCATGACGAAGATGGGGCTGTGAGATCCCGGGAGGAAAAAACCAAAAGAGAATCATTTCCGTCATTCCGAAAATCGCCGTGATCCCCGGCCTGCCCGTCGCCGCGCGGATCCGAGGAGGACAATGTGAAATCATCCGTCTGGACCAGAATATCGACCATTCTTCTGCTGCTGTTTGTCGCGGCGGTCGTGATCGGCGTGTATCTTCTGTATCTTCACGTCAACGGTCAGGCCATTCCGTTCGAATCGCTCCTCTCCCATTCCGACGAGGTGTCGGACGAGGAGATCGAGGCGCAGATCGCGGCCATCGGGGAGCTGTCCACCGCCTCCTTCGAATACACCGACACGAGGGCCGTCACCAACATCCGCCAGCTCTTCGGGGTCGACATCCCGGGGACGAAAAACAATGTCTCCATCACCTACGACGGGGTCATCAAGGTCAGCTACCGCGTGGAGGATATCCGGTTCGCCGTCCGGGACGGGGTGATCACCGTCGAGCTGCCCGAGCCCGAAATCACGGACAACTACATAAAGCTCGACAACATGGAGATCCAAAGCAAAAACAATATCCTCAATCCGATCAACATCGACAACCTCACCTCGTTTTTCGAAGGGTTTCAGGACGAAGCCGTCCGGATGGCAGAGGATATGGGGATCTGGGAGGAGGCCGAGGATCGGATGATGCTCTTGGTGGAACATTTTCTGAGCGCGTTTCCCGAATACGAAGTGGAATTCGGCACTCTCGACTGACGGGCCGGGGACAGTCCGCTTTCACCGACGGAAAAGGCTCTTAACACTTGTTATAATCCCTGCTGCCACCCCCGCGCCGGCCGCCGGTCCGTTCGTTATTTTTTCAGATTCCCGTAAAAAACCGTCAAAAAACCGTTTCTTCCGCCGGGAATCTGTCCGAAACGCTTGACATTCCCGTGCGGTTGTGGTAAAATACCCGCAGAATCCCAATTCTATCCACTCTTTTCCATGGAGGTAAATCATGAAAAAACTCATCTCTGTCCTGCTTGTCGGGATCATGCTCAGCGCGGCGCTTGCCGTATGCGCGTCCGCCTCTTCCAACACTTACTACCCCGACTTTCAGGGAAGACCCGGTTTCCGTCCGCGCTTCACCATTCCGGTCCGCTGCACCGCGACCCTGACCGTCACCGACGAAAAGGGCAATGCCGTTGAAGGCGCGAAGTACACCCTCTACCGTCACGGAAGCAAGTTCGGCAGCCTGGACACCATCGTCGGCGAGTATGTCACCGACAAAGACGGCAAGATCTTTGTCACCCACCTCAGCCCCGACGAATACTTCTTCATGGCTGTCGGCGCTCCCAAAGGATTCGAGCAGGACACCGAGATCCACACCTTCAATGTTTACGGGAACGGCGTCGTCGCTCTGAAGGTCGTTCTCCTCGAAGAGAAGGTTGTTGAGCCCGTTGTGGAAGAAACCGCGGATGAACCCGCCATCGCCGATGAAGCCGTCGTCGTTGCCGAGGACGCCGCCATCGAAGCTGCTCCCGCCGAAGAGGCCGCTGCCATCGAAGCCGCTCCCGCCGAAGAGGCTGCCGCTGCCGAAGAGGCTCCTGCCGCTGATGCCGAAGCCGCCGTCGTCACTGAAACGGTCGAAATCGTCGCGTAAATCCGTGTGAACGCCGGATATCCGGCAGAGTTCCGCAAAACGGAAAAATCATCCATCCACAGTGATTCGCTTCACTGACCTCCTTTCGGAATGCCCCCTGACGTATGCTATTGCGTCCGGGGGCTTTTCCTTCCGGCGCTCTCCCCGGATGGGACGGAAAAAAGCGGGGCAGTTCTCCGCCGTCCCGCTTGTGAGTTTGTCTATTCGGGTCCGTTCCCGGGTCGGGATCAGGCCGATCCGGCCGGAAGAGTTCAGATCTTCCCTTCCCGGATCCGCGGTTCCACGTCCGCCAGCACCGTTCCTTCCCGATAAGATCCGATGCCGGAGGCGCGCACGTCCTCGATGAACCGCTCGGCTTCCTCGGCGCGGCCGGGAGCGTCTGCAGGCGTGTGAGCGAGGCGCACGTACCGGATCGACAGGCGCAGTTTCTTCACCCGGGCGAGGATCTTCTCGTTGTCGGCCATCCGCTCCGCCTCGTCGAAGATCGGCTCGGAGGCGTCGAGGAATTCGTCCGACAGATAGGGCTGATGCGGGCTGTCGTAGATATGCACGTGGACGTCCTCCGCCACCCCGGACTGGAGCAGGTCGTACCACTGACGGACCGCCGGAGCCGCCATGCTGAAATACCCGGCGAGGAACTCGTCCACCAGGCGGTCGAAATCCAGTTCGGGATTCCACAGCAGCTTGGCCAGCACGTACTGCCGCAGGGGATTCAGTTCGCCGTGCTCGGGGACGGAATTCTCACCCTCCTCGAAGATGCCCGTGACGCCGTGGCGGATGAAGTACTGAATGTTCGGCTTCAGCACCTCGAAATCCGGGAAGGGCTGGATCGCGTGGGCGAAATTGGCGGTGTAGTCCCAGATGTGCAGGCGGTTCGAGATCGCGCTCCACCCTTCGAGATCGGCGGTGAAGGAGCCCTGTCCGCCCTCCGTCCCGGAAAGGGAGCAGGATTCCAGGGGATGCCCGAAGCAGCATTCGATGGAGCAGAGCCGGACGATTACGTTTTTACGCGGCTTCGTGATCTTCGGGGGCCTGCGGGTGTACTGGTAAGCCAGCGTGTCGACCGCGGTGTGGGGATAGTCCCCCTCGATATCCTCCGCGATGGCGTTGACGAAGCGGAGCAGGGTCCCGGCATGGCTTCCCTCCTCTTCGTCCACCGCGCGGCACTTCTCGCACTGGCAGAAGAGCTGGTTGTCGTTCTGAGACACGGAGATGATGTCTGCATCGGGGCGGGAGGCGAGGATTCTCCGCACGTTCTTCTTCGCGATCTCCAGGACCTCGGGGTTGGTAAGGCAGGGCTGGGCGTATCCCCCCTGACGGACGCCGTTCCCGTTCTCATCGTACCGGAGCGCGAAGTATTCGGGATGTGAGGCAAAATATTCTTTCGGAGACACGATCTCGTCGAGGGAATGGACGAAGCGGGCATAGGTGACCTTGCCGCCCTCCGCGGGACCGAGCTGTCCGCTTTCCGCGTTGCACCGGTTCCGGGAATAGAACGCGCCGTCGTTGTAGCGGAGCATGTAGGGGTCGCGGAATTCGAGCGGCGGGATGTAGCGTCGGTCGATCTCGGGCAGGGTGAGGTTCGCCCGCTTCGGGATATAGGAATCCTCTGCCGTAAACCACCGGCAGCCGAGATAATAATCGAGGAGCTCGTACACGGCGTAGAGCGCGCCCCGGACTTCCGATCCGGCGAGGACGAGGGTCTTCCCGACCGTTTTCAGCCAGACGCCCTCCGTTCCGAGCCCGGCGACGTCGATCCCGGCTCCGGCTGCGTTCAGCGCGTCCAGATGGGCGTTCGGCCCGACGACGATCTCCTCCTCCGACGGCTTCTCGGTGTCGAAGGCGACGGGGAAATTCGCTCCGGTGATTTCACCGAGGAACCGTTTCAGTTCTTCCGCGGCGTGAAACACGGACGGTGACGCGTGCGCGGAGATGACGATGCGGTAGTTTGTCTTTCCGTTTCCTGCAAGTGTCAGCATGACGACCTCCTGGGGATGGTGATTTTTTTGTTCATTTTAACATAGAAGCCGGAAGAATGCAAGCCGTTTTGAGCGAAAAAGCGGAATTTCCCGCCCCCCCAAAAAAGCAGCCCTGGACCGGGGAGGATCCTGCTTCCCGAATCAGGGCTGTATTGCGGAAACGGACCGCGCCTTTACTCCTGCACCGTGACCCTGCTCCCGTCTCTCAGTACGATCACAAAATCTTCGGCAGAGACCTCGCCGGACGCCTCGACGGACCGGACCGGAGGTTCCCCGTCCGCATAGGGGCAGAGAACGGTGACGACCCTCTCCGATTTTTCAAAGCGGAACGTGTTGAGCACCGTCGGGATGGCGTCATGCTCCACGTCTCCGATCCCGAATTTCGGAAGCCACCCCTGGAACACGGGCGTTTTGACCCCGCGCCAGAGCTGGATGCCGCCCAGCGAGGACGCGACGGTGAGGCCGACCCCGTCCGGGTGCGTGTTGTGAACGGAACGGCCCTCCGTCAAAGTCGGATTGTCGTGCAGGTGCCAGATCAGTTCGCAGTCGTGGGCTCCGTCGGCCTCGAACCGGTCGACCGAGACGAACATCGGCGGCAGTCCCGATTCGTTTTTCAGAAAGATCAGCTTCCGCGTGTGCTTCACCGGGATCTTGCCGGGGCCGTATCCTTCGGAATAGGACGCCTCGGCCCACTCGCGGGTTTCGCCGGTCTCGAAGCGGACCTCCGCTTTTTTTGCAATGTCCTCCGGCGACCAGGAATACCCGTCCCGGCGGTTCTGATCGAAGCCGTCGACGCGGGCGGTGTTGTGTCCCCGGGTGGAGAGCACATAGCGGCGCATTTCGGAGGTGTCGTAATCGAAGGTCCCGGCCTCCGGCATCAGTTCGTGCCCGTAAGCCCAGATCTGCACGCTGAGCTTGTCCTCGTGCTGGTGCGCCTTTCCGAAGGGGGAGGCGTCCATGTAGGCCCAGAGGGCGTCCTTCTCCCATCCCGAGCGGAAAATGACCATACCGCTGTATTCAAGAAGCAGGGATTTGTATTCCGGCGGCTCCCCTTCCGCGCGCTCGGAGGCGAAATAGCGGTATTCCTCTTTCTCCGGCAGATACAAAAGGGCGTCTTTCAGAATCTGCGCGGCGTTCTCCCTGCCGCTGTCGTTGACGGCCGGGGTGCACAGATCGGGGGCGGCGATCTTCGGATAGACCGAATACATTCTCTCCATCCCCTCGAGCAGATAGGGCGGGACCTCGCTTCCGTGGAGGCGGATCATGTCGACGACGTCCTCGTAATTGCCGACGCAGACCTGGTGATACCCGGGCGTCAGTTCGTACTGCATCCCGTCGGGGTAGACCTGCGCCTTGATCTCCCCTTCCAGCCGGGAATGGGCGTAAGCCAGCCATTCCGCGCTCTCACGGAAGAAGGGGAAGAACAGCCCGACGCGGCCGAGCCCGTGCATTTCCATGATGAGCCAGTTGTGGGAGGTGCAGAAATTCCTGAGCCGCCAGCCGTGCTCCCAGATCGACTTGCAGAAGACGGTCAGCGTTTCGTCGTCGACGGCGTCAAGGAAGGCGTGGATCACGTAGGTCCACCGCTTCATGCGGATACCGGCCTCGATCGTCCGCCAGCATACCGTGGCGAATCCGCTTTCGTTTTCCGGCACCTGCGCCTGGATCGCCCAGCTCATGAACTGCTTCGACCATTCGGCGGGGATCGCCGCGTCCCCCGTGAGGAGGTAGTTCTTCGCCATCGACACCCACTCCGGGTGACGGTTCAGCTGCCACGGCCATTCGCAGTAGTTGTTGTAGGTGGGATTGGCGGTCCAGTCGATCGTTTCGCCGAAGGTATGGGGGACCCGGCAGGAGACGAAGGTGTGCTCCATCGCCATCCTGCACTCTTCGGTGATCTGTTCCGCCTGGGGCTGCAGCCGTTCCTTCTCGCCCCGGAGATACACGTCCGGGCGGAGGGTCCTTCGAAGATAAGCGGCAAAGCGGCGTTTTGCTTCCGCATACTCCCCTTTTTCGGCCAGCTCCGCGAGGGGCGCGAGCGCGGGCACGGACGGATCCAGGCATTCCGTAAAAAACCGACGGTCTGTCAGACGGGTGTTTTCCATAACGGGCAGTCCTTTCCTCATACGGGATTTTCAGATTTCTTTCGGGCCTTCTGACCGTATTATAGCGGAAAAGGATCGCTGTGTCAACCGGCAGAGGACGAAAGACCGGACGCAGCTTCCGGGACAGGAAATGTCTTTGTTCACAGTTTCGTAAAGAATATGTGGTATGATAGGAATGGAGTTTCTGTGAAAAGGAAGGTGAGCGCATGATCGGCATCACACTCGACGTGGAACGCATCGACTACGACAAAAGCGTGGAAGGACTTCTTCCCTCCGTTCTCGGCTGGATCGCCGGAAACGAAAAACTGAGGGAAGCGGACAAATTCGTGAAAAAGCTCGGCCCGGACGCTGTCCCGGTGGTGAAAAAACTGCTCGGATATCTGGACGGAGACGCGAAGGACGAGATCATCGTCTGGCTCCTCTCCCGGCACAGGGAACAGCTGACCCGGTCGGCGGCGGAGTATCTGGACGGCGTCTTTCCGGGGGTCTTCCGGATCGGGGAGTTCTCCGCGGAAAACAAACCGGGGAGCCGCCTGATTTTCCGCGCGGACCGGGTAGAAGTCCGCTATGCCTCCCTGCTCGACAGCCCGCTGGTGTCGGACAGACTGGGGGATCCGGGACTGGGACTGCTGAAAGGCGCCGCAAAGCTTCTGACCTTTCTCCCCCAGGATAAGCTGGAAGAACAGGGGATCGCCCTGCTCCAGACGGAACCGGTCCGGACGAAGATTCTCTCCGCCCTGCAGGCCGGGTTTGAAAAGGCGGGACTGTACGCGGAGATCCGCTCCATGACCGTGAAAACGGGAGAAGTGTTTCCCGCCCCGCCCGCGGCCGAACCGGAGGACGGGATCATCCCCGACGCCTTCGAGGACGCGCTGTTCGACGGGGTCGCCGCCTGGCTCAGAGGGACGCTGTGAGAAAAGCCGGCCTGAACGGTCAAATCCGCTTGCAAAACCGATCCGTTTGATGTATAATTGAATCACACCACTATCAGGAGGTTCGATATGAAAAAGCGAAACCGGTTCCAGTCCATTTTCCTCTTTGTCCTCGTCCTCCTCGTACTTCTTCCCTCGATCGCCGCCTGTTCCCAGACCCCGCAGAACGCGGACGAGGCCGCTCCGGCCGAAAATCAGGATGCCACAGACGCCCCTGCCGCCGTTCCGGAAGAGGAGGAGAAAAAGCTCCTGCCCGATCTTCCCGAGGATCTCGATTACGCAGGCGCGACCGTCACGATCATGCAGCATCCCTTCTCCGCCGGAGACTGGGCGGACTGGCTGAGCCGGGACATCTGGTCCGACGGACTCACCGGCGAGCCGATCAACGACGCCGTCTTCCAGCGGAACGCCTACGTGGAGGAGACGCTGAACGTCACCATCAAAGCGGAAGACGTCGCCAACATGCCCGACATGATCCAGAAGCAGGTCACGTCCGGTTCCGGGGACTACAATATCTCCACCGCCCGGATCCAGTCCCTGCCGACAACCGTCACCAAGGGGTATCTGGTCAATCTCTACAACATGCCCCATGTGGATCTGGAAAAACCCTGGTACGACGAACGCTGCATCGCCGACGCTTCCTACTACGGACTGCTGTACTACATCACCGGCGACATGATCATCCTCGACGACGACTCGACGGGGGCGATGGTCTTCAACAAGCAGCTGATCGGCGACTATCACCTCGAAAGCCCCTACGATCTCGTACAGGAAGGGACCTGGACCCTCGACAAGATGGCCGAAATGGCGAACACCGTCGCGGAAGATCTGAACGGCAACGGAGAGGTGGATATCGAAGAGGACCGCTTCGGCATCCTCTGGCAGAGGGACGCCATCGTCAGCTTCATGCACGGGAGCAACGCCCGGATCGTCGACAAGAACGCCGACGGGGATCCCGAATACACGATCACCTCGGAACACGCTCAGGACGTCTTCGACAAGATCGACCAGATCTTCTTCGATCCGACGGTGGTCCAGAACATGCACAACTACTCCTCGAAGTACCCGGATATCTACGTAGGCGAGGCGAACATCTTCCGCGCCAACAACGCCCTCTTCATGTGGCTCAGAATGCGGGTGGCCCAGAACCTGCGCGACATGGAGGCGGACTTCGGGATCATCCCCGTGCCGAAATACGACGAGGCGCAGGAACAGTATTTCAGCACCGTTACCAAGTACACCGCCGCCACCGTCTGCATCCCGAACACCTCCGCCATCGACTGGGACATGACCGGCGCGGTGGTGGAACTGATGAACGCGGAAGGGCACTACGGTCTCCACGAGGCGTATTACGAGAACAACCTCGGCAGTAAGATCTCCCGCGACGTGCAGTCGACGGAAATGCTGGACCTGATTTTCTCTAACCGCATCTACGACGCCGGTGAGATCTACGAGCTCGGGTCCATTTCCAGCAATCTGTACTCCCGGTCGGCCGAAAGCGGGATCAACCTCGCCACTCTGCTCGCCCAGTATTCGAAGATGATGGCGAAGTCCCTCGAGAAGAGCTTCATGACCCCGCTGAAAGCCCTCGCGGAAGCCGGGAACTGAACGCTTCGTTTCAAACCGGTCTCCCGCTCCTGTCCGTTCCTGTTCTGAAAATCAAAGGGGACTGTGACGCCGATGACGCCCTGTTCCCTTCCCCCGTTTTTTTCCTGCGCTTCGTGATATAATATGAAGCGGGAGCCGGTTCAGCCCTCAGAAGGAGGTTCTTATGTACGAAACACGTCTGGCTCAGTTTGTCACCGACCTGTATGCCGTTCTGGGCGAAAAACTGGAAAGCGTTATTCTGTACGGCTCGGAAGCCCGCGGAACCGCTTCGGAAGACTCCGACATCGACATCGTGATTCTTCTCCGCGATCCCCTCACCGGGGTTGAAAACGAAAGGATGTCCGACCTGATCGTCGACTTCAATATCGACACAGGCAGGGTCCTTTCCGTCATTGACGTTTCAAAGGACGACTATCTGAAATGGGGAGGCACCATGCCTTTTTTCCAGAACCTCAGCAGAGAGGGCCGCGCGTTATGGACGACAACGGCATGACCTCCGTGATCGGACAAAGGCTCAGGAAAGCCCGGGAAAATCTCTCCGCTTCGCAGCTGCTCCTTGCCGGGAGGTTTTTCAACGAGTCGGTCAACAGATCGTACTACGCCGTCTTTCATGCCATCCAGGCCGTCGTTGCCGTGAAAGGATTCGATTCCGCCAAGCATTCCGGCATCATTGCCTTCTTCAACGCCGAATTCGTAAAAACCGGAATCTTCGATAAGCAGATCTCGAAGATCATCGACCTCGCTTTTCGGATGCGCGAGAAATCGGACTATTTCGACGTCCCGGAAGACGATGCGGCCGATCTGCTCGGCAAAGCCCATTTTGTCATTTCAGAAGTTGAGACGTGGCTGATATCGGAAGGACACGTAAAGGAAGAACGGGACTGAACCGGAGCGGGACAAATCCGACCGGACCGGAGGGTGCTGTATTCCCCCGTTACTCCGCGCGGCGGACAAAACCTATTCAAAAGAGATCGTGGTTTCGTTTTGAAATCCCGATCTCCTTGTTTTATGGGGAAACTGCGCAGCGCTTCTTTCTTTCGGCAACGGCGGACGCTGCTCCGCATGCGATCACGAGTCCGCGCGGTCTTTACGGATCCCGACAGCTTCCTGAACGCGCCGGATGTCAATGCTGCGGCTGCCGCAGTGATTTTCGCTCATCAGCGATGCGGCGATCCCCGCGGCGTGTCCCATCGCCATGCAGATCCGCATTACCCGGTAGGAGGCGTGCGCCCGGTGATCCCCGGAGATACAGCGTCCCGCCGTCAGCAGATTGTCGAATCCCGCGGGGGTCAGGGAGCGGTACGGGATCTCATAGGGTTTCGGGTTATAGGGGCATCCGTCCCTTTCCGCCTGTCCCGCTCCGTCTGGGTTGTGGATATCAATGCAGAAGAACGCGTCCGTGACGACCGCGTCGTCGAAGCGTCTGCCCGCGAAAAGATCCTCCGCGCTCAGAACATAGTCCCCGATCACGCGGCGCGATTCTCTGACGCCCGTCGTGGTACAGCTCCCGTTGACCCGGATCCGCTCAAAACCCGGTATGTACTTTTGAAGAAAGAGCACGACTTTCCTGACCTGTTCCCGGAGCTCGTATTCCGCTTCGGCCAGGGATCTCGGATCGAGGGGGTACACGCGGTTCATCTGGGTGGCGTTGACCATGCGCTCCCCTTTTCTTCCGGTCAGATACAGCCGCACGATGTTGACGGACGCCGGGAGTTCTCCGCTTGCGCAGGCTTTATGACAGAGATCGAGGTATTCCCTCCCGTCCCCGAGATCCTGCCAGTCCTCTTCGTGGCGGCAGACGAGCCCGGTATCCGGTTCGATCCCCTCGACCGTGAACATGATCGACAGGGGCTGGACAAGTCCGTCGGAATCCCGTCCGATGGCGAATTCCGCTCCGGCGGCGGAGGAAAGATCGCCGTCCCCCGTCGCGTCCACATAGGAGTCCGCCGTCAGGGAGAACTCCTCTCCGTGGGAGGCTGCAAGGACGGATTCGATGCGGCGGCGTCCCTCCGGGGTCGGGGATGTGACGGCGGATACGGCCTGCGTCTGCAGATAGACGTCGATCCCGGCCTCGTGGACCATTTCCGAAAGGACGATCTTCGCCGCTTCCACCGGGGAGCAGAAGGACTCCGCCTCAGCGATCCGCTTTTCGATCTCGCGTCCGACCGTCTCGTTCCCGACGCTGCCCAGAAACGGGCGGACGTAGGAGGAGGTCATTCCCCCGCCCAGGCATCCGTACCGTTCGAGCAGAGCCGTTTTTCTTCCTTCCCGGGCGGCGGCAAGGGATGCGGCGATCCCGGCAGGACCGCTTCCGACGACCAGAACGTCGTATTTCTCTTTTTTCACGAAAATACCCTCCGTTTCCGCGGTTCGGATCATTTTTTGTTCATTATACAGGAAACCCGGAGCCCTGTCAACAGCCCGCAGGGAAAAGACCGGGCGGCCGATGAGATTGCGGATCTGTCCGGCAGACCAAGTTTCCGCTGTCGGGAGCTCTTTCAATTCTCCGGCCGGGAAGCGCTGCCGCTCAGTCTGGCCGTATACCCGTCAAAGCTGTATGTGTGCTCCTCCGCCCTGGAATCCCTCGGAGGGAAATCCGTCGTGACGATCTGCGCTCCGCACCGGTCGGCATCGGCATACCTCTCGGCGCTGAAATCCGGGTAATCGTCCGCGCGGGTCCGTACCATGAGGCGGAGAGCGGCTTCTTCCGGGTGCTCCGTCACGCTCTTCGGATTGTTGTCCAGAATGAAGGACGCGTATTCCTCATGGATCCCGCCATATCGGAGGCACGGAAACATCGCCTGCGTCCGGATGCTCCTGTCCAGTTCGATGTAGTCCTCTGTCACGGAGCAGGGATGCAGGACGAAGAGGACCCGTCCCCGGCAGTCTTCCAGAAGCGGCCAGCCGTCGTCCGCGCGCATGGCGGCAAAGGATTCGTACTCCCCCACAGTCTCCCCCGGGGTCAGCAGCAGATCCCCCATGACCGAACGGATCACTCCGTCGAGAGCCATGGCGCAGTCCGCGTCGAAAGAGCGCAGGTTCCCGAGGGCAAATTTGATCTCCTTCGGCTCGATCAGAACGATCAGCGGGAGGTGGCGGGGATTGTGGACGGACCAGAGTTTCAGCTCTTCGAGGGCGGTTTCGAAATCCTGACAGGAAGAGCGGTTGTCGAGGAGGAAGTGGGTCACGCTGAACTTCCCGTCCCCCGCCGCCTGCACGTCCAGTTCCAGACTGCGGATCCCGTGCTCCAGCTGTTCCGTCAGGCCGTCCATCTCGAATCCGGCGAGCCTTCCGTCCACCGGGACCTTCGGGATCAGGCTAAGTGCCCGCAGAAGCGTCCGGTACGGCCATCCCGCTCGGGGCTGATAGCTGTTGTGGGTGGCGAGGAAGGACACTTCGTTCAGCCGGATCGAAGCGTCGGAGAGCGGAAAGGACGCGATGCGCTGTTCGTCCGAGGGGGTATAGGAAGAACTGTATTTCTCCCGGAGCAGGGACATGCGCCTGTCCTGATCCGCGGCATTGCGCCGAACCTGAAACAGCGCCGTGACGAAAGCGGTCAGGGCAAGGAGAAGGTACAGCGCAAGGACCGTCAGAATGAAAAATAAGATCCCTTTCGAAACAACTGCGAGGACATGACGCATAGAGGTTCCCTCCCCTCGGATCTTTCGACTGTCTGCCTTTTTTTGCGCCCCTGTCCGGTCTGCAGGTCGCCCGGCGGGGAAAAAACCTTTCCCTACGGATACGGGCGTTCCCTTCCCCGTTCCCGGCACCTCCATTATACAGCGGGATCCGTCTTCTTTCAAGTCCTTCCGACACGAAAAAGCCCCTCCCTCCGCGAATTCTTCCGCATGGGAAAGGGGCGAATGCATTGCTCTGCTCCTCAACCGATCTCTTCGTATTTCTGGAGCAGTTTTTCAAGGGACTTCATTGTCGCCTTTTCGTTCTTGGCGAGGGAGGAGGCGGCGTTTTCACAGTTCGTCGCGTTGGCGAGAACGCCCCGGATCTTGCCGATGGGGCTGTTCAAGCTGCCGCCGAAGATGTAGCCGATGTCCAGGTAGATCCCGTCCACGATGATGTCGAGCATCTGGGAGGTCTCGGAATCGCGGGAATACTTCGATTTGAGGGCGGTCTCGAAGTAGGCGGGGGTCACGGTGCGGAAGGACTCCGCGCTCATGGCTTCGAGGAACGCCGCCACCATCGCCGGATCCTGTTCCGTGGTGGGGATGCTGAAGGAGGAGGACGCGTCGTGGACGTATTCGGCGTATTTCTCCTGCGCCGTGTCGAATTTCGGCATGGGGATGATCCCGAAGTCGGATTCCATATCCCGCAAGAGGTCAATGCCGGAGAGCATCCAGGTGGTGAAGATCGTCTGATCCGCCTTCATGGTGTTGAAAATGTCGTCGTTGTTGTAGGGCAGGCGCAGGGTGTTCGTCCCTTCGAAGAGGAGCTTGTGCATCTTCTCCGTGAAAGTGATCATCCGTTCGCAGGCGGCGTTGAAGAACCAGGTGCCATCGTCGTTCTTTTTCAGGTATTCGATCCGGGAGGCCCCGTAGAAGGAGTCCGCGCCGAGGGTGTCGGTGTTAGTGAAGTAGTGGCCGAAGATATCCCCCTCGTCCGCCTCGCCGTTGCCGTTCGCGTCCTGATAGACCGGCTCGCAGAGAGAGGTCATCTTGTCGATGGTCCACTCGCCCTCGTTCACGATCTGATATATGTTCACCTCTCCGTTGTAGAAGGTGTCGAGCAGGGTCTTATTGAAGAACATGACGAAAGCGCCGGAGATCATGGTCTGCCCGACCTCGCCCATCACGGTGTAGTTTTTGCCGTTGAAATTGGTCTGGTCGAGGAAGGCGTGATTGTACCAGGGAGCAGTGAAATCCAGATAGGGCAGATCGTTCATCGGCAGAAGGATGTTCTCCATCGTGAGGGACATCATCGAATACATACCGTTGCCGAGGAGGTCGTAGTCGCCGGAGCCGGAGTGGACGGATTTCTGGATATCGGAGTTCGTGCCGCCGTGGATGTTGACGTTGGCGAGGATCAGATCCATGGCGATGTTCAGCCGCTCCTGGGCTTTCAGGTTGCGGGTGTAAACGGCGTCGTTGACGACCTCGCCGTTCAGCTCTTCCGCCTGAAATTCCATCTGGGTGTCCCGGTCGCCGCCGCGGGTGAAGAAGTGAAGCGTCGCTCCGCCGAAATCGAGGTCGTCCGGGAGGGAGTCCTTCACGTCGGACCGCCCGTTGCCTTCGGGTTCTTCCTCCTCCTGACTGCCGGGGGCGGGGGCCTCCTCGACTGCCGCGTTGTCCGCCTGGGTCTCCTTTTCCTCGTTCGTGCCGCCGCTGCTGCATGAGACCGTCTGAATGAACAGAAGAGCGGCCAGAAGCAGGGAGAGGATCGGTTTTTTCTTCATCGTAGTTTCCCCTTTCATGCTATTTTCACAGGATCCGGTCCGTCATAAAGCGGGATCTATATTGAAATGGGGCAGACTGGTTTTTTGCCTGTGGCTGTCTTATTATACCGGTTTTCGGGGATTTTGTCAACAGTCCGCGCCATGGGATTCGCTCAAATTTCACGGGGCCGGGGGTGGGGACCTCCCTCTCCGGGAATTGACTTCTTCCCCGCTCTGTGATATAATCGGTTCACACAGATCCGCCGGAAAAAAGAAGGGACGCGCCTTTCGGATTTCCGGGACCGCGGGTCTGCTCCGTCCTTCGAGGAGTCCTTCGATGTCTAAAACGCGCTTCAACTGGCCCGACTTCATCAAAAAAGTCGCTGTGATCGCCGTTCCGGTGGCGATGCAGAATCTTTTGACCACAACCGCCTCGATGATCGACACCATGATGATCGCTTCCCTCGGTCAGATCGAGGTCGGAGCGGTCGGTCTCTGCGCCCAGTTCTCCTCCCTGATGTTCAGCGGGTACTGGGGCTTTGTCGGCGGCGGGATGCTGTTCTTCTCCCAGTATTTCGGCGCGAAGGACGACGACGGCATCAACCGTTCCTACGGTCTGACGCTCACCTGCATGATGACCGTCGGTTTTCTCTTCGGCGCCTTTGCCCTCTTCTCCCCCTCCGCCGTCATGCGGCTCTATACGGACAAGACGAGCATTCAGGCGGTCGGCGCGGAATACCTCTCCATCGTGGGATACGCCTACCCGCTCATGGTGTTTTCCATGGGGATGGCCGCCCTTCTCCGCTGTACCGAACGAGTGCGGATCCCCCTTTACGGTTCCGTCGCCGCCGTTGTCACGAACGTCTTTCTGAACTGGTGCCTGATCTTCGGAAATCTGGGCTTCCCCGCTCTGGGGGTCCGGGGCGCGGCGCTGGCTACGGTCATTTCCCAGTGCGTCAATACCGGGACCGTGATCTTTCTGGCGAAGAAGACGCGGCATCCCTATCTTCTCGCGTTCCGGCGGCACTTCCGCTGGGACCGGGCGCTGGTGGGCCTGTACCTCCGCAAATGCTTCCCGATCATCATGAACGAGGTTTTGATCGGGATCGGGTTCATGGTGATCAATGTCGTTCTCGGCCGTCAGCCCGAAGAGGCGATCGCCGCTCTCGCCGTGTTCCGGACGCTGGAGGGGCTTGTGATCGGATTCTTCGCCGGATTTTCGAACGCCTCGTCCGTTCTGGTCGGGACAAGGGTCGGCGCGGGGGAACCGGAGATCGCCTTTTCCCGGGCGTGGCGGCTGGTCTGGCTGTGTCAGGGATTCATCGGCACCCTCTGCGTCGCCCTCATTCTGCTACGCTCGCAGATTCTCACCCTCATGGGGATGGAGGGGGAGAGCTACAGGATCGCGGTCGGGTTTCTCGTGATCTACGCGGCCGCCGCCCTGTTCCGCATGGGAAACTGGACCCAGAACGACACCTTCCGGGCCGCGGGAGACGCCACCTTCGGCACAGTCATGGAGATCTTGTTCATGTGGCTGATGGTGCTTCCCCTCGTCTGGTCCGCGGGCATGATCTGGAAGCTGCCGACCCTTGCGGTCTTCGCCCTGTCCTATTCCGACGAGCCGATCCGCTATATCATCATGCAGATCCATCTGTTCAGCGGAAAGTGGATCCGCCCGGTGACGCCGGAAGGGATCGAAGCGCTGAAACAGTGGAAACGGTGATCCCATAAAGCAGATTCGGGACTCTCCCCGATTCCGGAACCGCAAAAAGAATTGCCATAGCGTATCCCCGCCGAAACGGTCCGGTACGCTATGGCTTTTTCGCTTATATCTCAGTCCGTATTGCGAACTGTCCGGTCACGGCAGTCTTTCGGGGATCAGCCGCCCGCCTCTTCGAGGGCTTTCAGGAAGGCGTCGTTGGTCTTCTGGAGGGTCTTGTTGGCGACCTTCTCGGCCTTCTTGTACATGGAGGCGAATTCGTTGCGGTAGTTGCGGAGCTCGTTCATGATGGCCTCGTTGTACCCGCCGATCTGGAAGTACCAGCCCATGTCGTAAACGCGGTTGGCGAAGATGATGTCGAGCATCGCGGCGGATTCCTGGTCGCGGGTGGTCTTGCCGACGAGGGTCTTCTCATAGTAGGCGTCGGTCAGGCCGTACAGACCTTCGTTCGCCAGGCATTCGGTGACGATGCCGGTCCGGGTGAGGTCGGTGCCGTTGTTCGGGATGCACATGAACACGGAGTGCCAGGAACCGATGGTGGTGTAGTATTCCTTCTGGGATTCCACGTACTTGAAGTAGGGCAGGATGCCGAAGTCGTTCTCCATCTCGCGCATCTTCGGAACGATCTGGATCAGCTGCATGAGGAAGAGGGTCTCGTTCGCGGAGAACTTCGTGACGAGCCAGGTGTCGTCCCAGTTGGTGCGCTGGTAAGCGTCCGCGATATCCTTCTGGATGGCGAAATCGAGGAACTTCGTGACCGCTTCGATGACGGTCTCGTTGTTCAGGGTCAATTCGAGCAGGCCTTCGGAATTGACGGTGCAGCACTTGGTGCCGGTGCAGTTGACGATGCCCATCATGGAGTCGTCCCAGATCATGACGCCGAACAGGTCTTCGCGGTCCACCTGACCGTTGCCGTTGGTGTCCTGATGGACCTGGGTCGCCATGTTGATGAAGTTGTCCATCGTCCACTGATCGCCGTCCACGAGCTCATAGGGGTTCTGGAGGTTGTAGTTGATGATCAGGCCCTTGTTGAACATGATGCAGTAGGTCGCATCGTTGTCGGCGGTGGAAATGTCGCCGGTGGTGTAGAAGAGCTGGTCGAGGATCTGCAGGTCGCGGTTCGCCACCTGATCCCACCACGGAGCCTCGAGGTTGATGTAGGGGACGTTCTTGATATTGTACAGGTAGTTGTTGGTGGAAAGAGAGGAGGTCGCGTAGCCGCAGCAGAACGCGAGGTCATACGCGCCGGTCCCGCTCTTGACGTCCTGGGTGATGAGGTTCTGGCCTTCGCCGGATCCGACGTTCGCCTCGATATCGACGATCTTGACGTTGAGCTGGTCGCCGACAGTCGCGTTCCGGTTGAAGCGTGCGTCGTTGATGGCTTCGCCGGTGATCTCCTCGGCGTGGAAGTCGTTCTTCACGGTGCCGTATTCCGCGTTGGAGGAGCAGAGGATGTTGAAGTCGTCGCCGCCGAAATTGGAGTCCGCGGGAACGTCGGCATAGAGGCGCTCGGGTTCGGCTTCCACGGCTTCTTCGGCTCCGGGCGTGGTCTGGGTCTGGGCGGGATTCGAAGCGTCCGCGTCGGGAGTGGCGTTCTCCGTCCCCTGCGAACATGCGGTGAGCGCAGCGGGCAGGAGCATGAGGAGAGCGAGCAGGATGGCTGTCAGTTTCTTGTTCATGAAATCCTCCATTTTATGATTGAAAATGCTTTGCGGGTCTTTTCAGCGCGCGGACGTTCAGCCGCGTTCGCGGAGCTTTTCGTAACTCGAGTTGAGCTTGTCGATCAGTTTGCCCCACATCTTTTCGTTCTTCGCGAAATAGGAAGCGACGGCGTCGTCCTTCTTCGGGATCATGGTCTCGACGAAGCGGTCGCACTGAACGTCGTGGTTGCGGGCGGTGTCGAAATTGCGGTTGCGGATGATCATCTGCACGATCTGCGAGGACTGCTCGTCGCGGACGTTCTTCGTGGAGGCGAGGACGTTGATGAGGTCCGGGGTGATGAGATCGTAGGACGCGGCGGCCATGCCTTCCATCACGGCTCCGACGAAGGCCGGATCGGGGCAGGAGACGGGAACGACCACCATGGAGCCCGCACCGGACACGCAGGTGGAGTAGTTCGGTTGGTCCTCGTCGAATTTCGGGTTCGGGAGCACGCCGTAGTCGTCTTCCATGTCGCGCAGGAAGGTTTCGATCTTCTGGAAGGTGATGCCGCAGAAGTAGGCGCGCCCTTCGTTGAAGACCTTGAAGGAGCGTTCGTGCTGGGCGCTCTCGTAGTTGGCCTCGGTGCCGATGAAGAGCTTGAAGAGCTTTTCGTAGATGGCGACGAGCTTTTCGAGATCGATGCTCAGAACCACCTGGCCCGCGTCGTCGACGTAGCTGAAATCGCCGCCCGCGCCGTAGAGAGCCGCCGTGCCGTAGTCATACCAGCAGGTGAGGGAGAAGAGGTCGTCGTCCACCTTGATCTCGCCGTCGCCGTTGAGGTCCTCGGTCAGCCCGTCCGCGATGGCGAAGCACTTGTCGAGGGTCCAGGTCCCTTCGAGGGCGGCGTCGTAAGGATAGGCGATGCTCTTGTTGTCAAAGAGTCTCTTGTTGAAGAGAAGGCATTCGGAGGTGAGCAGTTCTGTGGGAGAGATATCGCCGATGGCCATGAAGAGCATCCCGGCGATGGTGAGGTCCTCCTTCTCGTTCTGGTCCCACCAGGCCATGTCGAGCTGGAGGGAGGGCATCTTGTAGAAGTCATACAGGAAGCCGCCGGAGCCGAGGGAGTTCGCCGTGTAGTTGGTGAGGTAGAGGTCGTAGGACAGGTCCCCGGAGGAGGCGTCCTGCTTCACCATGTTGTTGATCGCGCCGTAATCCGCCTGTTCGGCTTTCATGGAAACATTGTAGAGTTCGGCGACCTTCGCGTTGCGGTTGTAGACGAGGTCGTTCATGGTCGCGCCGGTCAGTTCTTCGGCGATGATGTCGACCTGACGGTTGTCCTGGTTGGTGGAGATCATGCGGTAGTCCCGTCCGCCGAAATCTTCGGGGGTCAGGGTGGAGACCGCCGTGATCTTCTCCTCTTCGGTCTCCTCGGGCTCGACGCCGGGGGTGTCCGTCTGGGTCGTGCCGCCGGAACTTGCCGGGGAAGACCCGTCGTCCGCTTCGGCCTTGTTTTCGGAGCAGGAGACAAAGGCGGAGGTCAGCATCAGGCAGGCGAGAAGGATGCAAAACAGTTTTTTCATTCGGAAATCAGTTCTCCTTTCCTTGAACGAACGGCCGGAGATCACTCTCCCGCGCCGAGGTCTTTCAACGCTTTGTCGATCATCTTATTGATGACCTTCTGCTGGGACGCGAAGGTGGAGGAGGGATCCTTTCCGTTCAAGACGATGTTCTCCACCGCCCCGGACGCGCCGAAGCTGAACGCGTGCTCGAGTTCATACGCCCGGTTGTCGATCACGAGGTCGAGCATTTCCACGGACTCCTGGTCCCGCAGGTATTTGAGGGACAGGGCGACTTCGTAGTACGCGGGACGGAGCAGTTCCCTCGATTTTGCCGTCAGAGCCTCGAGGATGAACGCGCTCTCGGAGGGATCGGGGACGGACACGGGGATGGTCGCGTAGGATCCGACGAACCACACGACGTTGCGGTAGTTCTGCTGCTGCTCGTCGTATTTCGGGCAGGGCGCGATGCCGAAGTCCGTCTCCATTTCGCGCAGACGGATGACCATCTGCAAATTGGTGATCCAGAACAGTCCCCGGTTTTCCTCAAACATCTTCGTGGTGAGAAGATGATAGCCGAGGCTTCCGTACTGGTGATAGTTCAGGGAGACCGTCTTGTCGGTCATGAATTCGGAGATGTCGCGCAGGATCTTGTCCACGCGCTCGTTCCCGATCAGGGTGAAGACCGGCATGTCGTTCTCGTCCTTGTCGATCAGGTGATACCCGAAGGTGACGAGCATGGCCGTGGCGTTCTCGTTCTGGGTGAGGTTGGCGATGGCGTCGTCCGAGTCGAAATCGCCGTCGCCGTCCAGATCCCGGGAGGCCGTGGAGCAGAGGGTCTTATAGGTATCGAAGTTCCACTCGTCGTTCGCCACGTATTCGTAGGGCTTTTTCAGGCCGTAGTCCGAGATCAGCTGGAGGTTGATCATGGTGCACCACGTGGCGTCGTGGTTCAGGGTGCTGAGGTCCCCGGAGACCATATAGAGCTTGTGGGCGATCGAGAGGTCCGCGATCGAGCGCTCGTCCCACCACTTCCGGTCGAGCTGGAGATAGTCCTGCTCCGTCAGATCCAGCAGATAGCCCTTTTTGAGAAGCTCGCCGGCGATGTTGAGGGGCGGCATGACGACGTCGTAGGTCCCGTCGCCCGAGGTCACGGCCTGCGCGGCTTCGGAGGACATTTTCCCGCTGTCCGGGGCGTATTCGGCGATCTTGACGTTGTAGGTCTCGTTGACGTAGTTGTTCCGCTCGAACACCGCGTCGTTCAGAACTTCCGCCGTCATGGTCTCCGCCCAGATGCTGGATTCCTTCCAGTCGCTCCAGGTGGCGCTGTTCTTCGTCATGAAGGTGAAAGTACGCCCGCCGAAATCCTTCTCGGGAAGGCCGGGATCGAAGGACTCCGCGGTCTCCTCGGGAACGGGTTCGGTCTCGGCCGCGGGATTCCCTTCTTCGCTTGCGGGACTGGCCGCGGGAGCGTCCGTATTCTCCTTCGATTCGCTGCATCCGGCGAGGGATCCCGCGAGAAGCAGCGCGGCGAGGAGGATGCTGAATTTCCGTTTCATCGAAGCATCAAACTCCTTCCGGGCGCAGAGGATCGCAACGGTAAGGCCCACTCTGCGCATGATACACTTGGATTGAAATATTATATCACTCATTTGTGGAGATTTCATGAACTCGAAAGAAGTTTTTCAATTCCCCTCCCCATTTCGTCAACCTCCACAACATAAATGTGTCCGCTTTGGAGAAAACGACGGATCGGCCGGTTTTTCCGCCCTCTTCAGCCCCGGTTTCGGAAAGGCTCCGTATTGTTCCCTCGGGTGAATCTTTCGAAGTTCTGAATTTCATGAATAATTAATTAAGAATTCTCGTTTCCTGTTGACAAATCCGGGGAATGAGGGTATAATAATCCCAAATATTAGTTCAGAAGTTTTAACTTCCCGGAGGCATATTCCCATGGTGGATCTCTTTGATAAATGCCGGCAGCGTTCCCGTGTGGACGACGCGAAGGAAGCCGGAATCTATCCGTATTTCCATGCGCTCGAGACCCGTCAGGACTGCGAAGTCGTGATGGAGGGCAAGCGGCGCATCATGCTCGGCTCCAACAACTATCTGGGTCTGACGACCGAGCCCGAAGTCATCGAAGCAGGGATCAAAGCCCTCGAGGTCTACGGCACCGGCTGTTCCGGCTCCCGCTTCCTCAACGGCACCCTGAACATGCACATCGAGCTCGAATCGGAGCTTGCGGATTTCCTCGGAAAAGAGGCGGTCACCACCTTCTCGACGGGGTTCCAGAGCAATCTCGGCATCATTTCCGCCATTGTGGGCCGCCACGACGTCGTGATCTGCGACCGTGAGAATCACGCCTCCATTTACGACGGATGCCGCCTCTCCTTCGGCAAGCTGATGATGTACCGCCACGCCGACATGGAGGACCTCGAAGCCCAGCTGCAGAAGGTCCCGGAGACCTACGGCTGCCTGATCGTCACGGACGGCATTTTCTCCATGGGCGGCGATATCGCGAAGCTCCCCGAGATCTGCGCGCTGGCGCAGAAGTACGGCGCCCGGGTCATGGTGGACGACGCCCATGCCCTCGGCGTGATCGGCAAGGGCGGACGCGGCACGGCAAGCCATTTCGGTCTCGAGGATCAGGTCGACATTTACATGGGGACCTTCTCGAAATCCCTCGCGTCCCTCGGCGGCTACATGGCCTCCTCCCGCGAAGCCGTGGAATATGTGCGCCACGTCTCCCGCCCCTTCATCTTCTCGGCCTCCATCACCCCGTCCTCCTGCGCCGTCGCCCTCGCCTCCCTCCGCTATCTGCGGAAGCACCCGGAGCGCGTCGACCGTCTGCGCGAGATCAGCGCGTACCACCGCAAATGCCTCAGAGACCGGCACGTCCGCATCATCGAATCCGAAACGCCCGTGGTGCCGATCTACACCTACGAGGAGGAGAACACCCTCCGCAAAGCCCGGGAACTCTTCGACGCCGGCGTCTACGTCAATCCCGTCATTACCCCGGCCTGCGCGGAACACGAATGTCTCCTGCGCACCTCCTGCATGGCGACGCTGACCGAATCCCTCGTGGAGGAAGCGGACGACATCATCGCCTCGATCATCCCCCATGAAGAATGATCCCGGATCCTCCCCCGTCGCCCTCGTTACCGGCGGGACCTCGGGGATCGGACTCGCGGCGGCAAACGCCCTGAGAGACCGGGGATGCCGCGTTTACACGCTGAGCCGGCGTCACGCGGATCTCGGCGGGCTGACCTCCCTGACGGCGGACGTGACGGACGAGGCGGCGGTCGGAAAGGCTGTCGCCGCGGTCCTCGCGGAATCCGGGCGGATCGACATCCTCGTCAACTGCGCCGGGTTCGGGATCTCGGGGGCCGTGGAGTTCACCGAGCTCGCCGACGCGAAGAAGCAGTTCGACGTGAATTTCTTCGGCGCGGTCAATGTGACGAAGGCCGTCCTTCCCGTCATGCGGAAGCAGGGGAGCGGGCGGATCGTCAACGTGTCCTCCGTAGCCGCCCCCGTCGCCATTCCGTTTCAGGCTTACTATTCCGCGGCGAAGGCTGCCCTGAACGCCTGGACCGCCGCGCTGGCGAACGAGGTCCGGCCCTGCGGGATCACCGTCACGGCAGTCCAGCCAGGGGATATCAGAACGGGATTCACCGCGGCCCGGGAAAAATCGGCTCTCGGGGACGATCTCTACGGCGGCCGGATCTCCCGGAGCGTCTCGAAGATGGAGCGCGACGAGCAGAACGGCATGGACCCCGCGAAGGCCGGAGCCTATCTCGCCCGTCAGGCTCTGAAAAAATCCGTCCCGCCGGTCTCGACCATCGGATTATCCTACAAGGCCGTCTGCGCTCTCGCCCGCCTTCTCCCCGCTTCGCTGTTCAACCGCGTCGTCGGAGCCCTGTATGCGAAATGATCCGAAAAAGGAGGAGCAGTCCGTGAAACACGCACGGATCCGCGCCGCGCTTTCCCTCGCCGTCAACGCGGGCATCCTTGTCCTCACCGCCTTCATCGTTTTCGGTATGCTTTTCTTCGCGGAGCGGCCGGACGATCCGACCGTCAACACAAGAGCGCTCCGGTACTACACCACCCTGTCGAACATCCTCGCCGCCCTCGTCGCCGTTCCGATGTCCGTCTGTGCGGCCTGCGCTCTGATTCGCGGAGTCTTCGCCGTTCCCCGCTGGCTGTCGCTTTTCCGGTTTATCGCAACCTCGGCGCTCACTCTCACGATGATGACGGTGCTTCTCTTCCTCGGTCCGGTCTTCGGATTCGACGGGATGTTCTCGGGCCAGAACTTCTGGTTCCACCTCGTCAATCCCGTCCTTTCGGTTTTTGCCTTTCTCTTCCTTGAAAAAGAAGCGGATTACCCGGCAAAGAACCCGCTCCCGGGGATCGTGCAGACGGCGGTATACGGCGCGGTCTACGTGTACATGGTCTTCCTCCTCGGGGAAGGACGCGGCGGATGGCCGGATTTTTACGGATTCAACTTCGGCGGATTCTGGTACCTGACCATCGCGATGCTCCTGTTCGGCAATCTGATCTTCGCGAAGCTTCTTCTGTTCGCGCGGAAACGGCTGAATTCCCCGAAGAAAGCGGAGCGCGGCTGAGATTCCGTGGAATTCCACGAATCGGAACGGATCCCCGCGCGGTGTCCGTACAAATCCACGATTTTGCTTTTGATGCGCAAGTTTGCTTGACAATTCATTCATCCCGTGGTATAATCTTGCAAAACATAACCCGGAACATTCAGGGGAGGAACGGAGCATGACGGACCGTACATATTTCTATACTGTGCGATTTTATTATTACGCCCCGAGTTCCCGGCGTTCCGGCTCCGCACAGTGAAGAAATCCGATTTTCACTCGCCCGCAGAATGCCGGAAGGTCTTCTGCGGTTTTTGTCAGAAAATGTTCCGCTCTCACGGGACGCGCTTTCGCAGGACGCAGAAGACGAACTCCGTTTTCTGTGTTTTTTGTTGGAGGAATGAACAACGATGAACGAACTGGACCTTGCCCGCCGGACGATCTCCGAGGTCGACCTTGAAATGGCCGCTCTCTTCTCCCGGCGGATGGAAGCCGTGAAGCGGATCGCCGCCTACAAGAAGGAGCGGGGCCTGCCCGTATACGATCCCGCGCGGGAGGACGAGCTGATCCGCAAAAACGCGGCAGGAATAGCGGATCCCCTGCTCCGGGAATACTACGTCCGCTTTCTCCGCGACGTGATGGCGACCTCCCGGGCGTTCCAGACCCGGCTGATCTCCGGCGCGCGGATCGCCTATTCCGGGATCCCGGGGGCCTTTGCGGCAGAGGCGGTCACGAAGCTCTTTCCCGACGGCGAACCCGTTCCCTGCCCCGATTTCGCTTCCGCCTACCGCGCGGTGACCGAGGGGGACTGCGACTGCGCGGTTCTGCCCATCGAAAACAGCACGGCGGGAGAGGTCGGCGCGGTGTGCGATCTGATCTTCTCCGGGCCCCTCTATATCAACAATATCCTCGATCTCGCGGTAGTACAGAATCTTCTTGCCCTCCCCGGCGCGGCGATCGGTGAGATCCGAACGGTCGTCAGCCATCCCCAGGCCCTCGCCCAGTGCGCGCCTTACATCCGGGAGCACGGATTCGAGACCCGCGAGTACGGCAACACAGCAGAGGCCGCCCGGTATGTCGCGAAAACGGGGGATCCCTCCCTCGCGGCCATCGGAACGGCGGAGGCGGCGAAGCTCTGCGGGCTGAACGTCCTTGCGGCGAAGATCAACGAGGTCGGCCAGAACACGACGCGGTTCGCGGTCCTCTCCCGGGCGGAAAACGACGCGCCGGGCCGGGAGGACGACAATTTCTTCCTCGTTTTCTCGGTGAAGAATCAGGCGGGATCCCTGGCCGAGGCGATCCGCATCATCGGAAACCACGGCTACAACATGCGCTCCCTGCACTCCCGCCCGCTCAAAACCCTGCTCTGGAACTACTATTTCTACGTGGAGGGCGAGGGCAATATCCGATGCAACAACGGCCGAGACATGATGGAACAGCTCTCCGGCGTATGCGACAAGCTGAAACTGGTGGGGTCCTATTCCCCGGGAAAGGCGGCGGCGATATGACGATCCGCATGGAACTCGGCGAGCGGAGCTATCCGATTTATCTGGAATCCGGCGCGCTCGGAAAGGCCGGGGAACTGTTCGATCTCAGGCGCAGGGTCCTGATCGTGACGGACGGCGGCGTCCCCCCGGAATACGCCCGGACCGTCGCCAAAGCCGCTGAGGATCCGGTCCTCGTCACCGTTCCCGCGGGGGAGGGGAGCAAATCCTTCGATAAGCTCGAAGAACTGCTCGGCGCGATGCTGGAGCACGGATTCACGCGGCACGACTGCGCGGTGGCCGTCGGAGGGGGCGTTGTCGGGGATCTCACCGGATTCGCGGCCTCCCTCTATATGCGCGGGATCGACTTTTACAATATCCCGACCACCCTGCTCTCCGAGGTCGATTCCTCCATCGGCGGGAAGACGGCCGTGGATTTCCGCGGGACCAAGAACACCGTCGGGACCTTCTGGCAGCCGAAAGCCGTCCTGATCGATCCCGCCGCCCTCGCCACCCTGCCCCGCCGCCAGCTCTCGGCCGGAATGGCGGAGGCGCTGAAAATGTCCCTGACTTCGGACGCGGAGTTCTTCCGGGTGTTCGAGGAGGAGGATCCCTTCCTCTGCCTGCCCCGGGTGATCGAAGGCGCGCTCCGCATCAAAAAGGCGGTGGTCGAAGCGGACGAGCGGGAGGCGGGGTTCCGCAAGATCCTCAATTTCGGCCACACCCTCGGACACGCGATCGAGAGCGTACTGTCTCCCGATCTGCTCCACGGGGAATGCGTCGCCCTCGGAATGCTCCCGATGTGCTCGGAGGCTCTGAGACGGCGGCTGATCCCGATCTATGAAAAGCTCAGCCTGCCCTCTTCGGTCTCCGCGCCCTCTTCCGCGATCCGGGAAGCCATGCTCCACGACAAGAAGAGCGGAAAAGGTGGGATCGACGCGGTGTTCGTCGACGAGCCGGGGACCTGCCGGATCGGGACCGAATCGGCGGACGCCCTCATCCAGAGGTATGAATCGGTATTCGGGAGGAAGAGATGAAAAACACCTTCGGAAACGCGCTGACCCTCACAATCTTCGGCGAGAGCCACGGTCCCGTGGTAGGAGCGACTGTCGACGGGCTGGCCCCGGGGATCGGGATCCGGGAAGACGCCATCCGGTCCGCCCTCGCCCTTCGCCGTCCGTCCGGGTCGATCTCCACGGCGCGGCGGGAGCAGGACGAATTCGAGATCCTCTCCGGGGTCTTCGAGGGCAGAAGCACCGGGACCCCCTTCACCGTGATCGTGCGGAACGCGGACACGAAAAGCGCTGACTATCTCCGTGGGATCGCCCGGCCGGGTCACGCCGATCTGACCGCCCACTATAAATATCACGGATTCGAGGATTACCGGGGCGGAGGTCATTTCTCGGGACGGCTCACCGCTGCCCTCACCGCCGTCTGCGCGCCTCTCAGCGAAGCCCTCAGGAAGCGCGGGATCCGCGTCGGCACCCACATTTCCTCCCTCGCAGGGATTTATGACCGGCCTTTCGGCGACACGGAGGCGGATTTCGAGACGCTCTCCTCCCTGCCCTTCCCCGTCCTCGATCCCGACGCGGCGGAGGCGATGAAGGCAAAGATCCGGGAGGCGGCGGAGGCGGGGGACAGCGTCGGCGGCGTGCTCGAAACCGTCGTCACGGGCGTTCCCGCCGGACTCGGCGAACCCTTCTTCGACTCGGTGGAAAGTGAGCTCGCCCACGCGATGTTCTCGATCCCCGCCGTCAAGGGCGTGGAGTTCGGCGCGGGCTTCGGCTTCGCGGACATGAAGGGAAGCGAGGCGAACGATCCGATCCGCGTCAATCCGCAACAGAACGGCGGTCCCCCCTTCATCACCTCCTCCAACAAAAACGGCGGGATCAACGGCGGGATCACCAATGGAATGCCGATCTTGATGCGAATTGCGGTCAAGCCCACCCCCTCCCTCGGCATCCCCCAGGAGAGCGTGGATTTCCTCGCCGGAAAGAACGCGGAACATCCCGGGGGCGGACGGCATGATCCGGCGATCGTGCACCGCGCCCGCTCCGCCGTGAACGGCCTCACCGCCTTTGTGATCGCGGATCTGTTGACCCTGCGGTTCGGGACGGACTGGCTGGCGGAAGGATGAACCACTCCCCTGAAAGAAGAAAGGAACCGGAAACGATTATGATAAAACTCCTGATTCTCAACGGGCCGAACCTCAATATGCTCGGGGTGCGGGAACCGGACGTCTACGGGCGGCGGACCTGGAGGGACCTCACGGATCTGATCCAGGGTCACGCGAGGGAGAAGGGCGTGTTCGCGGCGGTCTTCCAGTCGAATTCCGAGGGGCGTCTCGTCACGGCGATCCAGCGGGCCTTCGGGATCTACGACGGGATCGTCATCAACCCCGCGGCGTACACCCACACGAGCGTCGCGCTTCTGGACGCCCTCAAAGCGGTCGGCATCCCGACGGTCGAGGTCCATATTTCGGATGTGTCGAAGCGCGAAGACTTCCGGCAGATCAGCTATGTCCGGCTGGCCGCGGAAACCTCGATCATAGGGCACGGCTTCGAGGGCTATCTCGAGGCGATGGACTATCTGATCGACCGGTACGGGAAGAAAGAAATCCCCGCCGGTCCGGATGTGCCTGACGAAACCTGGGAGGAGAGCCGATGATCGCGCGGTTCCGGCCCTCCGTCGCCCGGGGATCGGTGGACGCGCCCCCCTCGAAGACCCTCGCCCACCGCTTCCTCCTCGCCGCCGCGCTGTCGGAAAGTTCGTCCGTCGTCCGGGGACTCTGCCTCAGCGAAGACGTGCTCGCGACCATCGACTGTGCGAGATCCCTCGGGGCGGATGTCCGGCTGGACGGCGTGGACGCCTACGTGGACCCGCAGGCTCTGCCCCCGTCGGATCTCTTCCCTTGCCGGGAGAGCGGGAGCACCCTCCGGTTCTTCCTGCCCGCCGCGCTCCGACGTCCAGCGGGATCCCTCTTCACGGGGAGTCCGCGGCTGCTCGAACGTCCTCTCGGCGTGTACGAGGACCTCTGCCGGGACAAGGGACTGAAGTTCGGGCGCGAGGACGGCGGGATCCGGGTTCGGGGTCCGCTTGAGCCGGGGAATTTCCGCATCAACGGCAGCGTGTCCAGCCAGTTCATCACGGGTCTGCTCTTCGCCCTGCCGCTTCTTCCGGGCCCCAGCGTCCTCGAACTCGTCCCGCCCGTCGTGAGCCTGCCCTATGTGAAGATCTCGGTCTCCGTGCTGAGAAGATCCGGGATCCGCATCGAAGAGGACGGGCCAAACGGTTTCCGGATCCCCGGGAATCAGGTCTTTCGCGCGAAGGACGTCCGGGTGGAGGGGGACTGGTCGAACGCCGCCTTCCCCGACGCGCTGAATCTGATCGGAGGCCGGGTCACGGTCGGCAATCTCGATCCCGAAAGCGAGGAGGGGGACCGCGCGTACCGGCAGATCTACCCGCTCCTGTCCGAGGGTTCGCCGACGGTCGATATCCGGGACATTCCCGATCTCGCACCGGTCATCATGGCTCTCGGGAGCGCGCTTCACGGCGTGACTCTGACGGGGACCGCGCGGCTGAAACTGAAAGAGAGCGACCGGGGATCGGCGATGACGGAGGAGATCGCGAAATTCGGCGCGCGGTGCGAGATCGGAGAGGACGAGATCCGGGTCTTCCCCTCCCCCGGCGGGCTGAAAAAACCGGATCAACCCGTCTATGCCCACAACGACCACCGGATCGCGATGGCCGCCTCCCTTCTGCTCTCCTTCACCGGCGGGGAGCTTATGGGAGCGGAATGCGTGCGCAAGAGCTGGCCGGAATTCTTCGAGGCCCTTTCAAAACTTGGAATCGAGGTAAGTCTTCATGATGATCCCCAAAGATAAGAAGATCCTGATCGTCGGTCTCGGCCTGATGGGAGGGAGCTACGCCCGCGCCCTCACCAAAGCCGGGTACGAGGTGAAATGCGTCACGAAAGATCAGTCCTCCATCGACTACGCCCTGAAAGAGGGGATGATCTCCTACGGCACGACGGAGACGGATCCCGTCCTCATCGGCGGATCGGAACTGGTGATCTTCGCGCTCTACCCCCACATCTTCCTCGAATGGATCCGGGAGAACGGGCACCTGCTCTCCCCCGGCACCCTCGTCACCGACGTCACGGGCGTGAAATCCGCGGTGGTGGACGAGGTCCAGGCCATGCTTCCGGAAGGGGTGGAATTCATCGCCGCCCATCCGATGGCGGGCCGGGAGGTCTACGGCGTCGAGAACAGCACGGACGCGATTTTCCGCGGCGCGAACTACATCGTCACCCCCACGGAGAAGAACACCCCGGAGGCGATCGAAACCTGCAAGGAGCTCGGCCGGGTCCTCGGATTTTCCCGGATCAGCGAGCTCACTCCGGACAAACACGACGAAATGATCGCCTTCGTCTCCCAGCTGACCCACTGCATCGCGGTCGCCCTCATGACCTCCAACACGGAGCCGCATCTGGTGGACTACACGGGGGACTCCTTCCGGGACCTGACGCGGATCGCCCGGATCAACGAGGACATGTGGTCGGAGCTCTTCCTCCTCAACCGGAAAAAGCTGGTGGCGGAGATCGACGCCTTCACGGGAGAACTGCACCGGATGCGGACCTATCTCGCCGACGGCAATACGGAAAAAATGAAGGAAATGATGCGGATCTCCACCGAGAGACGCGCTTTATTCGATAAAAAATAAGAGGTATACGCCATGAATATGAACTTCAAGCGCAAGCTGCCCATCCCGATGGAGATCAAGGAGATGTTCCCGATCTCCCTTGATCTCGAACAGAAAAAGGTCGCCCGGGACGTGGCCATCCGCCAGATCTTCGAGGGGAAGAGCGACAAATTCCTTCTCGTGGTCGGCCCCTGCTCGGCGGACCGGGAAGACGCCGTGCTCGAATACGCCCTGCGGCTCGCCGGCGTGCAGGAAAAGGTCGCGGACAAGATCCTCATCATCCCCCGCGTCTACACCAACAAGCCCCGCACCATCGGGGACGGATACAAGGGGATGCTCCATCAGCCCGATCCGGCCGGGGACTCCGATCTCCTGAAAGGCATCATTTCCATCCGGGAGATCCACATGCGGGTGCTGGCGGAGACGGGACTGTCCACGGCGGACGAAATGCTCTACCCGGAAAACCACCGCTATCTTTCCGATCTGCTCTCCTACGTGGCGGTCGGGGCGAGAAGCGTGGAGGATCAGCAGCACCGTCTGACCGCCAGCGGACTGGATATCCCCGTGGGCATGAAGAATCCCACCGGCGGCGATATCTCGGTCATGATGAACTCCATCACGGCGGCTCAGCACCCCCACGCGTTCATCTACCGCGGCTGGGAAGTGGAGAGCGCGGGCAATCCTCTGGCTCACGCTATTCTGCGGGGGTATATGAACAAGCACGGGCAGAGCCTGCCGAACTACCATTACGAAGACCTGATCCTGCTCTCGGAGAAATACGCCGAATCCGGGCTGAAAAACCCCGCCGCCCTCGTGGACACCAACCATGCGAACTCGGGCAAAAAGTATAAGGAGCAGGTCCGTATCGCGCTGGAAGTCCTCCACGCCCGCCGTCACTCGGAGGATATCCGCCGTCTGGTGAAGGGCCTGATGATCGAAAGCTATCTGGAAGAAGGCGCGCAGAAGATCGGCGAGGGGACCTACGGCAAGTCCATCACCGACCCCTGCCTCGGCTGGAACGATACGGAAAAACTGATTCTGGGGATCGCGGATCAGATCTGATACTGATCTCAAACGAAAAGGAAACGCGGCTTCCCCGAATGAAGCCCTGCTGAACAAGTTCAGCGGCAAGAACTTCTGAAATGGATAGGGACAGGATATACCAATAACGTATCGTCGAAACCCTAACACACCAATATAGCTATCCAACCGTATCAGAGTTATCGCACGCGAGCTCAATGTTACATCTGACGCAAGCGAGAATTCCCGAAGGGGATTCTCGGGGGTGGGATGGCCCGTGTCATGTTTGGATATATGGTATTATGTTATGGCTGACGGCAGCGAGAATTCCCAAAGGGGATTCTCGGGGGTGGGATGGTCCGTGTCCTGTTTGGATATATGGCATTTCCCACCCCTTCGTTCGCATTCTACATCTTGCGATCGAAACCCATATAGTTAGTTTTTTACCGAGAATAGTTTGAAAACCACAGAGAAAAAAGGACCGCAGCATTGGGTACTGCGATCCTTTTCTTTTTACCTGAATTCAGTCGGGATCACGCGGATCCTTTGAAACTCAGTGCTTCTTCTTGGCAACCGCGAAGCCGCCGAGAGACACGACAGCAGCGACAGCGGCAATGATGCCGAAGTCGAAGGTCTGAGGAGCCTCGGCCTTTTCGTCGAGAGCTTCGTCAGCCGCGCCCTTTTCAGCGGTCTTCTCGCCGTAGAGGGTCAGTTCGGA
>CACZNC010000004.1 GCA_902782445.1 uncultured Ruminococcus sp.
TTCACATTATTGATGTAGCCTGTCCCTATCCATTTCAGAAGTTCTTGCCAGGCTTCTTTCAAGAAGCCGCGTAACCCCTTAGAAGGGATTTAGTATTATGTGATTCAGTTTCGCTTCCGGTCGGAACGCCGCTCCTCGCGGATCACAGCGCCAGTTTCGACAGCGCCTGCGCGAATTCGCTTTCCGTCATTCTGTGCACGCAGGAGATCGGGCGGATGCGCATGTCGCGGGCCCGTTCCTCCATGTTGTTCGAGGCGTTCGGCCCGGCGAATCCCCGGCTTCCGCTGTCGAAGAACGCGGTGGACAAGAGGGCGCGTCTGGAGAAATCCGCTCCGAACCGGTCCGCCACAGCCCCGATCTTGTAGAGCTCGTCCACCGAAATGTCCCCGTTCTTGCAGGAAATGAACACGGGCGTGACCCCGCGCATCATCATGACGTCGATCTCGTTCCGGGTCCCGTTGGCGCGGCCGTCCCAGTCGAGGACCACCCCGGTCTCCACCGAATCGAACACCGGGAAGCCGTTCTCCCGCATTTTGAGCGCGGTCTTGTAGGTGTAGTATTCGAGGACCGAGCCGGATTTCGTGAGGCACTCCCGCACGATCCGGTTCTTGTAGTTGAAAATCAGAAGCCCGGATTCGTTCCGGCGGAGCTTGATGAGCCCCCGCCCCACGAGCTGGTTGAAGAAGTCGCGGTTCAGCTTGTTCTTGCCCGTCCCGAGGGCTTCTTCCGGGATGGCGTAGAGGTTGTTCCCGTCGGCGTACCGGCTGACCTCGGCGGAGAGACGTCCGACGGAGGCGTTCCAGCCCACGCAGTCCTTGCGGGAGACCTCCCACAGGGCGTCGATGTCCTCGCAGACGGGATCGTCCAGATCGAAGGTCTCGCTGCGGGAGGTGATGCTGCCGCCGTGGAGCATGACGTTTTCATCCACCGTCAGATAGAGGGGATTCCCGCTGGCGTTTGAAAAGTCCTGCTGTTCCCGGGCGACGGCCAGTTCTCCGTTTTCGTCCCGGCGGACGAGGAAATAGGTGGCGATCCGGGTGAAGAGGTTCAGCCGGAAGGCGAGCAGTTTGCGCCGTTCCCAGGCCCTTGTCCCGAGGATCAGCCCGACGGAGAGGAGCAGGGTCTCGTCCCCGCCCGAGATATCCACGAGGCAGATCTCGTCCGGCTCGTCGGAGCGTTCGTCGAGGATCATGTCGATCACGGCAAGGGTGGCTTCCAGGTCGTTTTTCGCGGCGGAGCGGAAGATCAGTTCGGTCCCGATCCCCCGCCCGTCGAGGATCTCGCGGTAGACGGGCAGGGCGCGCTGCATCCGCTTGACGTCCGTGCCGATGTAGATGGTCTGGTCGGGCCGGAGGGCGATGGTGCTGACGAGGTTTTCAATGGGGGAGCGGTCAAAGATTTCAATCAGAGTCATGACGCGGCCCCGTTTTCTTTGTCCATCGCGGCGGCCGTCTCAAGCGCGACTTCCATCATCGCCGTGAAGGTGGTCTGACGCTCTTCTGCCGTGGTGGCTTCCCCGGTCACGAGGTGGTCGGAGACGGTACAGATCGCGAGGGCGTTCTTCCCGGCCCGGGCGGCGGTCATGTAGAGTCCCGCGGCCTCCATCTCGATCGCCATGACGCCCATTCTGCGCCACATCTCGTTCGCTTCCTCCGAGTCGTCGTTGTAGAAGGTGTCGGAGGAGAGCAGATTGCCGACGTGATATCGGACGCCGAGGGCTTCGGCCGCGTTCACCGCCCGGGAGAGCAGGGGCCAGGACGCCGTTGGGGCGAAGGTCCCGTGCAGGGAGAACTGGGAGGCGAAATTCGAATTCGTGCACGCGCCGATCCCGAGCACCAGATCCCGCACTTTCACGTCCTCCCGGATCGCTCCGGCGGACCCGATGCGGATGATGTTCTCGACGCCGTAAAAATGATAGAGTTCGTAGGAATAGATGCCGATGGAGGGCATTCCCATCCCGCTTGCCATGACGGAGACGGGATGGCCTTTGTAGGTGCCTGTATAGCCGCCGATCCCGCGGACGTTGTTCACAAGGCGCGCGTCCTCGAGAAAGGTTTCGGCGACGAATTTCGCTCTGAGCGGGTCGCCGGGCATGAGGACGGTTTTTGCGAAATCTCCGGGATTCGCGGAGTTGTGTGGTGTGGACATAGAACCTCCGTTGTGGGGTTTTTCCTTGTTTGCGGAGGCAGAAGAAGGATCGGACCATCCGGGATCGTCCCGCGGCAGTCCGGCTGTTTCAGCCTTTATCTTCCTCCGCTTTGACGATTTTGACGATTCTGCTGGTTCCGAGACGGTCCGCGCCGAGGGAGAGGAATTTCTCCGCGTCTTCCAGCGAGGAGATGCCGCCGGCCGCCTTGATTTTCAGCTTCGGGACGCGGGTCTGCTTTCCGACGGTCCGGGCCATGAGTTCCACGGCTTCGAAGGTCGCGCCCGCTTTCGAGAATCCGGTGGACGTCTTGATGTAGTCCGCCCCGGAATCCGCCACGACGCCGCAGAGGGTTTCGATCTCCTCGTCCGTCAGCAGGCAGGTCTCGACGATCACCTTGAGGATCTTTCCGGGGGCGGTCTTGTCGATGGCCTCCCTCTGCTCTTTCAGCTCGCCGAGGACCCGGTCGAAAAGCCCGTCCCGGACCCAGCCGAGGTTGATTACGGTGTCGATCTCGTCCGCCCCGTTCCGCACGGCCTCAGCCGCTTCGAAGCATTTCGCCGCCGTGGTGGAATACCCGTTCGGGAAGCCCACGACCGTGCAGATCGGGATCCGGCCTTCCGCATACTCCGCCGCTTCCTTCACATAGGAGGCGGGGATGCAGACGGATGCGGTGCGATAGCGGATCCCGTCGTCGATCACGGCGCGGATCTCGTCCCACCGCGCGGTCTGGGATAGGAGGGTGTGGTCGACGTGGGAGAGGAGTTCGGCGTATTTCTGCGTGTTCATTCGGATCATACCTCGGGTTCGGATGGATTCAGTTGTGGGACGTGGCCATGTGAACGGCTTCGTGCCAGCCTGCGAGAAGGGCTTCTCTCTTCTCCGGAGGGATCGCGGGGACGAATTCTTTTTCAATACGGCGGGCGGAGGCGAGCTCGTCCTTCGATTTCCAGAAGCCGACGGCGAGTCCGGCCAGATACGCCGCGCCGAGAGCCGTGGTTTCGCGGATCACGGGACGGAGCACCGGTTTTCCGATCACATCCGCCTGGAACTGCATGAGGAAGCTGTCCCGGGTCGCGCCGCCGTCCACCCGCAGGGAGCGGAGAGGTTCGCCCGTGTCTTTCTCCATCGCGGCGAGAAGATCCGCGGACTGGTAGGCGATGGATTCCTCCGCCGCCCGGACGATGTGGGCCCTCCTCGTTCCGCGGGTGATCCCGGTGATGGTGCCCCGGGCGAACATGTCCCACCAGGGCGCGCCGAGGCCGGTGAACGCGGGGACCAGATACACCCCGCCGGAATCCGGGACGCTCGCCGCGATGCCCTCGATCTCGGAACTCTCGTGGAAGAACTGCATTTCGTCCCGCAGCCACTGGGTCACGGCGCCCCCCGTGAAGACGGATCCCTCGAGGGCATATTCGACGGGCTCTCCCGCGGCGGTGGCGGCAACGGTGCAGAGGAGGCCGTTTTCGCTTTCCCGGGGCTCCGTCCCGACGTTCATGAGCAGGAAACAGCCGGTTCCGTAGGTGTTCTTCGCGTCTCCCGGGGCGAAGCATCCCTGCCCGAAGAGCGCGGCCTGCTGATCCCCCGCGATGCCCGCGATCGGGATCTCGACGCCGCCGAGGTTCGTCGTGCCGTAGATCTCCGAGGAGGACCGCACCTCCGGGAGCATGGACGCGGGGACGTCGAAACGGTCGAGAAGTTCGGGATCCCAGCGGTTTTCGCGGATGTTGTAGAGCATCGTGCGGGAGGCGTTCGTCCGGTCCGTGGCGTGGACGCGGCCCCCGGTCAGCTTCCAGAGGAGCCAGGTGTCGACCGTGCCGAAGCAGAGTTCTCCCGCCTCCGCCTTCTCCCGGGCCCCCGGGGTATTGTCGAGGATCCAGCGGATCTTCGAGGCAGAGAAATAGGCGTCCGGGACCAGACCCGTCTTTTCCCGGATGATCCTGTCCCAGCCGTCCGCCGTCAGCTCGCGCACCAGATCCGCGGTCCGGCGGCACTGCCAGACGATGGCTCCCGCGACGGGCGCTCCCGTCTTCCGGTTCCAGACGACGGTGGTCTCCCGCTGATTGGTGATCCCGATCGCCGCGATCTCCCCGGGTTCCGCGCCGCATCGGGCGACGACTTCGGTCATGCAGCCGTACTGGGAGGACCAGATATCCGCGGGATCGTGCTCCACCCAGCCCTCCTTCGGGTAGATCTGGGGGAACTCCCGCGAGACGGAGCCGACGATGTTCTGCTCCCGGTCGAAAAGGATGGCGCGGGAGGACGTCGTGCCCTGATCCAGCGCGAGGACGTAGCGTTTTTCCATCTTGAACTCCTGTGTGAGGGTGAACGTGTTCGAAGGTGATTTCACGGGCGTTGAACGCTCTTTTCAGAATGCGGACAGCGGGATGGGAATTATGTGCTTACGGGGCGAGCTCGATCACCGGACAGCCGAGCTCCCTTGCCGCGTCCGCTTCGTCTTCCCGGCAGGTGAACACCAGTGTCTGGAAGGCGGGCGGGGAGGAGAGGGTGGAGAGGAACCGGGCGGCGCGGTCCGAATCCATGTGGGCGAAGCTCTCGTCGAAGAGGACGGGGGGCTTTTCGGCGCGGAAGAGCTCCTCCGTCAGGGCCAGCCGCAGACTCAGCCACGCGAGGTCGGCCGTGCCCCGGGAGAGCAGGTCCCCGGGAAGGATCTTTTCCGCCGAGGAGAGGGAGCAGGAGAGCCGGTCGTCCAAAAGAAGACTGTCCCAGTTCTCCGTCACTTCGCAGAGGCGTTTCGAGGCGGAGGCGGCGATGCGGGGGATCACACCCTCTCTCAGGGATTCGCCTGCGCGTTTCAGGGCGGAGGCCGCGAGATCCAGAGCGTCCCGGCGCAGACTCAGTTCCCCGAGCCGTTCGTCCGCCGCCGCGATCATGGTGTCGAGCTCGTCCGTCGTGCGGGTCACTTTCCCGACTTCGCCGAGCTTTTCCTCGAGGGCAGCGCGCCTCAGCTGGGCGGAACGGAGGGCGCTTTCGGTGAAGTCCCGCTCCTTCATGAGGGTCTTCATTTCGGCCTGCGTGAGGGAGGCGGCTTCCCGTCCCCACACCGTGCCGAGGACGTCCCGGGCATCGTTTTCCGCGGCGGTGACGTCCACGTCCGAAAGCTGTTCCTTCAGGGCGCCGAGCCGTCCTTCCAGCTGGCTCCTCCTGTCTAGGAGACGGCGGCGGTCGGAGGTCTCGGAGTCGTTCTTGCGTCTCAGCAGCCGGAGGGTCTCGTAAATATCCTCCCGGGGGGAAATGCCCGCTTTGTCCGCCATTCTTGCAACCTTTTCGGCAGCGTGATTCCGACGGACCCGGGCGGATTCCAGAGCGGCGGAGAGGCGTCTGCGCTCCTTCTCCCCGGCGTTCTGCCTCTCGAGGGTGTTCAGATGCTCCTGTACCGCGATCTCGATCTCGTCGGCGGACTCCGCGTTCCACTCCGACAGGATCTCGTTCAGCCGCGCCGAGGAGCTCACATGGGCCACCACCGCGGCGAGGGCGCAGGTCATGAGCACCAGGGTCCCGACGAGGAAGGGGATGGGCGAGAGATCCGTCCGGCTCAGCCCGATGGAGAGCCCCAGCCCGAGCAGAGCCAGCGCGGCGAAGAAGATCCCCGCGGCGAACTCCCATTTCGAGAGGGAGGCGAGCCTTTTCGCGTCCGCGATGGCTTCCCGGGGATCCGGCGTGTTCTCGTCCGCCCCGTCGAGGATCAGTTCTCCGGCCATTCGGAGGGCTCCCGTGTCCTCGTAGGGCTCGACCCCGGGACCGCTGTCCGCGCTCAGAACGGAGGCCGGGATGGGACCGTCCTCGGGCACGGCGGGCTTCTCCTCCTCTTCGGATCCGCCCTCCTCCGTATCCGATCCGAAGGGGTAGGGCCGGAGTTTGTCCGGGATGTCGCGCTCGCCGGGAAAACGCTCCCGGAACGCGATCCGCTGTTCGTCGTATGCCCGGATATCCCGCTCGGCAGCCGCGAGGATCTCGTCGAACCCGTCCTCGGTGAGGGAAGTCCCCTCCGGGTCGAGAGCGGCGAGGGATGCGCGCACCTTCCGGAGCTGGCTTTCCGTCTCCTCCGCCGCGTCGATGCGCCGTTTCACCGTGATCTTGGCGAGAGAGTCGAAGATCCCGGCATAGCGGGCCCGGTCGGCTTCCAGTTCCCCGATCCGCCGCTTGATGTCGTCCAGCGAGACGGAGAGGGACAGGATCTCCGAGGTCTTGGCGGCGGCGGAATTGCGTTCGGCGAGGAGAGCGGCCCGTTTCTCCGCAAGCTCCGGGATCTCGCCTCCGCCTCCGGTCCTGTGCGCCAGTTCCCGCCTGAGCTCGTCCAGCTTCGCCCCGGCCCGTCTGAGGTCGACCGTCTCGTCCGCGGAGGTCAGAAGATTTTCGACCGCCCCCCGCATCCCGCCGGAGCCCGTGCCCCCGGGAACGTCGGGACGGATCAGATCCTGCCGGACGTAGGCCGAAGCGGAGAACACCTCTTCGGGCACGCCGAAAAAGAGCTCGCCGGGATTCTGGCCTTCGACGACTTCGCCGGTCTTTCTGTTGATGACGCGGACCCGGTCCCGGAGCGTTCCGGTTTCCCCGGTGGCGGCGGCGCGTTCGATGCGAAATTCGGTCCCGTCGTCACAGCGGATATCCAGCCAGCCCGCCGCGCTTCCGGTCTCCCGGTCGAAGGCGCGTCCGCGTTCGGGATTGCCGGTCCTGTCCCGGGCGGGAAGGCCGTAGAGCACGAACTTCACGAAGGCCGCGAGGGAGCTCTTGCCCGATTCGTTGGGACCGAAGAGCACGCTGACGCCCTCCCCGGGGGAGACGGTCTTTCCGCGCAGTCCGCCGAAGCGGTCGATGTGAACGGTTTTGATAATCATGGATGTATTGTTCCCGATTCAAAAGATCGTATGTTCATTCGTTCAGACGTTCGTTCGGATCAGACGGTGTCCCCCGCGACGGCGCAGAGGGCGTATCTGAGGGCCCGGAGCGCGACTTCTCTCCGGCGGGGATCCTCCGCGTTCAGCTCGGATTCCATTTCCCGCCAGATCGCGCCGCGGATGCCGGGATCCGAACGGAGCTCCTCCGGGTCCGCGTCCGGGCGGGTGGAGTCCGTCAGGCACAGGGAGAAAAGACCGTATTCCCGGGGGTCAGCGAGGGCTTCCGTGTCGATGAGCAGGGAGGGCGGAACGAATCCCGTCAGGCGGACCTGTGCGAGGGTGTCGTCCCCCCAGCCCTCGGCGGCGGCCTTCTGCCCGATCCTCTCGCGGATCTCGGCGAGGGAGGCGACTCCGGTGCAGTCAACCTCGCCTTTTTCGTAGCGGCGGCGGGAGAAGCGCACCCGGCGGAGACTGACGGTAGAGACGCCGTCCTCCTTCTCGATCTCGACAAAGAGCGCGCCTTTCGGACCGAGCTCGTCGAAGGCTCTCGGCTCCGGGCATCCGCAGTAGGCGTAGCGGTTCCCGGGACCGGCGGCGGGGGGATTGTGGATGTGCCCGAGGGCGGCGTAGTCGGCTCCGAAGGCGGCGAGGTGCGCGGCAGTCACGGGGCAGTCCGTGGAATTTGCGCCGAGCATGTCGCAGTGGCAGACCAGGAGATTGATCCGCTCCGGGTCGTCCGCCCGCATTCCCTCGAAGGGGACCTCCGTCAGGTCCGGGCCGGTGAACGCGTACCCATAGACCGTCACGCCCGTGTCCCCGCCGTTCTCGTCCGCCAGGTCGATACCCTCCGGGTCCGTCGAGGTGAAGACGTGCACGTTGTCCGGGAAGGTCACCTTCTGCCACACGCTCCCGGGGGAGGCCGGATCGTGGTTCCCGGGCGCGACGAAGATCGGACGTCCGAAGTCCTCGAACTCCCGGCAGAGCATCCGCACGGTTTCCCGCGTCACGAGGGCTCCGTCGAAGAGATCTCCCGCGATGAGGATGAGGTCGCAGTCCGCGCGTTTGGCGGCGGTCATCATGGAGACAAAGGTCTGGCGCAGTTCGTTCCGCCTCATTTCCGCACAGCGGGGCGGGAGACCGGAAAAGGGGCTGTCAAGATGTACGTCGGCTGTGTGCAGGATTCTGATCATGATGTTTCATAAGGTCTCAGGTCGGCTGTTCGTATGGAATCGTTTTATTCCCCGTCCGTGGACTGCTCAAAGAGCGTCATGAAGGCGTTCACGGCGAGGGAGAGGGCTTCTTCGGGGGTATCCGCTTCGATCGTCGCTCCGGCCGCCCTTTTGTGTCCGCCGCCCCCGAATCCCGCGCAGACGGACGCGCAGTCGAGGTCCGCGTTGGCCCGGGAGGAGAGCTTGAATTTCTTCGGATCGTCCCCGGTCTGGCGAAGGGTCAGGGCGACGGCGACGCCTTCCAGGGAGCGCGGAATGTCGACGGCCCCGCCGATGTCCTCCTCGGTCAGACCTTCCTTCCGGAGCATGTCCCGGGTGAAGAGAATGGCGGCGAGACGGCCTTGTTCGTACAGGCGCAGATTCCGGATCGTCAGGCTTTCCGCTTTCAGATCCGTCATCGACTTCTCGGCGAGCAGGCGGCGGCAGAGTTCGGCGGCGTCCGGCTGATTCCCGGCGGGATCGTTGCCGTCCGCGGACATTTCCTCCAGCAGTTCTGCGGCGGCGCGGTGGACGGCGGGGGTGGTGTTCGAGAACTGGAATCCCCCGGTGTCTCCGACTACGGCGCAGTAAAGGAACCGCGCGGCGTCCGGCAGGGAAGAATCGAGGATCCCCCGCTCCCGGAGCAGACGGACCAGCCGGTAGACGATCTGTCCAGCGGCGGCGGCTTCGGGGTCGACCAGATACGGCGCGAAGGGCTCCCCCCGTCCGTGGTGGTCGATCATCAGGGAGATTTCCGGAATGAGTGCGGCGTATCTCCCGAGCTGCACGGGGGAGGCCGCGTCGACGGACAGGACCGAAGCATAACGGTCCGCCTGGAGTTCCTCCGGTTCGGGGGAGGAAACATCGCATCCGGCGAGGGCGGGCAGAAAGGCGAGATACCGGGGAAGGGGGGAGGGAACAAGGACGTCCGCATCCCCGCCGAGGGACCGGATCACGGCTCTCAGACCGAGGGCGGATCCGATGCAGTCGGCGTCCGGGTTGACGTGGGTGAGGATCAGGGCCTTCCCGGATCCCGCCGCATGTGCGATCCGATCCGCGGCTTCGGCTTCGGAGAGGGGGCGGATCTCAGGCATCGCTTTCCTCCCCGCCGTCGTCTTCGTCGTCTAGGCCTTCAGGATCTTCGCCGTCTTCGGATCCGGTTTCTTCCTCCGCGGCTCTGGCTTCTTCGGCGGCCCGGGCGGCTTCCCGCGCTTCGGAAGCGGCGAGCTCCGCTTCAATGACCTTTAGCTGGGCGGTGACTGCTGCTCCGCGGCGGATGCTGTCGTCCTTGATGAAGGTGATTTCGGGGTTGACGCGCAGGTTCAGTTCCGACGCGACGCGGGAGCGGACGTAGGGGGCGGCGGATTTCAGACCTTTCGCCAGTTCTTTTTCGTCGCACTCCCCGTAGACGGAGTAGTAGACCTTCGCGTAGCGGAAATCGGCGGTCACGTCCGCGTCGAGCACGGAGAGCATCACGCCGGAAACGCGCGGATCCTTGACGTCGCGGAGGATCTCCGAAACGGCCCGTGAAAATGCGGCGTCCACGCGGGATTTGCGGTATTTGGACATAGGGAGGTTCCTTTCGGTTCGGTTGGGGATTTATTTCATCCAGTCCGGCAGAAATTCCGGGTCGATCGCGTTCAGGACGTACTGCCTCGCGTCGTCGGGGGTCAGCCTGTAGCCGGATATGGCGACGCCGTGGGAGGAGGCGATGTCCGCGGTATAGGCTTCGAGGGGGTAGAGGCGGGTGTTGTACCAGTCCATGCCGTAGTAGAAGACCGTCGGATGGATCACGGGATCGGAAACGACCAGCCGCCCGGTTTCGTCGGAGACGATATGGAAGCGGAAGAGCCCGCCCACCATGTTCACGGGATTCGACATGCCGGAGACGAAATTGCCGAGGGAGTAAAAGCAGAGGACGGGTCCCCGGTCCGTGTCGAGCCATTCGATGGGCTGGAGGGTGTGGGAATGGTGTCCGATGATGAGATCCGCTCCGCCGTCCGCGATCAGGCGGGCAAGACGCCTCTGCTCGTCCGTCGGGGTCTGGGTGTTCTCGCTGCCCCAGTGGATCGAGACGATCACGAAATCCCCGGCTTCCTTCGCCCGGGCAATGTCGTAGAGGATTACGCCGTCGTCGATATAGGGAATGACGATGGGGGAAGACTCCGGCTTCACGATCCCGTTGGTCGAGAGGGTGTAGGAGAGCCACGCGAAGGTGACGCCCCCGGCTTCGGTGGTGCGGATCACGGAGGCGTCCGCAGCGTCCCGGTAGGCCCCGAGGGTGGTGACAGGCTGTTCGTCCCAGAAGTCCATCGTCGCGTTCAGACCGTTCACGCCCTTGTCGAGCATGTGGTTGTTCGCCATGTTCACCACGTCGATCCCCATCGAGACCATGTCCAGCCCCAGCTGACGGGGGCAGTTGAAGCAGGGCCAGCCGGAATAGCCGTATTCCTCGCCCGCCATCAGGGTCTCCTGATTGATGAACGCGATATCGGCGGAGGCGAATTCGTTCATGACGTTGTAGTACATCGGGAGGAAGTCGTAGGGTTTCTCGGCGGTCCCCCGGAATCCCGCGTCCATATAGATGTTCGGGTGGATCAGATTGTCCCCCGCCAGAACGAAGGACACGTCCACGCCGGAATAGGTTTTCGCCGCCGGGACGGGTTCGGGCTCCGGCTCCGGTTCGGGCTCGGGAATCGGTTCCGGTTCCGGCTCGGGCTCGGGTTCCGGGATGGGTTCGGGCTCCGGTTCGGGTTCGGGAACAGGGGCGGGATCCGGCGCGGGAGACGAGTCTTCCGGTTCCGCCGCCCCGTCCGGCTCCTTTGGCTGATCCGGCGGGAGGGGAGTTTCGGACACCTGTTCCGCCTCCTCTTCCTCCAGCGGATTGACGGCCATGGGAGCGGGTTCCTCCGCCGCCCGCAGTTCGATGAGCGGGGCGGAACAGGAGGTCAGCAAAAGAGCCGCGGAAAGGATCGCGGTGTATATCGCGCGGGCTCGTGTGATTCGGTTCATAATTCCTCCGTGGGACGGCGCTCCTGATGCCTGCCGTGGCGGGGATGCACGTCTTCAATCTATATTATACCATTCGGACGGGGATAATGCAAGGAGTATTTGTGAATTGGGACAAGAATCGGGAAGAATCGGAGGCATCCCGCGAAAACGGAAGCGGATCCGGCCTTGCAATCCCGCGGGATCTGTGGTACAATAGACGGGAACAAGGGAAAAGCCGGGATCCCGGCGGGGAGGCGTCATGTCCAGAAGAAAACCGGATACCGTAAGCGGCGTGCTGATCGTCAACAAGCACGGAGGAGTCACCTCCCACCGCATCATATCCGCCTGCCGGAAGCTCTACGATACCCAGCGGGTGGGACACGCCGGGACCCTCGATCCCATCGCCACGGGGGTGCTCCCGGTGCTGATCGGAAGAGCCGCCAAAGCCGCGGACTATCTGATCCGGCACGACAAGGCCTACCGGTGTGAAATGCTCCTCGGGATCGAGACCGACACGGAGGACGTCACGGGAGAGATCCTCAGCCGCTCCGACGCCATCCCCCCCAAGGACGAGGTGCGCCGGGTGTGCGCCGGATTTGTCGGAAAGGTGCTCCAGACCCCACCGATGTACTCCGCCCTGAAGGTGGACGGCAAAAAGCTCGTCGATATCGCGCGGGCGGGGGGCGAGGTGGAGAGAAAGCCCCGGGAGATCGAGATCTACTCCCTCGACGTCGAAAGAATATCGGAAGACCGGTACGTCCTCGACGTCTCCTGCTCGAAGGGGACCTATATCCGCACCCTCTGCGCAGATATCGGGAAAGCCCTCGGGTGCGGCGCGGCGATGGCGGCCCTCACGCGGACCCGGACGGGGGGCTTCACCCTCGGCGAGGCGGTGACGGTCGAAGAGCTCGAACGCATGACGCCCGAAGAAAGGCTCGCCGCGCTCCGTCCGGTGGAATCCCTCTTCACCGCTCTGCCCGCCGTGGACCTCGGAGACTTTCACGCGAAGCTGGTCCGGTGCGGGGGCGATCTCTATCAGGAAAAGCTGAGGCTCTCGGCGGAACCGGGCACGCTTCTGCGCCTGCGGTCCCGGGGGGAATTCTTCGCGCTGGGCCGGGCGGAGGAGAAGGACGGAGTGCCCGTGGTGCGGCTCGAAAAGCTCTTCGTCCTGGAAGGCGCGGGATCCGGCGTCGCCCCGGGAGACGGAAAGGAGAAAACAGAATGACGAAGAAAACGAAGATCCTCGACGCGCCGTGGCTCGATCAGCACGAAAAATGGCCCACCGGGTGCGAAAGCGTCTCGACGGCCCTCTGTCTTGAGACCCTCGGCTTTGACGCCGATCCCGATTTCATCATCGACCGCTGCCTGCCGAAGGCTCCCGTGCCCCGGGTCGAAAACGGCGTCTGGTTCGGGGCGGATCCGCGGTATTTCTACCTCGGCGACCCGCGCACGGAGGACGGCTGGGGCTGCTTCGCTCCGGCGGTGAGAAGAACGGTCGAGACCTGCGCGGCCCTCAGAGGATATAAACTGCGCGCGGCGGAGGTCTACGGCAAGACCCTCGAGACCCTCTTCCGGGAGGAGATCGACGAGGGGCGTCTGGTCATTGTGTTCGCCACGATGGGCATGGCGAAGCCCCGGGAATCCCGCCGCTGGTTCCTCGACGGAAGCGGGGAGACCTACGTCTGGAAGACCCCCATGCACTGTCTGCTCCTGACGGGGTACGACGGGGACACGGCCGTCTTCTCCGATCCCCTTGCCGAGGCCGTGACGCGCTATCCCCTCGCCGACGCGGAGTTTTCCTTCCGCGGGATGGGGATGCAGGCCGTGACGGTACGGCGGCTAAAATGAACGGTTTGTAAATATTTCGCCCGAACTCCCGCCTTCCCGCGGTTTTGTGATATAATGAATAAATCCCCGGTCGGGAGACTGGAAAAAAAGAGGAGAGGAGGGCGGCGGAGATGAACGGGATCAGAAACGCATGGCGCCGGATCGCGGACCGGTTCCGCAGGATCGCGGCGTTCTTCGACCGGAACTACCTCGCCCGGACCCTCGGCTATCTCTTCGTCTCCCTTCTCGCCGTCGGACTGATCTTCTATTTCGGCTATCACATGGTGGGCAGGCTGGAACCCGGGCTCGAACTCGTGGACGCCGTGACGAAGACTGTCGCCACCACCGTGGAAGCGGACGGGTACATCATGCGCTGCGAAATGCCGGTCTACGCCGCGTATTCCTATACGGGAAGCGTGGCCGCGGCGGTCCCGGACGGGGGCAAGGTCGCGATCGGCGGGAGGCTGGCGGACGTCTATTCCGCGTCGGCTCCCGAGATCGAAAACCGCATCGCCGAGATCGACACCCAAATCGCTCAGCTGAAAAAGAACGACGCCGAAGACCGCTCCGCCCAGACCACCACCTCCCTCGACGCCGAGATCTACTCGAAGTTCTTCTCGATCGCCTCGGACTGCGCCCGGGGGAACTGCGGAGACGCCCTCGCCCGCCGGGTCAGCCTGCTCGTCGACATGCAGAAGCGGGCGGTGGTCCGGGGATCCGCTTCCGAATACGAGGGGAAGATCCGGGCCCTGGAGTCCGAGCGGAAAAGCCTGACCTCCCAGCTAGGCGCGAACCTCGAGACGGTCTTCGCCCCCCGGAGCGGGTACTACTACGCGGAATACGACGGGTACGGCACGATCTTTTCCGCGGATCAGATCGCGGACATGAACTACGACGAATTCATGGCCCTCATCGACTCCGATCCTTCCTTCGGCAATACCCTCTGCGCCGGGACCCTGCTCACCGACTTCAACTGGTACGTAGCCTGCCCCATGACGAAGACTCAGGCGGCCTCCCTCGTCGACATGTACGACTGTTCCGTGCAGTTTTTGACGGCGGCGGAGAGCTTCACGATGGATCTGTACCGGATCATAGCCCAGACGCCGGGAGAGGGGGCCGTGGTGGTGCTCCGCTGCGAGACCGTGCCCCAGACCTTCAATTTCACCCGGATGCAGAAGGTCGTCATCTCGACGGTGGAGTATTCCGGCTTCGAGCTGCCCGTCTCGGCCCTGCGCGTGGTGGACGGCTATCGGGGCGTCTACGTGCAGGACGGCGTGACCGTGCGCTTCCGCCGGGTCAACGTGATCCACGAGAGCGAGGACGGCACCGTGATCTGCACCGGGAACGCGCAGGAGAACGAGGCCATCCGGGAGGACGTGCGCCTCGCCAATCTCAGGGCGGGGAAGAGCACGCGCTACGACGAGACCTCCTTCGGCACCTATTACTGGATCGAGGAAAACGACGTGGTGATCGTCGGCGGCCGGGATCTCTACACCGGCAAGATCGTCCGCTGAACCGCGCCGGAAGGAGAAACCATGCTTTCGGAAGAGAGAAAGAAAGAACTGAGGGACAATCTGAACCGCGTGCGGGAGAAGATCGAGGCGGCGAGGATTCGAAGAGGCGGGGGAGATCCCGTGGCCCTTCTCGCGGCGACCAAGACCGTGCCCGCGGAAGAGGTCGAATACCTCGTGCGGGAATGCGGCCTGACGCTCTGCGGCGAGAACCGGCAGCAGGAGTTCACCGCGAAATACGACGCCGTGACTTCCGCCGGAGCCCGGATGGACTTCATCGGCCACCTCCAGACCAACAAGATCCGCTTTATCGCGGGAAAAGCCGGACTGATCCACTCGCTGGATTCGCTGAAACTGGCGGAGGAACTCAACGCCCGCTGCCTCTCCCTCGGGTGCGTTCAGGACGTGCTCGTCGAGATCAACATCGGAGACGAGGAGTCGAAGACCGGAGTCGCCCCCGAAGAATTCGGCGATTTTTACGGCCGGATGGGGGATTTTTCCGCCCTGAACGTCCGCGGGATCATGACGATGGCCCCGAAATGTGAGAAAATTGAAGATTTTCGTGCCTATTTCCGAAAATCTTATCAAATCTACCTTGACTTTTTGCGGAAAAAACCGCATAATATAGGGGAGAGTGTTTTGTCGATGGGAATGAGCGACAGCTTTGAATGCGCAGTGGAGGAGGGATCCAACCTCGTGCGCGTCGGAAGCGCGATCTTCGGCGCACGTTCCTATCCCGCGGCAACCTGACGGATCCCCGTCAATCTCAATTCAGATCGATAATTCATCCTGCTTCAAGCAGAACGGAGGATTTATATGGGACTCATGGATCGAATCAAGAAAGTAACCGGATCGAACGACACCTACGACGACAACTACGACGACGATTACTATAACGTCTACGACAACAACTACGAAGGCGAGGGCGACGACGGTGACATGCAGTTCGCGCCCCAGCCCCAGCAGAACCCGAATCCGGGCATGAACATGAATCCGGGCGTCATGAACCCGGTGATGAATCCCGCGCCCCAGCAGATGAGCGGCGGCATCAGCCTCTCCGGCACCAACCTCAAGATGCAGGTGGTCCGCCCCGAGACCTACGACAGCGACACCGCTACCCAGATCGCCAACCATCTTCTGAACAAGTGCACCGTCGTTCTCAACCTCGAGAAGACCAGCAAGGAGGCTTCCCGCCGTCTGATCGACTTCCTCACCGGCGTGGCCTACTCCATCGGCGGCGACCTGAAGAACATCGCCACCAACGCCTATGTCATCACCCCCTCCAACGTGGACGTGGAAAACGCGAAGATCCGCACCACCCCGCGTCAGCCTGAGCCGGAACCGGAAGAACCCGCTCCCGCAGGCGATTTCAACGACTTCAACTGATCCCCGGATCCCGCCCTCCCCGGATAAGATCCCGGAGTGCGGACCGAGTCAGATTGTATAGACAAACATAGAACCGGAAGAGAGCGATTTTCTGGTCTTGTTTGTATACTTCAAGGGCGGTACTCCCCGCGCAAAAGAGGCGAAACTTGATTCAGATTGCGTATGTGCTGACGACTACGGTGAGGATCCTTCTGATCGCGCTCCAGCTTCTGATGCTCGGCAGGGCGATCCTCAGCTGGCTCCCTCTCGAAGAGGAGAATCCCGTCGAGAATTTCCTCTTCTCGCTGACGGAACCGGTGATCGCGCCTGTCCGGGCCCTGATCGACCGTTTCGGCTGGTTTGAGGGACTTCCCATCGACATGTCGTTTTTCATCACCTTCATCCTCCTGTCCGTGCTGACAGCGATCCTCTGACGATATGAAAAATCAAAGCGATGCCGTTTCGAGAGCCCTCGAACTCTGGCGGACCTCCGAATACGGCGTGACCGTCACGGACTTCCTTTCCCCCGGAGAAAAGTCCGAGGTCTATACGGAGCTTGTCGCCCGGATCGGAAACGGCATTCAGAGATGCTTCTTCTGGGGCGGATGCCGCGGTACTGAGCGAGGTGCCGCGGTTTTTTTGCCGGAATGGGAAATGCCCGAGGACCCGCCCCGTCACGCCCTTCCCCTCGACACCGAGCGGACGGATTTCTTCGCAGCCCATCTCGCCGCCAATCCGCATCTGATCGAGGAGATCCCCATCGTTCCCCTTTCGGTCCGGGGCAGCGGCTTCCGTTCCCTCGGACACCGGGATTTCATGGGCGGCATCCTCTCCCTCGGGGTGGACCGGGCGGTGATCGGCGACATCGCGGTGCTCTCGGAGAGCGAGGCGCTGGTGTTCGCGGCGGAGAGGATCGCCCCCTTCCTCGAAACCGAACTCACCCGGATCGGGCGGGACGCCGTGACCTGTGCCCGGATCGCGCCGGACCCGACCTTCGAGGTGCCGCGCCGCTTCGAGGAGATCCCCGTAACGGTCGCCTCCCCGCGGATCGACGGGATCGTCAAGGCCCTGATCGGAAAATCGAGGGAGGACGCCGCTCTGCTCGTGAGGCAGGGCCTGGCGGAGGTGAACTACCGTCCCGTCACCGAGGTGTCGAAGGAGCTCGCGGAGGGGGACGTGCTCTCCGTCCGCGGATTCGGGAAATACATCGTGGGGGAGACCGTCGGCTCGAGAAGAAGCGGAAGGATCCGCATCGTGTGCAGAAAATACCTATGAACCGCCTCTTTTTTCTCCGAACACGGGGAAGGGGACGGAATCGTAAGACTTGAGGTGCGATATGCCGGTCGAATTCAAGAACAAACTGTTCCAGAAGGCGCTGTGGGGCTACGATCCCGCGGAGGTGGACGGATACATCGCCCACGTCGCCGGGGAATACGCCAAACTGGAGAAACGGTGCGCCGCGCTCCGGGCCCAGATCGGATCCCGCCCGGAATCCTCAAAAGAGACCCCCAAAGAAACCGGCCGTCCGGCTGCAGCAGCGGAGGAAGAGGCCGGCAGGATCTCAGCTGAGGCAAGGGAGACGGCGGAGACGATCCTCGCCGAAGCCCGGACGGAAGCGGAAAAGACGAGATCCGAGGCCGGAGACGAAGCCGGACGGATCCTTTCAGACGCCCGGGAACAGTCGGAAGCGATCCTCTCCGAAGCCCATAACATTCTCGAAGAGGCAAAAAATCAGGCCGGAGCAGTCCTCGAAAACGCGGGGACGGAGGCCGGAAAGCTGGCCGCGGACGCGGGATCCGAGGCGGAGAAAATCCTCACGGAAGCCCGGGAACGGTCGGAAGCGATCCTCGCAGAAGCCCACGCGATCCTCGAAGATGCGAAGGATCAGGCCGGGACGGTCCTCGAAAACGCGGGGACGGAAGCCGGGAAGATCATCGAGAACGCTCAGACGGAGGCCGAAGAGATCCGGTCCGCCGCGCAGGTTCGGAGCGGGGATGAGGCGGAGGACGGATCCGTTCCCGCCCCGATGGATCCCGGGATGCTCGCCTCTGCCGCCGCGCGGTTCCGGGAGGACGTCGCCGCCTTCTCCCACGCGATGGAATCCCTGACCCGGACCCAGATGAACGCCGTGCGCCGCTTCACCGACGACGCCGAGCGGTTTTTCGCCCTGTCACCCGCGAGATCGGATGAAACCGAGGGGTCCGAACCGTCCGGAGAAGACGCCGATCTCTTCGGATTCGCCGCCGCGGCCTCGGTGATCGGAGATCTTCTGCGCGAGCGGGACGGGGACGAAGCCAAAGACATAAAGGAAGAAGACGCACAGGAAACCGCCGGGGATACGGGATCCGGCGAACGGACTGAAACCGCCCCGTCCGACGGCGGGACCGACGCCATGATCGCGGACGCTGCCCTCGCGGATCACGCCGCCGCCGAAGCCGAATTCCTCCGGGAACAGCTCATGACGCTGAACGCGGAAGCCGGAAGCGGGGACGAAAAGGAAGAGACGCCGGAGAAACCCGAAAATCCCGATCCCTCCGAGCCCGAGGTGGCCGGAGACGAAGAACTCGAGGCGGTGATGGCGGCCCTGTCCGATCTGGACGAGGACGAGAGCTACGACGCCATCCTGAATTCCTTCCGCCCCGAGGATCTCGAAGAGGAAGCGGCGCGGCAGGCGGAAGGCATCCGGCGGTATCTCGCGGAGAAGACGAAGCGCGAGGCCGAAAAGCAGGCCGCCGAACTGCCCGAAACGGACCCGGAGAACGTCGAAGCGGTCGATTTTGAGGCGGAGATCGCGGCGGCGGTGGAAGCGGCGGTCCGGGCGAAGCTCGATCCCTCGAAGGCTGTCGACGACCTCATCAAACAGCGGAACGAACCCCTGCCCCGGGACGTGCTCGACATGATCGACTTCGACGAGCCCCGGGACGACGGAGCGGCCTACACCGACCACAGCCTCACCGAATTCGCCTCCCAGAAATCCGCGGAAGACGCCGGAGAAGAACGCTCCGAAGCCCCGGAAGAGGGACCCGGCGGAGAAGACTGAACCCCACGCCCCCGGACTGCCGGATCTGACGCCGGACCGGGGAGAACGACCCAGACGAAACGGACGGAACAAGCATGATTCTCACCCTCGTTGTGATTCTGTTGGCGGTCGGAACCGATCAGCTGACGAAATATCTCATGGCGGGACTGCTCCCCGATCTCGAGGGACGGACCCTGCCCCTGATCCCCGACGTGCTCCACTTCACCTATGTCGAAAACACCGGCGCGGCTTTCGGGATGCTGTCGGAACACCGCTGGATCTTCATGGTCCTCTCTGTCGCGGGGCTGGCCCTGATCGCCCTGCTTTTGCTGAAGGAGAAGCCGAAGAGCCCGTGGGTGCGGTTCGCGGCAGGGCTGGTGCTCGGCGGCGGGATCGGCAACATGATCGACCGCTTCGGCTTCGGATTCGCGGAGCGGAAGGGGGCGGTGCTGGACTTCATCGACTGCCGGTTCATCCATTTCTACGTCTTCAACGTGGCGGACGCCTGCGTGACCGTGGGATGCTTCCTCTACCTCTTCCTGATCATCCTCGCGGAGATCAAGGCGGCGAAGGAGAAGAAAACCGCTCCGGCCGAGGGAGGATCCTCGGAAGACGGCGGGGGATCCTCCTCCGAAGAGCCAGCCGGACCCGCATCCGGGGAAGGAGAGACGGAAGAGGATCCGGACGCCCCGGAGGAAGAAAAAAAGCCGGAGGAGCCCCATGAGTGAGCTCTTCGACGACGCGGGGATCTTTTCCTGCCGCATCCCGGAGAGCGAATCGGAGGATCCGCGGTTTTCCCGGGCAGCCGGAACGAGGCTTGACGTCTTTCTCGCCGCCGAGACCGGGCTGTCCCGCTCCCGGATCGCGAAGCTCGCCGAGGAGGGCTTCGTCACCCTGAACGGCCTCCCCGCGAAAAAGAACGCAAAGCTGGAGCCCGGGGACGAGATCGAGCTTGTCCTGCCCGAGACGGAGGACATCGAAGCCGAACCCCAGAACATCCCCCTCGACGTGGTGTTCGAGGACGGGGATCTCATCGTCGTCAGCAAGCCCGCGGGGATGGTGGTGCATCCCGCGCCGGGACACGCGGACGGAACGCTGGTCAACGCCCTGCTGTATCACTGCGGGTCCTCACTCTCGGGGATCGGAGGGGTCAGCCGCCCGGGGATCGTCCACCGCATCGACCGGGACACCTCCGGCCTGATCTGCGCGGCCAAGAACGACGCTGCTCATCTCGCGCTCTCGGAACAGCTGAAGGACCACACGATGCACCGGGAGTACCGGATGATCGTCACGGGCGGCTTCAGGGAGGACAGCGGGACCGTCGACGCGCCCATCGGCCGGCATCCGGCGGACCGGAAGAAAATGGCCGTGATCCGCTCCGCCGACAAGAGGGCCCGGGACGCCGTCACCCACTGGCGGGTCCTCGAGCGCTTTCCCTCTTCCGGGTTCACCTATGCCGAAGCCGTGCTCGAAACCGGACGGACCCACCAGATCCGCGTACACATGGCGTACATCGGCCACCCGCTGATGGGGGATCTTCTCTACGGCGGAGGGCATACCGCCTTCGAAAAGCACAATGCCCCTCTGCTCGACGGACAGATGCTCCACGCCGCCGCCCTGATCCTGCGCCATCCGCGGACCGGGGAGGAGATGCGCTTCGAATCCCCCCTTCCGGACAATTTCGAAGCGGTCCTCTCGAAGCTGAGAGCGCGGGAGGGCGTGTGAGGCTATTTCTCCCCGGAGAAAAGATTTTGAAATTTTCCCGAACCCCCTTGACAAGCCGGGGAAAACAGATTATAATGTCAACGGTTGAGCAACTGTTCAACTGCGCGATCGAAAGGAGATCCCCATGCCGGAACGCGTGACTTGTGAATGCGAGACGATCCACGAGGACGCCGTGCGCGAAGTGAAGGCCGGACTGAGCTCCAGGGACGAATACATCGCCCTCGCCTCCCTGTTCAAGATGTTCGGGGACGGCACCCGCGTCGAGATCCTGCACGCGCTGGAACTGCACGAGATGTGCGTCTGCGATCTGGCGGCCCTGCTCGGGGTGACGAAATCGGCGATCTCCCATCAGCTCAAGGCCCTGCGCCTGTCCAATCTGGTGAAGTTCCGCCGGGAGGGGCAGAACGTGTACTACGCGCTGGCGGACGATCACGTGAAGCAGATCCTCGACATCGGATTCGACCATCTGCGGGAAGAATGAAAACCGGGGGATGAAGCGCGGAGATTTCACGCCGTGCGGAAGATCCCCCTTGATTTCGGCCGGATAGTTGAACAATTGCTCAATCAATGAACTGCAACGGGGGAGAGCAGCATGGAAAGAACCTATTCGCTCAAAGGGCTGGACTGCCCGAACTGCGCCGCGAAGATCGAGACGGAGGTCGGCGCGCTTCCGGGAGTGACAAGATCCGCCGTGAATCTGATGAAGCAGACTTTGAAGGTGACGGCGGAAGGGGACGGGGAGGAACTGACCGAAGCGGTGGCCCGGATCGTGAAAAAGCATGAGCCGGAGGTCGAAGTCCTCCTCATGACCGGCAAAGCGTCGGAAGCGGATCCCGGTCACAGCCATGAGCATGAGCACGGTCACAGCCATGAGCACGGTCACAGCCGCGAGCATGAACACGGCCATGAGCACGGGCACGACCACGGCGACGAAGACGGGGAAGAGGGGTCGAATGTCCTTCGGCTTCTGAGGCTGATCGCCGCGGGACTGGTTTTCCTCGCCGGAGTGATTCTGCCCCGGTTTACGGAGATCCCGGAGTGGGCGCGGTTCGCTCTCTTTGCCGCATCGTGGCTCATCGCCGGGTATGACGTGGTGATCGGCGCGGTCCGGGGGATCTTTCGGGGGGAATTCTTCGACGAACGCTTCCTCATGACCGTCTCGACCGTCGGAGCCTTTGCCATCGGGGAGTGGCCGGAAGCCGCCGCCGTGATGGTGCTCTACCAGCTGGGCGAGCTCTTCCAGGACGCCGCGGTGGACCGTTCCCGGGAGTCGATCACCGCGCTCATGGATATCCGTCCCGACACGGCGAGGGTGAAGCGGGGCGCGGACTGGGAGACGGTTTCCCCCGAAGACGTGGAGATCGGGGAGACGATCCTCGTGAAACCGGGCGAGCGCGTACCGCTGGACGGCGTCGTGCGGGTCGGGACTTCCTCCGTCGACACACGAGCCCTGACCGGGGAAAGCGCGCCGCGGACCTGGCAGGCGGGGGACACGGCCCTTTCGGGATGCGTGATCGAAGACGGCGTCCTCGAGATCGAAGTGACGAAGGAAGCCGGGGAATCGACCGCCTCGAAGATCCTCGAGCTCTGCGAATCCGCGGCGGAGAACAAAGCTCCCGGCGAGCGGTTCATCACGAAGTTCGCGCGGATCTACACCCCCGTCGTCTGCGCGCTGGCTCTGCTTCTGGCCGTGGTCCCGCCCCTCGTCACGGGGGGAGGATGGGCGGAATGGATCCGCAGGGGGTGCGTCGTGCTGGCGGTGTCCTGTCCCTGCGCGCTGGTGATCTCCGTGCCGCTGACCTTCTTCGGCGGGATCGGGCGGGCGTCAAGGAGCGGCGTCCTCGTTAAGGGATCGGCGACCCTCGAAACGCTGGCCTCCCTCGACGCGGTGGTGTTCGACAAAACCGGGACCCTGACCCGGGGCGAATTCGAAGTGACCGAACTGCACCCGGCGGACGGCGTGACCGAAGAAGAACTCCTGGGGCTGGCGGCGAGGGCGGAACGGTTCTCCAACCATCCCATCGCCCGCTCCGTGACCGGGGCCTATGAAGAGCTCGGCGGGGAGCGGATCGACGAAAAAGATCTGACGGACGCCGCGGAGATCGCCGGCCGGGGCGTGACGGTGCGCTGGGGAGGGAAGACGATCCTTGCCGGAAACGCCGCCTTCATGGAGGAGAACGGGGTGGAATATACCCGTGCCGACGAGGGATGCGCCGCGATCTATACCGCGTTCGGCGGCCGGTTCGCGGGATGGCTCGGGATCGAAGACCTCCCGAAGGGCGACGCGGAAGAAGCGGTTCTCGGGCTGCGCTCCCTCGGCGTGCGGCGGATTGAGATGCTCACCGGGGACACGGAAGCCGCCGCGAGAAAGACCGCCGATCTGCTGGCCCTCGACGGACACCGGAGCGGACTGCTCCCCGCCGGAAAGGTGGAGCGGATCGAGGAGATCATGGAGGAGGGATGCCGGTGCGCCTTCGTGGGGGACGGAATCAACGACGCCCCCGTGCTGGCCCGCGCCGACGTCGGGATCGCGATGGGCGGTCTCGGATCCGATGCGGCGATCGAAGCGGCAGACGCCGTCCTCATGACAGACGAGCCCTCGAAGCTCTGCGACGCCGTGAAGATTTCCCGCAAGACGAAGCGGATCGTGCGTCAGAACGTCTGGTTCGCCATCGCCGTCAAAGCGGTGTTCATCCTGCTCGGAGCCCTTGGCCTCGTCGGCATGTGGTCCGCGGTTGCAGGCGACGTAGGCGTCATGATCCTCGCCGTCCTCAACGCCTTAAGAGTCAACAAAGCATAAAACAGAACATAACCCGTCCGATCCCCCAAAAAGGAACCCGGACGGGCTTTTTTCTGCAAAATCTCAGTCGATTTTACGGATCACAAACAATCTCTGCCGACTGTTACCTGATCCGGTCTGCTAACCACCAGCCGCTGGCCACTCCTCATTCCTCATTCTCAAATCACGTACACTCCGTCCGCCATCACTGCCTCCTCCGCCAGCCGGAACCGCTTTTCTACATCCCACGCAGTCTCCCCCGGCTCGGGAACGTATACCCGGACGACGCTGCCCCCCTCTTTTCCGCCCTCTCCCGCCGGATCCAGACGGACGACGCCACGCACCGGTTCCTCCGCCATCAGAGCCGCCGCGAGCCAGATCTCCGCCGTCACGGTCCAGTCGGTGCCCCCGTCCGACACGGAGGGACGCGCCGCGATCTCCGCGATCCCCGCCTCGACCCGCCCCGGGAGGGAGCCGTTTTCCGCGTCGGGAGCGTTTTCCCGCGCTTCCCATTCGTACCGGAGCGGAAGGACGATCTCGTCCGTGGAGAACTCCCCGCCCGACCGTGTGACTGCCGTGACGCGGACGGATCCCGTGACCGAAGCGCGCCCTCCCTGAACGGCAGTCCGGTCGACCGAGGCGGATCCCCAGGCCGTGATGAACTCAGCGTCCGAGGGCGTGCGGAATTTCCCCGTCAGGGTCAGCCTCCCGTTCCGGACCGCCGCCGGGGTACAGCAGAGGACGTTTTTTTCTTCCGCTTCCGTCGGGGAGGAGGGGGAATAGGCGTCCTCAGTGATCTCGGCGTCCCGGCAGCAGAGGAGCGCGGCGTCGGCGTCGTATTCCATGCGCCAGCGGACTGTCCCGGAGGCGGGATCCGTTTCGAATTCGGTCAGCAGGACCTTCGGGAACCCCGCGGCAAGGGGGGAGGCGTTTTCGGGAAGATCCCGGATGGGAATGGATTCCTCCACCGCCGCCCGCCCCCGGGTGATGAGGTATTCCTCGCCCCCGCTCTCGGGATCCGTCCGCGCGAGGAGCACTGTCACCCATGCGTCGCCCCGGAACCGGAGCCGTCCGTTTTCGACGCGGGTCTCGTTCACCGTGATCTGCCCCTGGGCCCCCGCGATGCGGCCCTCCCGCTCCCGGATCTCCCCGGAGACCTCGAAGCTGCCCCGGGATTCGCTCATCGCCGCCGTCTTCACCCGCCTCGTCTTCCTCCGCACTGTGATCCCCGGATCCGACGAGAGCGTGAAATCGCACTCCCGCTCCGAGAGCACCGAGAGCCGCACCCGCCCGGACAGCGTGAACCGCCGCGGACCCGTCACCCGGCAGGAAACGTTTTCCGCCTCCGCCGTCAGGATCAGGTCGTCCGGTCCGAAGCGGTCGGGTGAATCGGAAGCGGGATCCGATCCCTCGGGGCGCAGGGGGAGCTTCGCCGTGAATCCCGCGGTCTCCGAGGTCTCGCACAGCCGCCCGTCCCCGTCCAGATAGCAGAGGACGAAGGTGACGGTCCCGTCCGCCTCGCATTCGCCCCCCGAGAGATATTTCCCGTCCACGGCCGCCTGTCCGCGCACGCCCAGCACCCGCCGGATCCCGGGCTCGTAGTCCGGCAGGGTAAAATCCTCCGAGATCTCCGCCGTCGTCCCGGTGTCAAACCGTTTTTCATACAGGATCGATTCCATAGAGCCTCCTTTATGACAAAGCTGGGAGATCCTATGCGGGAGAGCGGGGGAATATGCCGCGCCGGGCCGGAAAAGAAGCGTATCGAAGCGGGGAGGGAGACCGAATGTCACAGCGGATCGGAGCAAATCCGAAATTTCCTCTTGACAAGCCGCCCGTTTCGTGCAATAATATAGATGAATAAAAATCCGTTTTCCCGACAGGAGGGACCCCGATATGGCAGTCAAACAATTGTCGGTTTTCGCGGAGAACCGGACCGGCTCGATCTATGAAATCACGAACACGCTCAGTACAGCCGGCATCAACATCCGCGCCTTTTCCATCGCAGATACCCAGAATTACGGCATCCTCCGCCTGATCGTCTCCGATCCGCGGGCGGCGGCGATGGCCCTTTCCACCGAGGGCAAGATCGTCAGCGTCACCGACGTGGTCAGCGTGCAGATCCCGGACAGACAGGGCGGTCTGACAGAACTTCTCCGGGTGCTCGCCGAGGCGGAGATCCCGGTGGAATACCTCTACGCGTTCGTGGCCTCCAGCCCGGATCAGGCCTACGTCGTGCTCCGCGTCGAAGACAACGCGAAGACCGAAGCGCTCCTCGCCGAAAAGGGATTCGTCATCCTCACCGACGAGATCATCCGTCAGGGCTGAGTCCCGCTGAGATTCCAAAACCGAATAAAAAAGCCGTCCGGCTGTGCGAGTCCTTTTCCGGGACCCGGGCCGGGCGGTTTGTTTTTTCATTGTTCGATGCGGTAGACGGTCAGCCTGTACGTGCCGGTGCGGTCCCACAGGGCCAGGGCGTAAGCTCCGTCCGATCCGACATAGAGATCGAGGTAAGTCTCCCATTCGCCGCTCACGGATCCGGCGCCGAGGGGCTTGAAGGTCCGCCGTTTCCAGAGACCGTCCCGCAGGATGCCGTCCGTCTTCGCGTCGGAGAACATGAGGGCGAATTCGGAAAGCTTCGGAGCGGGGAGGCTCGCGGATTCCTCCGGCATCGTGTCCTCGTAGACCTCGTCGTCCACGGTCACGGTACCGCGGATCGACTCGGGGCGGACAAGGGAGCGGCGGCGCACAAGATCGAAGGTGATCTCGGCCTCCCCGCGTTCCGCTTTCTCCGGATCGGAGTCGATTGTCGGATCCGGCTGATAAACGCCTGTGATCGAAACGGAGCGGGGACGGCACCAGACTGCGGCGAAGACGGCGAACGCGAGGACCAGCGCGGCGAGGATGACGGCGGCGGTGCGCCCGACGTTTTTTCGATTCGGGGTCTTTTCCATGATGGAACCTCCGTTATTTCTCCGCGGCATAGTCGCTCAGGTCGATCTGCTCCCCGGAATCCTCCTCTTCGATCCAGTGGGGAAATGCTTCGAAGAATTCCTTTTTGACGGCGTCGTCCGGCGGGAACGCTTCGCAGATATGCTCGTGGGACACGGTCCCGAGGAACAGTCTGCCGTCCGAGAAGAAACAGAGGTCCTCGAGGGTCTGATTCCAGCTGGAAGAGGAACAGCTGCCGTCGAACAGGAATAGCCTCGCGCAGTGCCGTTTCAGGATCCCGAGGGTCTTGTCGTTCACCGGATAGAGGATCCTGTCGAGCGGATTGCCCGGGAGCGTGATAAAGCGGAACCAGCGGTTTGTCGGGATCCTGCGGCAGGCATGGGGGCTCAGATTCCCCTGGAGCGCGCCTTCCTTATGCCGTATGCCGCAGACGGTGAACGAGAAGAAATCACAGTGCCGGAAGCACAGGTCCAGCAGCCGGGAGAAATCCTCCCCTTCGACGGCCCCGCGTTCCGGATCGAGGGTCAGCATGGGTCATTCCTCCTTACGGCAGCTTCTTCCCGGAGGCGCGGTAGAGCTCATACCACTCGTCGTGGGTGATCGTCACGTCCGAGGCCGCCGCGATCTGGGAGATCCGGTCCAGATTGGTGGTGCCGACGATGGGCTGCATCTTCGCGGGATGGCGCAGGATCCACGCGATGGCCATGCCGGTGGGGGTCACGTCGTAGCGGGCGGAGATCTCGTCCAGCTTTTCGTTCAGCTTCTCGTAGTCCGGGTTCCCGATGAAGGGACCGGCGAAAAATCCGTGCTGGAAGGGGGACCAGGGCTGGATCGTCACCCCGTTCAGGCGGCACCAGTCGAGGACGGAGTCGTCCCGGTTCACCGCCGCGCCGTTCTCCATGTTGACGTTGATCCCGGCGTCGATCATCGTGGTGAAGGCCATGCTGAACTGGAGCTGATCGACCGTGATTCTGTTTTCTCCGAGGGAGCGGTTCAAAAGCTCCATCTGCATGGGATTGTGGTTCGACACGCCGAAATGCAGGACCTTGCCCGCCTTGCTCAGCTGATAGAAGGCCTCCGCCACCTCTTCGGGCTCCACGAGGGTGTCGGGACGGTGGAGCAGGAGAAAGTCGAGGTGATCGGTCCCGAGGCGGGATAAGCTCTGTTCCGCCTGACGGAGGATGTGCTCCTTCGAGAAATCGTAGGATCCGGGCTTGATGCCGCATTTCGACTGGATCACCATCCTGTTCCGCATGGCAGGATTTGCCCGCAGGAAATCGCCGAATTTGGTTTCGCAGGATCCGCCGCCGTAGATATCCGCGTGGTCGAAGAAATTGATCCCGAGGTCGAGATCGTGGCGGATCAGCCGGTCGATGTCTTCCGCGGACATGCCGCCGATCCGCATACAGCCCTGCGCGACGCGCGAAGCGTTCACGCCTGCGAGAGAAAAGAATTTCATGTTGACCTCCGATGGGTTGGTATGGTTTCAGGATTGCCGTCTGTTTCCGATAAAGCCGGATTTGAATGTTGCCTGCGTTTCGCTCAGGGCCGGAAGTTCTCGACGCCTTCGGGCAGGAACCAGTCGTAGGTGACCCGCTCGCCGTCGATCTCCCATTCCGCCGGGATCTGGGTCTCCATCCAGTCGAGGGGACGGGCGGCGTTCTTCTGGACCGAGTTGACCGCCCACGCCGCGCGGAGTTCGGCCATCTGATCTTCGTCGAGGATCCCGGGCTTGCAGGAGACAAAGAGCGGGGATCCGGTGCGGGCGAGGACGTCCAGCCACTGGCGGTTCTTCTCCCACGGCACGGGACCGAGGATCCCCACGCAGTCCGCGTCCGCCATGAAGAACGCGCCGTTCTGGATCAGGCGGTGGGAAAGGGTGTTGACGCCCATCTTCCGGGTCCTCTCCCATTCGCGGCCCGAGGTGTCGTCCCCGGTGCGGTTGAGCTCGTGCAGGCCGGCGCAGAGGTGGCCGATCACGTTGCACCCGATGATGACGCAGTTCTCCCCCGCCGCCTCGCGGACCGTCTTATAGAAGTTCACGACGATCTCCGCCGAGGTCTTCGAGCGGTCGTAGAAGGCCCAGCCGTCCTTCGTGACCTGACCGCGCATCCACGCCCCCCAGTTGCCAAAGAGGTCGAAGGTGGAGTAGTCGTGCTTGATGAGCTCGTAGCCCCATTCGCCGACGATCTTCTTCGTGACGCGGCGGACGTAGTCGAGCACGGCCGGATTCGACGGATCGAGATAGTTCTTGTCCCGCGCGAGCCGCCAGTCTTCCGAGGCCTCCGGGATCTCCCGCTGTCCGTCCACGAGATAGCGCACCCAGATCCCCGGGCGGACCCCCATCCCGCGCATTTCGTCCGCGAGGGCCTTCATGTCGGGGAAGCAGTCCTTCGGGATATCCCACGGCGCGTCGCAGTTGTGCTTCTGCCAGCCGTCGTCGATCACCATGTAGGGCGGATTATCTAGCCCCGCGCACTGGGAGGCGACGATCTCCGTGTCCCGCACGATGTCGTCGTGGGAACTCACCCCGTAGGCGTAATACCAGTTGTTCGATCCGTAGACGGGATGCTTCGGCAGCAGCGGATCGGGACTCATGGCACGGCAGAACGCCCGGCCCGCGTCGAACGCGCTCATGTCCGGGTAGTTCTCCATGAGCACCTCGCAGACCTCGAGCGTCCGGCCCGAAAGGATCACCCCCGCGCCGCCCGAACGCACGTCCGCCCAGAGCGTCGCGCCCGCCCCGTCGTACTGCCACGAGACCATCGCCCCGGGCCGCACCTTCACGCCGAAGCCCTCGGTCAGCCGCCCCGCGCAGTCGGGATTCCGGTCGGAGCCGTTCGAGACCAGCATGTACCAGGGCATGATCCGCTCGGGTTCGATTCCGCGCCAGGCCAGATCCCCGTAGCCCCGTTCCCAGTGGTCGCCGAGGATGCGGACGGGTTCGCCCCGCTTTTCGCCTTCGCGGAAGTTCCAGCGCAGGCAGAGGTATTTGACGGGAGTGGATCCCGCCCGGAGGGTGACGGTAAGGGCGTCCGGGGAGAGGGAAAGCCCCGCCTCCACGTCGCCCCGGCAAAGCGGATAAGCGGAGGCGGAGAACGATTCGGATTCCGTATACACGGTGAGAAGATCCGGCATTCTGAGTTTCATGAGAGTTTCCTTTCGCATGGTGATCGTCTGGAACGATTATACACGATTTTTCCGCACTTGTCAACAGAATTAAAAAATGAGGCCCCGGGACTTGCCGCGAGGGTCCCCGCATGATATAATCGGAGGAGAATAGGCGGAAACGATTTGTTTTTTCGATTTTTCCGGCAGGAGAGCAAACTTTTTGAGCGGAAATCGCCACTATATGGTGCAGCTGCAAAAAAGCAAACGACGAACGAAAGGAGGGGAGGACATGGAAGAGCGGGAAACCGTGCTCCGGGCGCAGGCGGGCGACGGGGAAGCCTTCGAACGGCTCGTGGAACAATACTCCGCGGGGATCTACCGCCTGTGCCTCGGGCTGTGCGGGAACGGCTTCGACGCCGAGGACGCCGTACAGGAGACCTTCATCGACGCGTTTCTGTATCTGGGATCGCTTTCCGACCCGGACCGCTTCCCGGCGTGGCTCCGGTCGATCGCCAGGCGCAAGGCAGCCCGGAAACTCGCGTCACGGCGGTACGACGAGGATATCGACGCCCTCGCGGACTTCCTGCCCTCCTCCGAGGCGTCCCCCCTCGATCTCCTGCTCGACCGGGAAAAAGGCGGGCGGGTGGCGGAGGCGTTCGGACGTCTCTCGGAAAAAAGGCGCGTCGCGGCGGAGCTGTTCTATCTCCGGGGAATGCGGGTGCGGGAGATCGCCGCCCGGCTGGATGTGAACGAGAACACGGTGAAAAGCCGAATCTACGACGCGCGGGAACAACTCAGAAAGGAGCTTTCCGATATGAACGGAGAACAGAAAGACAACATCACGCTGCTGAAAGAGAAGATCAAGAAGCAGCTCATCAGCCTCAATCGGTATTATTCCCTCCACGGCGGACAGTTCGACGAGGAATTCAAAAAAGAAGTGGACTCCACTCTGAAGCTGATCGAGGGCGTGGAGGAGGGAACGGCAAAGGAAAGCCTGCTCGCCGACGTGCTGAACCATAAGATCATCGGCGACGAAAGCCTCGGGGAGGACGAAAGAAAGACGCTGGCCGAGCGCAAAAAGCAGGCGGCAAAGGACGGAAAGAACGCGCGCGTCATTGTCTCCGCCCTGATCGACGCTTTTTTCGAGACGGGCGGGGACGAAAAGAGGCTCGAATTCCTCGATAAGACCGCCCTGCCGGAAATTGAGAACTACGCGGGATCCGAAACCTATGGGTACGCGAAGGGCGCTCTGCTCTTCTGGCGGGGCCGCACGCTCTGCGAATCTGACCGCTTTGACGAGGCGCGGGCAGATTTTGAGGAGGCAGTCCGGCTGATCGACCCCTCGGACGCCTATCACGCAAACACCGTCGCCGCCCTCCGATTTCTCGACCGCATGGAGAAATTCGCTGACCGGAACGCTGGATCGGGCAGATGGCAGGTCTCAGGCGAGGGATTCCTCATGGATGGGACCCGGCTGATCTTCCACAATCAACCCGGATTCCAGTTCGGGATGTGCTCCCTTCGCTTTCCAAAGGACTTCTCTTCCTTCGGCTTTTTCGCATCCAGGTGCCGCCGGACCCTCTTCGACACTGCCATGCATCCCGGCGACACGATCACCGACGAGAAGAATCACGCTTCGCTGACCTGTGTTTCAAAGGGTGAGCGGATCCGGGTCAAAGCCCGGGAGTTTGAAAACTGCCTCCACATGAGAACGGAAGCGAAGCTCGAATGGTTCGATCCCTACGTTCTCGACACATGGTACGCGCCTGGTGTCGGGCCCGTCAAAGTTATAGTTTCCACGGAGGGAGCGGAGGAAACCTACGAACTGACCGAATACGAGATACGCGGCGGGGAGGGATATATGCCCTTCGCGGTCGGGAACCGGTGGGCCTACGAGAATCCGGACATCCCCGACTGGGTGTATCAGACGATCGAGCGCACGGTGGAATACACGGACGGCACCCTGACGAACGAGGCCGTGACGGAACCTTACGCCTTGAAGAAGGGGTACGAACAGTCCGAAGAGGTCGATTCCTCGGTATATCTCTCCTTCGCGGCCGCGCTCGCCGACGAATGGAAGATCGCCGAGGCCGTCGAGATGCTGAAAAAGGCGGTGCGGCTGAACGTCCACGAGGAATCCGTCCGCATCGCGCTCTACGGGATCGAAGTCCTGTCCCGCTTCCTCGACTATCAGAAGAAGGGTTACCGGTTCTGTCCGTCGTCCGTCAACGCCCTCAGCTTCGTCAAAGACGCGGACGGCGTGCGGCTGAGCTATACCCCGGATCTCTCTTTCGGTCCGTATCGGTACGGCGAACGGGGACGGTATGAGGACCGCATTTTCGGCATCAAGACGTTCCGGTATCTGGATCACTTCATGGGCAGGATCTGGGACAGAAAGTGGGTCCCCGGGTACCGGGAGGAAAAGACAACCTACGACGGTCTTCCCCTCGTCTTCACCGTGGAGGAGGGCGGCACGGTCACGGTTCCCGCCGGGATCTTCGAGCACTGCCGCAAGATCACGATCCTTGTGAAAAAGCCGGAGGACAAGAGCGATCACTGGTATTTCGAGGACAATTACTCCCATGTGGACGCCGGACGCAAGGAATACTGGTTCGCGCCGGGCGTGGGGCTCGTGAAGAGCGTCTCGACCTGGGGAGAGGAGTGTGAAGCCGGGTGCGTCCTTGTCTCATACAGCGTTCCCGCCGCGCAGGAAGACGACTACTATCCCGTCGAGATCGGAAACGCGTGGGAATACGAGGAGCCCCACCTTGCCGCCGAAGGGTACCGCGCGAAGCGGATCGACCGGATCGCTTCCGGCATGAACGGGAGATACCTCGTCACGGACAGCCAGGAATTCGTCTGCTTCCGCACGGAGGAGGAATATCGAGAGCTGGTGAAGCAGAGCCATAAGTATTGAAGCTGCTGGTGGCTAGTGGTTAGTAGAACGAGTTAGGAGTTAGGAGTGACGGGAAATAAGGAATTAGGAATTGCTTCTTGTTCTGATTTCTGAGGAAACGGATCCCTCTCCCGGAGAGATTTCGGGGGAGGGATTTTTTGACGCGCAGAAAAAGCCCGGACCGTTTTTTCCGATCCGGGCAGGCGAGTTGCTTTTCGGGACATTCCCGAAGAAGGGTTCAGTTGTTGAAGGTCATGAGGCGATAGGCTTCGTAGACGTCCCCGTTGTCCGCGGTAAGCTGGATGTAGTAGGTAGAGCCGCCGAGGAGGATCGCGAGGATGTCGTTGAGCTCGGGCAGGTCGAGGGAGGCCGCCTCGTTCGCGTTCACGTGGGTGGAAATGCCGGTGGAGGTGAGGAAGCCTTCCCGGGCGTTGAGGATCGTCACGGTGCCGGCGACCTTCGTCTCAAAGATCACGGAGCCCGTGTTCGGCATTCTCACGGAATTGAAGCCGGTGCCCTTCGCGGTCGCGCCGTCGTCCAGGCCGGTGGAGTACTGGGAGCCGGTGGTGAGGTCCGCCGTCACGGGGCTGAGATAGCGGCCGTCGACGAGGATGCTGAACACCGCGTACTTGTAGCTGCCGACATTGACGGTCTTCGGCATACCGGAGGAGATCTCGATCCGGTCGAATCTGTCGGCGGAGTTGTAGCAGCTCTCGAAGGAGGCGGCAAGCGGGAGATTCCGGTCGGAGTCGGTGAAGTAGTAGTAGAGCGTCCCGTTGTAGGAGGACATGAGCGTCACGGTTTTGTCGTCCTTGTTGACGGTGATGGAGAGCCCGGAACCGATGGTGTCGTATTCGGATCCCGCGATGTCGAGCACGTAGGGATTGGACCAGTCGCGTCCGTTCAGCTGGGATCCTTCGGGAAGGAACGCGAGGACGGCGTAGCGGTTGCGCTTGTAGGCTTTTTCGTCGATGGTGATGGAGGTGAGCTGGTTGGCCGTGACGGGGTCAGCTACGTCGCGGTAAGTGCCGGAGGACTGGTATTCCCAGTAGAAGTCGTCCGCGGCCCAGGCGGTGTCGTCCGTCGTGTAGAACAGGAAGACTTTGCCGTCCGCTCTCGTGCTGAACCAGATCTTGCCGTCGGAGACGTAGGGCTGGGTGGCGAATCCGTTGTCGAGGGCCAGCGCCAGTTCGACGAGGACGGGGCTGTAATCCGTGCCCGACTGGTCGGTGAACATGATCGCCATGTAGGGACGGGTGGCAGAGTACTGCGCGAGGTAGGAAATGGTGTAGAACTGATTCGGCCCGACGGACATGGAGCCCTTGAGCCGGCTTTCCGCTCTGGAATACGCTTCGCTGAACTCCTCGGAGGACGGCGCGCTGGAGGAGGCGGTGTAGTAGTACTTCACGGAGCCGCCCTTGTCGGTGTAGAAGCGGATCTCACCCTCGCCCCGGAGAGCGGGATCGGTGGCAAATCCGGTGGAGATATCCACGTTCAGGACCACGGGCTGACGGTAATCGCCGCCGGAAGTGCGCAGGCAGATCACCATGTAGGGATAGCGGGAGACGAGGGAGGTGTCGAACTTGAACTCGGAAGAGTAGTTCGCACGGACGGTCTCCTTGCCGTAGACGGTCGCGGCGTTGTATTCCGCGCTGAACTTCTCGGGAGCGGGCGGTGTGGGTTCGCTCGTCAGGTAGTAGTAGAGTTGGCCGGGTTCGCTCGCGGTGTAGCGGATCACGCCCGCGGTCTTGATCTCGGGACCCGCGGAGAATCCGGTCCGGCCGACGCTGAGGATCTCGGGGATCATGTGGACCCCGTCGCTGTCGGTGAGCATCAGGGCGAGATAGCCGTAGTTTTCCGCGTAGCGGCTGTTGATGGTGATGTTGTAGCGGTTGAGGTTCGAGACATTGCCCAGGCTGCGGAGCGCGGAGTCCGTCCGGTCGTAGCCCGCCAGGAACTCGGCCTGGTTGAGCTTCGCGCCGGAATCGGTGTAGAACCACTGGGCACTGCCGTTGGATTTGGCAAGGAAGGCGAGGGTGTCGGAAGTGACGTCGGGACCGGAGGAAATGCCGTTGTCGACCGCAAAGGCGCACTTCACTACCACGGGGCGGTAGAGCTTGGTGTCCTGTCTCAGCTGGAGGACCAGATAGCTGAAGTTCGAGACGGCGGACAGGGTGTGCGGGGAGGTGTAGCTCCACACGCCGGATTCCGCGTTGAACCGCACGGTGTAGTTGGATCTTTCGTATTCGGCGTCAAAGGCGAACACGGCCGGGGGAATGTCGGAGTTGCTGAAATAGCCGTACACCACGCCGGATGCGACGGGTTTCACCGCCACCGCGCAGTTGTTCCCGTCCGCAAAGACGAAGGGCGGTTCGGTGAAGGCGTCGAGGTCGTCGGATTTGCCGGTGCAGGCGGTCCCCGCGAACACGGCGGTCAGACCGGGAGAGATGGCGTAGGAGGACGGGAAGAGCGCGGAGACGAGCCCCTTTGCCTGTACGTTCGCGTGTCCGATGGAACCGTCGCCGCCGATGGTGAGGGAGGAGGCGGAGGGAAGCACGTTCAGGGTCTCGACCCGGGTGTTCGAATAGATGTTGATGACCGAGGCTTTCTCGACATAGAGATCGCCGATCGTCGTGTAGTCGAGGAGGGAGACCTTGCCGCCGCCCGTGACGGTGACTTCGCCGAGGGTGCAGCGGTAGAAGATCACGTCCGCCCCGCCGCGGATGGTGAGGGGACCGTTGAATTTGCAGTTGGTGAAGGTGAGCGTGCCGGAATTCACGCCTTCGCTGATGATGTTCCTCCCGTCGAAATTGACGTTCTGAATGACGGTGGAACCGCCGGTCACGAAGACGTTGTTGGTCTCGGCCGCGCCGGGATCCCGGGTCTTCGACGTGCCGGTGAAGATGGCTCCGGCCGCGCGGAAGAGGATCGTCAGAGCTTCGGCACGGGTGAGGACGCGCTTCGGCTGGAACATGCGCTGGCCGTTTTTCATGACGCCGTCCACCACGCCCTCGTAAGCCGCTTCCAGGACGTAGGCGCGGAAGTTCTCGGAGATCTCGCTGTAATCGGCGAAATATCCGGGGGCCTGCGCTTTGTCGGCGGAGAGGTCGAGGTAGCGGACCAGAAGAGCCGTCGCTTCTTCCCGGGTCAGCTTGCCGTTGGGGTCGACCATCGAGCCGTAGTTCAGGATGTAGCCCTGTTCGGCGGCCTTCTGGAAATAGGGATAGTACCAGTCGGTATCCTTCACGTCGGCGTAGAAGATCGGAGCGGTGTCCTTGAGGCCGAAGGTCTCGTCGAGCATTTTGACGAATTCGGCCCGGGTGACTTCGCCGTCCGGCTTGAAGGTATAGCTGCCGTCGGCCTGTTTGTAGCCGTTCAGCACGTTCTTGGAGACCAGATAGGGGATCTGCCCTCCCGTCCAGGCCCAGTGCCCGGAGACGTCGGTAAAGGTGACGTTGTCCGCGCCCGCGATCACCGCCGACATGCTCAGGGAGAGCAGGCAGGCGAGCAGAAGGGAAAGGGCGCGCTTGAAGTTTTTCATGGGAACCTCCATTTTGAATGGTCGTGTCAAGGGGACAATACGACATTATAATACATTATACCACATTCGGGGCGGGAGCGCAAGGGGGCGGAGCGTCTTTTTTTCGGGACCGCCGCTCTGTGCTCTGACGGTTTGACGGCGGAGGAGGGAGAAAAGTTCCGGCTTCCGCGAAAAAACCATAAAAATTAACAAATTAACTTTGCCGCCGCGCTTGACTCGAAACAGTAACTATGTTATGATACTTATAACATAAAACTATTCCCGGGGAGGGATCGGACTTGAACAAGAAGCAGATGGAGATCCTGAACGACTATTTCCTTCATTCCGCGCTGCACCTTCTGTCGCTGGAGGAACAGTGTCTGAGAAAAATCTGCGCGAAGGACCTCTCCATCCGGGAACTGCACGTGCTCGAAGCCGTCTCCAGCCTGAGAGAGAGCGGGCGGAACACGATGGCGGAGATCGCGCGGTATCTGCATCTTTCCCCGGCCTCCCTCACGACGGCGGTCAACGTGCTCGTGAAGAAAAACTATGTCTCCCGCCGCTATTCCCCCACCGACCGCCGCGTGATCTACGTGGATCTCTCGGAAACCGGGGAGGAAGCCAACCGGAAATACCTCGATTTCATCCGGAACCTCATCGGCGAAGTCAGCCGCGGCATGGACGAGGAGAGCGCGGACAGCATGATCTCCTCCATTCTCTCGCTTTCGGAATACCTCGAGAATAACGCGGGAGAATGAGGAGGGAGGAGCGGCTAGCTGCTAGTGGCTAGCGGCTAGTAGATCGTCCTTACGCTTCTGTAAAGATGTATTTGAAAGAAGAAGACAAAAAATGACCGTCCGGCTGTTTTGCAGACCGAACGGTTTTTTCGTGTTTTCAGTTCACAGGAGGAGGGAAGAGGCAGTTTCAGCTTTTAATTCCTCATTCCTCATTCCTAATCCCTAATTCAAAGCTCCGGGTGTCTCAGCTTCACGACTTCCAGCGCTTCCTTTGCCACGGAGACGGTTTCCGCGATGTCCTCGTCGGTGAGGGACGCGTTGACGAAATGGTTGTGGTGGCTCGTGAAAAAGACGCCGCGCCGTACGCATTCCGCGATCCACTCCTGATGCACCATCAGCGAGGGGTCGTCCGCCAGCCGGAGGTAGAAGAGGCTCGGGATCCCCGAAACGTGCAGGTCCCAGCCCACGTCCGCCGCGGCCTTGATGAGCTCCTTTTTCAGCTTCGTGCCCTTCGCGATCAGGATCTCCGGGCAGCCGAGCTTCTTCATCTTTTCGATGCAGGCGATCCCGGCGGCGAAGGGGACTGCGGAAAGCCAGTAGGAGCCCGTATAGGACATGGAGGAGATCGTGTTCTTCATGAACTCCTTGCCGCAGAGGGCGGAGACGTTGTAGCCGTTGGCGATTGCCTTGCAGAAGCAGATCATGTCCGCCTCGAAGCCGAAATAGTGGTCGCTGCCCGCGATGTCGAGCCGGAAGCCCGCCCGCACGTCGTCCACCACCAGAACGGTCGAATTCTCGGTGCAGAGTTTGCGCAGCTTCGCCCAGAATCCGTCGGCGGGGAGCTCGTTGTCCTTGAAATTGCCGTGCATATAGGGCTGGGCGATGACGGCGGCGATCTCGTTCTTGTTCTCGGCGAAGACCCTCTCGACGGCCTCCGCGTCGTTCCAGTCGATATAGATGTTGTTGACGACGTCCTCCTCGATGATCCCGGCGTAGTCGATCTTCTGGGTCCAGGCGGAGATGCCGTGGTAGTAGCCCTTGAAGAAGACGATCTTCTTCCGGTGGGTGTAAGCCCGGGCTGCCATGACCGCGAGGGTGGTGACGTCGTTGCCGTTTTTGGCGAAGAACGCCCAGTCCGCCGATGCCACGGTGTCCACCAGCAGTTCGGCGAAGTCGATCATCACGGAGGAGGGGGAGGTCATGCAGTCGCCCTTTTCCCGCTGCTTCCGGGCCGCTTCGTCCACGTCGGGGTCGTTGTAGCCGAGGATGTTCGGGCCGTAGGCGCACATATAGTCGATAAAGCGGTGTCCGTCGGCGTCCCAGAAATAGGAGCCGGACGCGCGCTCGCCGAAAAGGGGATAGGCTTCGATCGGGATAAAGCAGCCCTCCGCCGGTCCGAGATGGCCGTAGACCCCGGAGGGAATGAAGCGGGCGGCTCTCGTGAACAGCTCGCGGGACTTCGGATAGGTGTAGATTTCGTGTGCCATGTCGATTCGGTTTGCCTCCGTATGCGTTATTTCAGGTAGAGCTCGACCCGGGAGAGGATGCGGTTGACGTTGTCGATCTGCGAGATCATCCCGCCGATGCGGACGAGCCCGTCCCCGACCGCCGCCACGCTGTTGATTTTTCCGTCGAAGAGGTCCCGGGCGGTTTTCACGTCGGCGAACTGCATATAGGACATGACGGTTTTCGGGACCTTCGCCGTGTAGGTCAGGCGGTGGTCCTTCGCGATGAGGGCTGCTTTGGCGAAGTCCTTGATTTCGAGAAGGATCGGACCGTCCACGATGTTCGAGGCGGAGAACTGTCCGATCTTGTCGTGGTTGGCGATCTGGGCGACGGAGCAGGCGATCAGGCGGAACATGACCGCCGTGCTGTTTTTGAAGAATTCCTCGTCCTCGAGCTGTTCCGCCGAAGGACGGAGATAGGTTTCGAGCAGGTTCGTGAGCTTGGTGAACTTGCCGAGCAGGAAGGGAAGGTGGACAAAACCCTTTGTCGGGATGGGCGTGACGGTGCCGTTCACCATGCCGTTGAATTTCTCGGGGGAGGAGAAGGGGATGCGGATCGTGCAGTCCTCCGCGCCTTCCTTGACGATGCAGCGGCCGCCGATGAAGGTGAGGGTCGCGCGGGGGCCGTCCTTGACCGCGAAGCCCACGGAGATGCCGGTCTGCCCGAGGATCTTCCGGGCTTCGGGGACAGTGTCGCACAGGGTGGAGAGAGATCCGAGAACGCCGTACATATTGATATAGGCGAGGGTTTTCTGATCGATGTTTTCAGACATGTTTCTGCCTCTGTGATGAAATTGTGGATGCCGCCCGGTTCATTTTTGGGAGCGGCCGCCTTGCTTTTGTCTGACGGAGATCTCGCCGCTGTCGAGCAGGACCCTCGTCCCGTCCGAGCATCCCACGAGGAGGGATCCGTCGTCGAGAACGGAGAGGGCGACTCCTTCCCGTGCGATCCCATCCCGCTGAAAGACGATCTCCTGCCCGAGGACCGCGGACCGGCTCCGGTATTCGTCGGCCACCGACCGGAAATCGAACCGGTTTTCGGCGAGGGCGAGGAATCCTTCCGTCAGCGAAGCGCAGAGGGATTCGGGCTCCACGGGCTTCGAAGGGGAGGAGATCCGGGCGGCGGGGTAGTTTGCGTCCGGGAGATCGGGGGCGGAGGTCAGGTTCAGCCCGATGCCGATCACGAGATGGGGCGCGGTGTCCTCCCGGGTCACGGTCTCGCAGAGGATCCCGGCGGCCTTTCCCGTCCTCCCGGTCACGGGATCGGTGACGAGAATGTCGTTGACCCATTTGATCTTTGCGGGGATCCCGGCGCATTCTTCCACCGAACGGCAGGCGGCGACCGCGGCACATCCGGTGGATCCCACGGCGCGGGAGGGGGGACAGTCGGGGGGGAGGGGGATCAGGAGGGACAGATAGAGGCCGCCCTCCGGGGAGAGAAAAGTCCTGCCGCGCCGTCCCCGTCCTCCGGTCTGCCTGGACGCCGCGATGAGGACCGGGGAGGGGGGATTTTCCCGCGCCAGCGCCTTCGCGTCGTCGTTGGTGGAACCCGTTTCGGGCAGGAGGATGAGCCGAGGGGAGAGGCCGCGTTCTTCGAGCCGGCGGCGGAGCAGGGATTCGGAAAGCATAAGGAGCCTCCGTCAGACAAACTAAGGATATTTTAGCAGAAAACCGCCCGAATGTCAACGGATCCGCCGCGTTTTGCCGCCCGAAGCGCAGGGTTTTTCGCGGTTTTTTCCCGAGGGATCGGCCATGACCGGCGGGAGGGGGCGGATCGGGCGGGAGAAAGAGAATCGGGCGGGCACGGAAAAAATTCAGAAAAACCCTTGACAAACCCGGGATTCTGTGGTATGATAATGTCCGTTCGGTAGGTGCTGTCCGATCCCGAATAACGCGAGTGTAGTTCAGTGGTAGAATTCCAGCCTTCCAAGCTGGTTATGTGGGTTCGATTCCCATCACTCGCTTGATGTGCCTTTAGCTCAGCTGGATAGAGCAACTGCCTTCTAAGCAGTAGGTCGAGGGTTCGAGTCCCCCAAGGCACGCCATCGGCTCTGCCGAAACGGAGGCGTCTCTTCGGGATCAGCTTCCGTTCCTTCCGTCGCCCTTCTGCTCCTTTCTTTCGGGCGGCATTTTCATACGCTGTCCCAGAGACAGCGAATACGGTGGAATTAGCTCAGCTGGTTAGAGCGCCAGGTTGTGGCCCTGGAGGTCGTGGGTTCGAACCCCATATTTCACCCTTTCCGCACGGGTAAAAAACGTGCGGTTTTTTTATCCCTTCCGAGGGATGTTGCACCGAATCCCTTCTCGAAGGGAGCTAAGGAATGAAACGCTCCGCGTTTCGGATTTTATGTCCCTACGCCGCGTCGACGCAGTCACGCAGACGGGCGGCAGGGGGAACATCTCATGGCCGACGAGTGTTGCTTCGCAAACTCTGTCCCCCCTGCGGGTCCTTGGCCGTATGGCATAAACTTACAGCTCGTCCCGGATTCGAAAATCGACTGCATATCCCATGTCCTCGCGCGGTCTTTGTTCGTGCAGTTTAACCCGTGCGCAGAACAAGTTCTGCGGCCTTACGGCGGAGATTCAGGCGCGCATTGGGCACAGGGGCCACAGCGGGTTTGTGCAGCCTATACTCGCTGGAATTTTTCTATGCACAGTCCCTTTTGGGAGAAACGATACGAAGGCCATGAGGTCTGAACTGAAAAAACGCCCTTCCGTCCGACGGGGATCTCTCCTCTGCGGGACAGAAGGGCGCGTTTTTTTACTTTCTCAGCCGAATATCACCGTGAGCCGGGGATCTTCCCGGGCGGCGTCTTCGAGCATGTGCTTGAGGCCGACGGCATAACCGCCCATTTTGGATTTCATGGTCTCGTAGTCCAGAATCTCCAGCGTCAGGCGTCCGGCGGGGAGGATATCGAGAAGGATCACCTCGTGGAGCGCGTCCAGATTCCGGCCGAAGTACTCCGGGACGGGCAGATGGGCGGCGACGGCGTCGTAGAGTTCTCTCCGGTTGGTGATCCGGGAGCCGTTCAGAATCACATACCTCATGTCAGTCCCCTCCGTAGAGCAGTTCGAAGCTCTCGTAGTGATCCTCCGTGTAGTAGATCAGTCCGTCGTTCGAGTAGACGATCCGCTTCGCGCCGCGGGAGGATCTGCCGATGGTTCCGATATCGCATTCGTGATATTCGCGTCCCTTCTTCTTCGGGAGAAGCCCTTCGTAATTGCCGAAATAGGTCCCGCCGATGCACTTGCCGGGGGCGTACCGTTCGAGGGATCCGCCGGTCCAGCCGAGATTTTCCGCTTCCTTCTTCGTGATATAGTTGGGCGGGAGCTTCCCGTAGGTGTGGATATACAGGGCCACGTTCTCCTTGTCGTCGTAGGAGCCGTTTTCGTCGATGACGGGTGGGGCTTCGGTTTCCGGCTCGGGTGCGGGCGGTTCGGGTTCGGGCGCAGGCTGTTCCGGTTCGGGTGCCGGTGTCTCCGGTTCGGGTGCGGGAGCTTCCGTTTCCGACGCAGGTTCAGGTTCCGGTTCGGATACCTGCGCTTCTTCCGGGGGCGGGTCCGTCTCCTCCGGGTCGATCAGGACAAGGCCGCCGTCGTCTTCCGGGGATTTTTCCGGCTCGGGCAGATTTTCCGCCAGACTGAGCGCGGCGTCCAGAGCGGAACTCAGGGTCTGTTCGTCACAGGAGACGAGGGATCCCCCGAGGAGGGTCAGAACTGTCAGCAGAGCGAGGAGCCCCGCGAGCGTTTTTTTCATCGTTTTCATTCCCGTTCTTCCGTTATCGTTCCTTTCGCATCATTCTTCCGTCCGGTGGCTTCGGGGGGGCGGCTTATTCGACGGGCTCGAGGATCAGTTCGGCTTCGGCGTTGATGGTTCCGTTCTCCCGCAGGGTGCGCAGATAACAGACCCCGTCGCTCTGCCCGGCGTAGAATTTGATCGTCTCGCCGAGGGCCGCTTCCCCCGCGAAATAGATCCCCATCGAGATCACCCGCGAGCCCTGCATCCCCCCGGGAAGGAAGGAGCAGAGGACGTCCGGGTAGCGGGTGTTGTTCATGTGTCCGTTCCGGTCGATATCCGCGTATTCCACGGTCCGCTCCCCCATGAGGTTCAGGCCGACGTCGTCGGGGATGCGGAAGCGTGCGGGCAGGTCCAGTTCGATCAGATCGTCCTGCCGGTAGGGGAAATTGTGCTCCGAGACCCGGTGGAGCTTGCGGTCGTTCAGTCCGACGAGAGCCCAGACCGAGACCCCTTCCGCCACGATCACGCCGTCCCGCAGGATCCGGTAGCAGCGGTTGAACTGTACGCCCCGGGACTCACATGCCCAGGACTGCGCCTGAATGCGGTCGTGCGCGTGAAGGGGCGCGTAGGAACTCAGGCGGATCCGGCTCAGAATGAAGGAAAGCCCCTGTTCCATCAATGCGTCATAGGAGGGGCCGTCCTCCTCCATCGCGCTGGTGGCGGCGTCCTGCATATAGCGGAGGATGTTCGAGGCGGAGACGATGTTGTTCTGGTCCACGTCGTTGGCGTTCACACGGTAGTCGCCCGTCCACTTCATGTTCTGTATGCTCCTGTGTCTGAAAAATCGCAGGCTGCCGCGACGTCCCCGGGGAAGGGGAGCACGGCAGCCCATTCATTTGTGTCCGAATCAGAGAGTGTTCGCGCTGCCGAGGACGTCGTGGATCTTGTGGGAGACCATCTTCTTGACCTCGGAACGGGCGACGGAGAGATAGGTTCTCGGGTCGAAGGCTTCGGGCTGTTCCGCGAAGACCCGGCGGATCCCGGCGGTCATGGCGAGGCGGATGTCGGAGTCGATGTTGATCTTGCAGACGGAGAGGGTCGCGGCCTTGCGCAGCTGCTCTTCCGGGATGCCCACCGCGTCGGGGAGCTTGCCGCCGAGGGCGTTGATCTCCTTCACGTATTCCTGGGGCACGGAGGACGCGCCGTGGAGCACGATCGGGAAGCCGGGGAGGCGTCTGCCCACTTCTTCGAGGATGTCGAAGCGGAGCGGCGGGGGAACGAGGATGCCGTCCGCGTTGCGGGTGCACTGGGCGGCGGTGAACTTGTACGCGCCGTGGCTGGTGCCGATGGCGATGGCCAGGGAATCGACGCCGGTGCGGGTGACGAATTCCTCGACCTCTTCGGGACGGGTGTAGGAGCTGTCTTCGGCGGAGACCTTGACGTCGTCCTCAACGCCGGCCAGTCTGCCGAGCTCGCCTTCCACGACGACGCCGTGGGCGTGGGCGTATTCGACGACCTTGGCGGTCAGGGCGATGTTGTCCTCGAAGCTGTGGTGGGAGCCGTCAATCATGACGGAGGTGAACCCGCCGTCGATGCAGGCCTTGCAGATATCAAAATCCGCGCCGTGGTCGAGATGGAGCGCGAGGTCGATCCCGCTGTCCTCGATGGCGGCCTTGGCGAGAGCCATGAGATACGCCTGCTTCGCGTACTTTCTCGCGCCGGCGGAGACCTGCAGGATCACGGGGGACTTCGCCTCTCCGGCAGCCTCCGCGATGGCCTGGATGATTTCCATGTTGTTGATGTTGAACGCGCCGATGGCGTAGTGTCCTTCATACGCCTTCTTGAACATTTCGGTGGTGGTGACGAGTGCCATATCTGTCTCCTCTGTGTAAAATGGTGGTATCTTTGCCAATCGATTTATTTTACCGCAGAAAGGGAGCAAAATCAAGCTCTTTCCGCAAAATACCTGTGAATTCTTTTTGATCGGGGATCAGCCGGCGAACTGGAAGACGCAGAAGGCGGCGTAGACGGCGAGGAGAAGGATCCCCTGCCAGCGCTTCATCTTTCCCGCGGCGAGAGCGGGGAGGGTGAGGACGCACATCACGGCGATCATCACCGGCACGTCCACGACGAGGGATGCGTTCATCCCGGCGATGGTTTTGCCGTCGGGGATGGGGAAGGGATTCAGAGTCGCCGCGGTCCCGCTCACCAGCACGAGGTTGAAGAGGTTCGCGCCGATGACGTTGCCGAGGGAGAGGGCGCCGTGTCCTTTGGCGAGGGAGGTGATGGCGGTGACGAGCTCGGGCAGGGAAGTGCCGAGGGCGACGAAGGTGAGAGCGATCACGGACTGAGGCACGCCGAGTTTTTCCGCGATGATCGTGCCGTTGTCCACGAGCAGATCCGCGCCGATGGCGATGAGGGCCGCGCCGATGATCAGAAGAACGATCTCGAGCCAGAGGGGCTTCGGCTTGTCCGCGGGTTTGCCGTCTTCCGCGTGTTCGGGAGTCGGTTCCGCCGGGAGGTCCCTGCCGGAGATCCCCTGCCGGATCGTCACAGTCATATAGACCGCGAAGATCAGAAGGAGAACGATGCCCGCGATCCGGGAGAATCCTCTGAAAGCGTAGGCGTTCACGAGGTAGAAGGCAGCGGCGGCAAAGAAGAAGGCGACGGGGGTGCGGAAGGATTTGCGGTCCACGGGCCCCGGCTTCACGGCCACGGTCAGCGCGGCGATGAGGGCGGAGTTGCAGATCACCGATCCGACGGCGTTCCCGTAGGCGATCCCGCCCGCGCCCTTGACGGCGGAGGTGGCGGAAACCATGACCTCGGGGAGGGTGGTGCCGATGGAGACGACTGTCGCGCCGACAATGATCTCCGGGATATGGAAGCGGCGGGCGATCCCGGTGGCGCCGTCCACGAACCAGTCGCCGCCCTTGATGAGCATGAGCAGCCCGAGAAGAAAGAGAAGTACCGGAACGAGCATGATGTGACTCCTGTAAAGAATTGATGCGTCTTGCTGATTGGGGGGATCCGGACAGTTTTCGCGGATCTTTTCGGCCGGCGTCCCGCTGTCAGTTCCCGAACACGGAGGTGAGGAAGATCTCGAGGCCGATGGCGATGAGGATGCACCCGCCGAGGATCGAAGCGCGTCCGGCGAGTTTCGTGCCGAAGCTGCGTCCGAGACGGATCCCGCCGACACAGAGCCCGAAGGTCACGGCGGCGATGACGAGGGAAGCGGCGAAGGCTGCCCGGGTGTCGTATTCCGCGATGGTGAAGCCGACGGAGAGGGCGTCGATGGAGGTGGCGATCCCCTGCATGAGAAGCTCCCACGGGGTCCGGCGGCCTCCCTTTCCGTCTTCCTCCTCCTTGTTCCGCTCGAGGATCATGCGGATCCCGATGTAGGCGAGCAGGATGAGGGAGATCCAGGGGATGAAGGGGCGGAGGCTTTCAAAGAGTTCCACCGCCGTCCGCACCACGAACCAGCCGACGAGGGGCATGAGGAACTGGAATCCCGCGTACACTCCGGCCATCGCGGCGGTCCTGCGCTTCGACATGGCGGGTTCCGCAAGTCCGTTGGCGAGGGAGACGGAGAAGGCGTCCATCGCCAAACCGACCCCGAGGAGCGCGCTGTTGAAAAGGAAAAGCAGTACGGATCGCATCGGTCCCTCCCTGTGATCGTCATACGTCGGTTTCATTGTATCCGTCCGTCCCCCCGGCGGATGCGCGGAACAAGAAAAAAGACCGCACCGCGGGCCCCTTCGGCCTGTCCGGTCCGGTATCGAAAGCACCGGGGAATCCGCGCCTGCGAAGAGAGCGGAGGGCGGGACAGGGCAGAAAAGCCGCCGTCATGAGTCTCGCACATTAAAGCAAGCCAGACGCAGAGCGCGCCGGGACTGTTGACTTGCTGCGCGAACGGATCCGCGCCTGCTACTCCCCCAATGCGGAAGTATTATACCACACCCGCCGCGGGATGTCAAGCGCAGACGGGAAATTTCGTCAAGGCGGGGACCGGTCCGCCGAAGTTTGCCGAAGTCAGTCCGATCGTCCCCCGAAAGCGGAGAAACCCTGAAAACCAAAGTCCCGCAAGGGGATCCGGGACCGGAAGGGGAAGGAAAGAGAGGTTTTTCGGGAAATCCCCGGGATTTTTTTGAAAAAGGGGTTGATTTTCCGAAAAAGGTGTGGTATAATACATTCCGTCACACAGGGGCATAGCTCAGTTGGTAGAGCAGCGGTCTCCAAAACCGCGTGTCCTGGGTTCGAGTCCTAGTACCCCTGGATGTGAAATCCCCCGAAAGCCTTTCAGACATTGGCTTCCGGGGGTTTTTCCTTGTGTCCAGAATTTGGGCGTAAGTAGGATGATTTTGCCGTTTTTCGCCCGATTTTGCCTCGTTTTTCACCGCCGGAGCATCAAAAATGCTCCGCGTTTTTTGGCAGAAGGTGGGAAAGGCGTTGCGGGCGTTCGTCTCATGGGGACTTGCGGGGGAAGGAGTTCAGGGACAGAGGGTAGCTTCTGGTCGGCGGGAAACTGGCAGGGAGTGCTCCGAATTTGCGAAAATGGAAATTGAGCGGAAGACCGCGTGCTGCGGTTTGCGGGTGATGTCCAGCTTCTCGCATGCTTACTCATGGAACGATTGAACCCTTCTTATGCCCCGGAAGGTTTATTTGAATATCCATCGTGCACCAATGCCCGGAGGGGAGGAACTCTCTTCTCCCGGGCGAGTGACGGCGACGAAGAACTGACCTTTCGACAAGTCTGACGGATTCTTCACATAAAGCTTGATATATTCGTAGTGGTCCTTGTTCTGCCGGTTGAAGAAGACTTCCTGCTTCCGGTTCTCCTTGAGGTAGTCGCTGACCGCCACGAGGAACCCGGACGTGCCGCAGGCCGGATCTAACAAGACTCTATCTTTGATACAATGTGCCTGTCTCGAATATGTGCTCCGATGCCCGCAAAAAGGCTTGATTTCCGGGCTTTTGCGGCTTCTGGTAGGCGAGGTACGGCCTGCAATTCTGCTCCGATATGCTGCCCAAGCTCCCGCGCTCATTCCGGCTGCGCCTCCTTTCCGAAACCCCTAAAGGGCAATCCTTAAAAAGTATGTGTATCCTTAAAAGGTGTAGAAACCCTTAAAAGGTTTACTTACCGCGACATTGTCAGCATATCTACGGCTTCATCTTCCGTGGAAACAAAGAACACATCCTTGCCTTTGTTACTCTCATAGATGAAGTCCTTCAACGGTTTGCTGGTGTAATGTGAGTAGTCGCCGTAAATAGCGATACGACCACCGTAGTTGATGTACTTCTGCAAAATCTCACCGGCAAGCCCGCTGCTCAGGATAAAGAACTCCTCGACAATCAACTTCTTGTCAATCACGATGTTCTTTGTTCCCGCATCATATTTTGCGCTCATCAACACATCCAGTGCCGACTGAGCATCTGTAATCACAGGCTCATCCGCCACCACAACGGCGCAGATGATACCGTTCTTTTCTATCTTCTTAAATTCCATACTCGTTACCTCTTTCTGTGTTTCATTTCTTGTCCGCATGCATCATCCGGAATATTCCTACCCGGCGCGGTTCAACAGGAGCAGAGTCAGCAGCCGGCTCATGCGCCCGTTGCCGTCGCTGAAAGGATGGATACAGAGAAAATCGAGGATGAACACGGGAATCAACAGAAGCGGATCCATCTCCGCGTCAGAAAGAGCTTTCTCCATAGCGGCGCACAGCGCATCAACGGCTTCCGGTGTTTCCCAGGCCGGGACGGGTACGAATCGAATCCGCTCCGTTCCGTCCGGAAGCGTTTCAGCGATTACGTTGTCCGCGCTCTTGAAACTGCCCACGACGGAAGAAGCGCTGTATCGGTACAGATCCCGGTGCAGCTGGAGAATTACCCCGGGTCTTACGGGTATATAATCGTAGTTCTCGTGAATCGTATTCAGCACGTCGCGGTATCCGGCGATCTCACACTCACTTCTGTTCTTCGGCGTCGTCTTGTTCCGCACGATCTTTTTCAGCCGCTCGTCGGTGTTGATGATGCCTTCGATCCGGTTGGAGCCTTCTGTGCTTTGGATCTTGGCAATTTCAATGAGATCGGAGAGCAAACCGCACTGTTCCTCCGCGAGTCCGTCCTGCCGCCCCTTCCACTCGTGTATCTGCGTCAGATACGAAACGATTTCCGGGGACAGCAGATTTGCATACTCCGATTTATAGTCGAAAGACCTCATTCATCTGCCTCTCCTCAAAGATCAATATAGTCATTTCGGAATTTGTGACTTTATTGCATTATACCACAATGAGCCGAGATAGTCAAGTTCCATTGAAGTCATTTTTTCAGAGAAGACTGTGTTGACACGGGGAAAAGAGAAAAATGGATGGGCTCACAGTGAGAACCCATCCGTGATCCCGACCAGCCGGGTGTTGTCTCTCTTGACGTAGTACATCTCGGTGATCTCCGATGTGGAATGTCCGAGCAGATCGGCGACCTGCTTCGGCGAGAGGCAGAGGAGTGACCCGTCGGGCTGCTTGACGCCGTTTACTAGACGGCTGGCGAATGTATGCCCCTATGGTATAATTAAGACAAGCCCGGAAACTCAATAAAGAAGCGGTTTCTGAGGCATCGCGGTTTTGATCCCGGCCCTTTTCCATGTCGGATTTTGACTGCGAATCATGTCGAATCATAGGAGGTGTTTCGTTATGGACAAAAACCGGAGCGTTGCCGAAAATGCTCCGGTTTTTCATCGAAACACGGAAGGAGGCGCAAATGTCAGCCGAAACCATCACCCGGATTCCCCTGAAAGATCTCCGTCCCTCACCGCTTTCCCCCTACGCCGTCCGAGACGACGAGGCCATGCGGATCCTCGCTGAAAGCGTCCGAACCTGCGGAGTCCTCACCCCGGCGATTGTCCGGCCCGCTGGCGGCGGATATGAAATCGTCTCCGGACACCGCCGCAAGTACGCCTGCGAGCTCGCCGGGTTTGACGAAATGCCCTGCATCGTCCGGGATCTGGACGACGACGAAGCCGTCATACAAATGGTGGACGCCAACGCACAGCGGGAAGAAGTCCTCCCGAGCGAACGGGCAAAAGCGTACCAGCTCCGTCTGGAAGCGATCAAACGGCGGGGACAGCGCACGGACCTCACTTCGACGAACGATTCGGCGAAGTTCCGGAGCGACGACCGGATCGGAGCGGAGTGCGGCGTCAGCGGAGATACCGTCCGGAACACCATCAAGCTGAACAATCTCATTCCCCCGCTCTTGCGGATGGTGGACGAGAAGAAGATCTCCCTCACCCCCGCCTATCAGATCGCGGACCTCACCGAACACGAACAGGAACTGCTTGTGGAGACCATCGACAGCGAACAGGCGACGCCCTCCGTGTCCCAGGCCCAGAGGATGAAGAAGCTGAGCCGGGACGGTGAGTTGAACGAGGACACCATGCTCGAGATCCTCTCCGCGCAGAAGAAACCGGAATCCATGAACGTCGTCCTGTCCGGGAAGAAGCTCGAAGCCTACTTCCCCCGGAGCTGGACGCCCGCGAAGATCGAAGCGACAATCTACCGCCTGCTGGACGCATGGCAGAGAAACAGACAGAAGAAGAGCGGATAGACCGCGAACCCCACAACTGAATAAGCCCCCGAAGCCGGAACGGTAACCATTCAAATTACCATTCCGGCTTTTTCTATTTCCCCAAATATCCAAAACATCAGGAGGAACGACCATGAACCAGACCGAAGAACTGAGACAGGCGATCACCGATCTGTTCCTGACGGGAACGGACGACGATCACGACGAGGACGAGCTGCTGGACCTGCTGGAAGAGGTGGACTTTGACGCCGTCCGGCAGGCCCTTGTCACGGAAAGCAGGAGGATCTTTGAATTTGAGGTCGCAAGCCAGGCCGACGACGCCATGAACTACCGGAGCTGCGATCTCTTCGGGATGAACGCGCTTCTGCTGGAACGCTGCGTCGTCCGGAGAAATCCGAATGTGTACGACTATTCCTACGAGCTGTTCCTCCTTGAGGACTTCACCTTCGCCGTCACGTCCTGCTACCGGCTCAACATCGGCTGCGGCGTGTACTACTCGGCATACCGGACCGTCAAGGCTTACGACTGGCGGGAATCCCCTCTGGATGTGGATTTCGTCGGGGTGTCCGACCGGTTGATCGAGATTGGCGCAAGGATCAGTGAACACGGCTTTCCCCTCGTTGAGGGGTGAAGGGAGGGTATCATGTCCGTTATCCGCGTTGCGAAAATCAGGGGCTATACCGTCATGAGCAACTACCACCTGCGGGACAAGGAGCTGTCCTGCAAAGCCTGCGGGCTGTTGTCCCGGATGCTCTCCCTCCCCGAGGAATGGGACTACACCACGCAGGGACTGGCGTCCATCTGCAAGGAGGGCGTCACGGCGATCTCCGCCATTCTCCGGGAGCTGGAGGAACACGGCTACCTCGTCCGCGTCCGGAAACGGAATGAAAAGGGGCAGCTCGCCGAGATGGAGTACATCATCTACGAAACCCCGCGTCTGAATCCTTCGCGCTCCCGACAGCAGGACGCCCCGGAGGAACCGGCTGACAGCTGCCCGGATTCCCCGGAGAACTGTCTTGAAGATCTCCCGGAAGACTGTCCTGACGGATGCCCGGAGGATGTGTGTGAATCCCCGGAAACCGAAGCGGATCTTTGCGTTCCGCCTGCACGGGAAATCCATGCTCAGGAGGTTCCTTCACAGGCCGGGCGGGGACAAACAAATAAAGAAATATTAAATACTCAAAAAACAATTACGGACTCTCTCTCTTTCGTATCCTTCAGTCCGTCTGTCAACACGCGCGGGGACGAAGAAAACGCCCCCATGGACGAGCCTGTGGAAAACTCTCACGAAGAGGGGACGGACGGAAGGACGGAAGAGTGTGTTCCCGAGAGAGCGCGTGAGCATATCCGCAGGCAGATCGACTACGCCCTGCTGTGTGACCGGGTGAACCGCGTCCAGCTGGACGAGCTGGTGGAGATCATGCTGGAGGTGGTCATGAACCGGAGCCCGACGATCCGGCTGAGCCGGGAGGAAGAATACCCCGCGGCGTATGTGCGGGAGCGGTTCCGGAAGATCACGTCGGAGCACGTCGAGAAGGTTTTCGAGGGCATCCGGGAGAACGCGGGCCGCGTGAAGAACGTGAAAGCCTATCTGCTGGCCGCCCTGTTCAACGCCGTCTCCACCATCGACCACCATTACGCGATGCTGGCCGCGGCGGATTTCGGCGGAAGCGGATGATCCGCGGAAAGGAGAATCACGATGCTGTATTTCGTCCGGCGTCTGGTGGTGCCGCCTTAGACAGCCCAGATGCCTCAAACACGGAACCCAAACAAAATCAAACTTTTCGGAGGAAAACGAAATGAATCACAAGCCTTTCGGCGGCAGAATCGCCGCCTTTTTTCTTGCCCTGGCCGCCGCCGTTCTCATGGCGTCCCCGGTCTTCGCCAACTGGTGCACCCACGTTTACGGCAGCCGGCACGCCTACGAAACGCAGTTTGACGCTGACGGCGAAGTCACCGGACAGCACCTGACCCGGACGACATGCGCGTTCTGCGGCGCGGTCAACGTCCATCTGCCCGAAGACGATCCAAACTACGGCAAGGACGTCGCTCTTCCCGAGGACTGCGAATACGAGGACACCGTGATCGAGCCCACCTGCACCGAGGGCGGCTGTACGATCCACACCTGTGTCAAGTGCGGCGGGAGCTATCGGGATTCCTTCACCGATCCGCTCGGCCATGAGTTCGGCGAGGGAGAAACGGTTCTTCACTGTTCCTGCAACGGCGAGGGACTGACTGAAAAACGCTGTGTCCGCTGCGGCTATCACCTGCTGGAGGCCGTCTCCCCGGAGGGTCACACTCCCGGCGAACCCGCCACCTGCACCGATCCCTGCCTCTGCGCAGTCTGCGGCGCGGTGCTGGAACTTCCCGCCGGTCACGATTATGAGACCGAAACCGTCCCGCCCACCTGCACGGACTTCGGCTATACCTGCTCTGTCTGCTCCGTCTGCGGGGACGAGAGACAGTCCGACTTCCTCCCGCCGCTCGGCCACAAGGAATCCGCGTGGATCATCGACAAGGAACCCGACTTCTCCGTCACCGGCCTGCGGCACAAAGAATGCGAGCTGTGTCACACCGTCCTCATTACGGAGACCATCGACCGGCTGTACCGGAGCGTAAGAACGGACAACCACGGCGAAGCCGCTGTCGGTCAGTATTCCGTGACGGTTCTCTTCGAGAAAGACGCGGCTCCCGTCCAGGACGCGGACGTGACGCTGGAAAAGGACGGCTCCCTCACCGTGATCCTGCCCCGCGACACCGGCATCGACTTTGCCGATCCCGTCACCGTCGTCGTGCTGCTCACAGCGGACGGCTCCCCCGTCGAAGCGATCCCGGTCACGGTTTCGGACAGTTATGACAACCGCTGCTCCGGGCTGACCGATAAAGACGGCAGAATCACCGTTCCCTCGGACGGCGGCGTTACCGAACGGGACGGCAGGCTGACCTTCGGTTACAAGGACGGGGATAAAACCTTCACCTACACCGTGACCGTCGTCAACCGCGAGACCGGCAGACCCATCCGGGACGCGAAGATCTCCGTGGACCGCGATGGCAGGCTGAAAATCGATCTCCCCGATGGTGTTGACCTGGACGAAAACCACCGGATCCTCGTCACCGTGAAGGATCGCAGGGGCGAGGCGGCGGAGGGCGTCGTGATCCTCATGACCAACGACCTGAAGCACACCGCCGAGGGCAAAACCGACAAGGACGGCTCCCTCCTCCTTCCCGCCGAAAAGCCGGAGGACGCGGAGGAATCCAAAGACGACAAGGGCGGTAAGGACGAAAAGACCTGCCCGAATGCGGACAAGCCCGAAGAAGAATCCGCCGAACGGCACGGCGCATACCTGGTCGGCTATCCGGACGGCACCTTCGGTCCCGAGCGGAACATGAGCCATGCGGAGGCGGTGACGATCTTCGCCCGCCTGCTCTCCGAACACCGGGGCGAAACGGTGCCGAACGCCGCGAAGACCGGCTTCCGGGACGTGCCGGAGGATGCGTGGTACGCCGGGTATGTGAAGTACCTCTCCGACTGCGGCGTGATCGCCTCTTCCGGTTCCGCCTCCCTCCGTCCGGACGATCCCATCACCCGCGCGGAGTTCGTCACGCTGGCGGTGAAATTCTTCGAGCAGTACGGGGACGGCTCCGAGACGCTGATGCGGGAATACGTTGAGTTTACGGACGTTTCCTCCGGCTATTGGGCCGCCCGGTATATCGAGGACGCCGCCTCGCACGGCTGGATCAAGGGCTATGGGGACGGCACCTTCGGTGCTGAACGCGAAATCACCCGTGCCGAGGTCGTGACCGTCGTCAACCGGCTCCTGAACCGGTCCGCCGACGAAACGGCGCTGTCCGGTCTCCGCGTGACCCGCTTCACCGATCTGCCGAGATCCCATTGGGCTTACGCCGAAATCATGGAGGCGGCGAACGCCCACACCGCCCTCATGAAGGACGGAGAGATCTGGCAGTGAGGAATCTTCATGGAAAGGGGGTGATGTCTTATGCAGGAAGAGGTCGAGAGCCGGATCGCGGTCGTCTTGACCAACTGTTCCAAGCTGACGGCAAGCACGCTGTGCAAAGCTGTCGGAAAGGTCCTTGCGGATTCAAAGCAGAAGCATGACGCGAAAGCGGCAAAGAAGGAAGCGGAGAAAGCAAAGGGGCCGCACGGGCAGATGACGGTGAAGGAGCTGGCGGCGAAGGACAGAGGGATGCAGTCCATCGAGGTGAACGACAAAAACATCGGCGCGTTCAGCAGGGTGGCGCGGAAGTACGGGATCGACTTCGCGCCGTTCAAGGTAAAGGGAGAGGACAAGTTCATCGTGTTCTTCAAAGCCCCCGACGCCGACGCCATGACCGCCGCGTTCACTGAGTACACCCGGAAACAGGTCAAGGCACAGTCCCGGCCCTCCGTCCTCAAAGCGCTCGCACAGATCAAAAGCCTGATCAAGGCCCCGGTTGTCAACCGGACGAAGAAGAAGGAGCGGGAGCGGTGAACAGAAAGGTCAAAAAGCTGATCCTCACAAATATCCCGTATGTCTTCTTCGGTCTGCTCGGCACCAAGCTGGGAGAGACGTTCCGGCTGGCTCCCGGGACGGACTTTGCCGGAAAGCTGCGGCAGATTCTGGAGGGGCTGAACGCCGCGTTTCAGTCCCCCCTGCCCAGCTTCCACCCCTTCGATCTGCTGATCGGGGCGGCGGTCGGCGGGGCGCTCCGGCTGGCCGTCTGCGTCAAGGGAAAGAACGCGAAGAAGTTCCGCAAGGACACCGAATACGGCTCTGCCCGATGGGGAAAACCGGAGGACATCGCGCCGTACACGGATCCCGATCCCCGGAACAACGTGATCCTGACCGCAACGGAAAGCCTCACGATGAACAACCGCCCGAAGAATCCGAAAACCGCGCGGAACAAGAACGTGCTGGTGATCGGAGGCTCGGGAAGCGGCAAGACGCGGTTCTTTCTGAAGCCGAACCTGATGCAGTGCGACTCGGAAAAATACCCCTGTTCGTTCGTGGTCACGGACCCGAAAGGTTCCGTCGCCGTGGAGTGCGGAAAAATGCTTCTGGACAAGGGATACCGCGTCCGGATCTTCAACACGATCAACTTTGCGAAGTCCATGCGGTACAATCCCTTTTCCTACATCCACGCCGAAAAAGACATTCTCAAGCTGGTGACGTGCCTGATCGCCAACACCACCGGAAACGCCAAATCCGGGGACGACTTCTGGGTGAAAGCCGAGACGCTGCTTTACACGGCCCTGATCGGCTATCTCCATTACGAAGCCCCGGCGGAGGAACAGACCTTCAGCACCCTGTGCAGCCTGATCAACTCGATGGAGGTACGCGAGGACGACGAGACGTTCAAAAATCCTGTGGATACCCTCTTCGACGAGCTGAAAGAGGCACAGCCGAATCACTTTGCTGTGAGGCAATATGAGAAGTTCAAATTGGCCGCGGGCAAAACATTAAAATCGATCTTGATTTCCTGCGGCGCGCGCCTTGCGCCGTTCGACATTCAGGAGCTCCGGGACCTGACTTCGGAGGACGAACTGCTGCTCGACACCATCGGGGATAAAAAGACCGCTCTGTTCCTCATCATGAGCGATACGGACGACACCTTTAACTTCTTAATTTCGATGGTATACACACAGCTTTTCAACCTCTTGTGCGAAAAAGCGGACGATTTCTACGGCGGACGGCTTCCCGTTCACGTACGCTGTCTCATCGACGAGGCGGCGAACATTGGGCAGATTCCCCGGCTCGAAAAGCTGGTGGCGACGATCCGCTCCCGCGAGATCTCCGCCTGCCTGATCCTTCAGGCACAGAGCCAGCTGAAAGCCCTGTACAAAGACAACGCGGACACGATCATCGGCAATATGGATACCTCCCTGTTCCTCGGCGGAAAAGAACCCACGACGCTGAAAGAGCTGTCGGCCTCCCTCGGTAAGGAGACCATCGACACATACAACACGGGCGAGAGCCGGGGGCGGGAGGTTTCCCATTCCCTGAACTATCAGAAGCTCGGAAAAGAATTGCTGTCGCCGGACGAACTGGCGGTCATGGACGGCGGCAAGTGCATTCTTCAGGTGCGGGGCGTCCGTCCGTTCTTCTCCGACAAATACGACATCACGCGGCACCCGAACTACCGGTACACCTCGGACGCGGACCCGAAGAATGCGTTCGACATCGAGGCGTACCTCAAACACGATCTGAAAATGAAGCCGGAAGACACCTACGTTACCTACGAAGAAGACGTCTCCGGCGACTGAAACTTTCCATCACAAAGGAGGAATTTTATGGCATTTTTTAATAGCGCAATCGGCGTTCTCCAGACCCTTGTCATCGCCCTCGGAGCCGGTCTCGGCGTGTGGGGGGTGATAAACCTGTTGGGTGCGTCCGTAAGACGCGCACACTGACGGTGTGTCGTCGCGGCATTGTATTTGAGTGCGTGCAAGAAGCACGTCGGGACAGAATCCTTAATTCGCGGATGCTCCGAAGCACCGCGGATCCCGTTGTCAGCCGACTTACCCGTGAGGGAAACCGATACCGGGGAACACAGCACGTCGGAAAAGCCGTAAGTCAGTCAGCTGTCAGACTGCGACTGAACGGTATGACAAGGTCAGGTACGAGGTTCAAGCCCATACTGGTTGAACGACAGTCCAAGCGGTCCCTGTTGAGACTGCGGCGTAAGGCAGCTGAACTCGCCGTACCGCGGCACCCTTTCTTCGCTCTAGAAGACGAAAGGGCATGGATTTACCGCGGCGCGTGTGCAATAAGCACAGAAGGACGGAAACCGGAATCGACAACCTGACAGAACCCTCAATACTCTGCTAAACGGAGATTACCTCTGCCGGAAGGCCGCAAGGCTATGGGCGCAGGCCCTGAATATCCGGCGTGGTAACGGATTCTCCATAGTAGTCCGAGGACGGGAAAGCCGTCCACATGGCGAAGGGAGAAAGTTTGTTATGTATCAATAAAAGGAAAGGATGGTGCGTGAGGCATTGAGAAATCCCGAAAATTTATTGAAAAGTCTGTGTTCACACAATTCTCAGAAAGACTACAGATACAAAAATCTGTACCGCAATCTGTACAACCCCGAACTGTATCTCGCCGCATACCGGAATATATCGAAAAACGACGGAGCGCTGACAAAGGGAGTAAACGATAACACAGCGGACGGCATGAGCCTCGCCCGGATCGACGCTCTGATCGCGTCCCTCCGTGACGAGTCCTATCATCCGGCCCCCGTGAGACGTACCTACATCCCGAAGAAAAGCAATCCGGCGAAGCTCAGACCTCTGGGCATTCCGACCTTTGAGGACAAGCTGCTTCAGGACGTCATACGGATGCTTCTGGAGGCGATATATGAAGGGCAGTTTGAGAATACGTCCCACGGCTTCCGTCCGAACAGAAGCTGTCACACGGCGTTGACTCAGATGCAGAAAAGTTTTACAGGCACAAAGTGGTTTATCGAAGGAGACATCAAAGGCTTTTTCGACAACATAGACCACGATGTGATGATAAACATCCTGCGAAAGAAGATCGACGACGAGCGTTTTCTCAGGCTGATACGGAAGATTCTGAACGCCGGATATATGGAGAACTGGATATTTCACAAGACCTACAGCGGCACCCCGCAGGGAGGACTGTGCAGTCCCATTCTCGCCAACATATATCTCGATCCGTTCGATAAATTCGCAGAGGAATACAGGAAGGGATTCGACAGAGGAAGCAAGCGGCATCCGACAACGGAAAGCCGCCGGTTTGAAACCAGAATCAGGATATTGCGCAAGCACCTCAAAGCCGCGTCAGACGATGCTGACAGGAAAGCCCTTGTGAAACAGATACGGGAGCTGGAACAGGAACGGATGAAAATACCGTATTCCGACCCGATGGACCCGAATTACAGGAGACTGCGGTATATCCGATACGCGGACGACTGGATTTGCGGCGTTATCGGCTCTCTCGAAGACTGCAAAAAGATCAAGGAAGACTTCCGCCGTTATCTCGCGGACAATCTGAAACTGACGCTCTCCGAAGAAAAGACGCTGATCACCAACGCAAAGGACAAGGCGCACTTCCTCGGGTATGAGATTTACGCCAGAAATACGGACAGCTCCAAAAGGGACAGCGAAGGAAAACTTATCAGGCATCTGAAAGGCAGAATCGCTCTCGAAGTCTCGAACAGCGTGATAAAAGAACATCTGCTGAGAGACAAGGCGATGAAGATCGTCATGCACAACGGCACGGAGGTATGGCGTCCGATGCCGATCGTGAGAATGAAGGACTGCGACGACCTTGAAATACTTGATTTCTACAACAGCAAGATCCGCGGACTGTACAACTACTACTGTATAGCCAACAACGCATCCTGCCTGACGAGTTACGGGTATATCATGGAATACAGCATGTACAAAACATTCGGAGCGAAATACAGGACAAGTAAGCACAACATCATTGAAAAATACCGGGTAGGACATGATTTCGGTGTGAGCTATACCAACAAGAAAGGCAAGGTCATAACGAGACTGTTCTACAACGAGGGTTTCAAGCACAAAACGGAGGTATTGCCCGCGTCGGTAGATCAGAAGCCGGTCGCGGGCAAGTATTTCAGCGACACGCGGCTGACCGACAGGCTGAAAGCCCGGCGCTGCGAAATATGCGGCGCGGAAAACAAGGACATAGAAATACACCATGTCCACAGGCTGAAAGACCTGAGCGGGAAGAATTTCTGGGAAAGACTGATGATTTCGAGAAATCGAAAGACGATAGCGCTCTGCCATGAGTGCCATCGAAAACTTCACAGAGGTGAACTATGATGAATAACAAATGGGGAGCCGTGTGCATAGACGATGTGCAAGCACGGTTCCGGGGCGAGCATTCGGAAACCTGCCGCGGAAACACGGTAAGGCGCTGGATGCTTAGCCGCCAAGGATATGGTAATGACAACCCCGGCGCGAAGTCCCAGGGAATGAAGCATTTGATCCCTAAGTAGTTGGAACAATTAAAACGAAAGGAAAAGCACATTCCGGGCAAGATTTTCACTTGAATTAGCAAGTCGGTATTGTGAAATCGAGAGATTTGTGGTATAATAGTAGCCGATCAAAATGAAAGGCGGATCGACGGATGTATATCAGCTACAAACCTCTCTGGCATCAGCTTGTCGAAAAGAATATGACGAAGAATGACCTGCGGCTAAAGGCAGGTCTGACAACGAATATGATTGCCAACATGGGAAAAGGTCAGCATATCAGCATGGGGACGCTTGTCAAAATCTGCGAAGCCCTTGACTGCGGTATCCTCGATGTGATCGAGCTCACAGAAGACGATCCCATGAAAAAACCTGACTGAATGTGCTGTCCTCCCACGAATATCCGGAGGATTACATGAACGAACTGAAAGAACGTATACACGAAAACGGCATCGACTATATACCGGGAACAAAACCGCGAAAAACTCCGCGAGTATTCCCGCGTACCGGGCGAGGAGCGAGGAGAAAGGCGAAAGCGGAGGCGACAGCGACAGAAGCACAGAATCCATATTGAAAGAAATTTGACACGGCACAGAATTAATTAACATCTTGAAAAATAAAAAATGTTGGGACAGCCATTGACAATGTACCGGTTAACCGGTATAATAATAGCAAAGGCAGGTCAAAGGCAGGTGTGAATCATCATGACGATACAGGAGATGCTGAGAGAAAATAATATGTCCGTTTACAAGTTGTCAAAGGCAAGCGCAGTCCCCTACGCAACATGCAATGATATTGTAAGTGGCAAAGCCGATCTCAAAAAGTGTAGTGCAGAGACCCTGTATAAGATCGCACAGGTGCTGAATGTCTCTATGGAGTCAATCCTCTCTCCGTGTTTTATCAAACGAAGCAGCTTTGAAAACTTCAAGAGTTCTATATGTCATCGTGTGAAGGAATTGGGCGATATTGACTTCATTATCGACACATTGGAGAGTCAGGACATCCGTAGGTATTTTGAACGAGAATGGTATCCGGAAAGTCTGTATCTTCTTGCCATGCTTGATTATATCAGCAGAGAAAATGACGTTCCCCTTTGCGATGAATATGACGATCTTCGCAGGTGCAGGCTGGAAAATACCATATACCCGTCAAGCGTCCTCGCCATGTCGGCGGCTTCAAAAAAAGAAGATGAACTGAGATATGCTGAGAAAAAGGCGATTCCGGAATTCAAGCGGTTTAACATTATAGAAAGTGACGTGAGAAATGTTATCTGAAAAACAAATTGAATTTACTAAAGAGAATATAGACACCTATCTGAAAGAAGTTGCAAAGGAATACAGGAAACAGATCGGGAAAAGCATGCCCGCCGAAATAATTCTGATTGGCGGTGCATCCGTGCTTGTCAATTATGAATTCAGAGATATGACAACGGATATAGACGCTTTGATTCAGGCAGCTTCTGTTATGAAAGACGTGATTAACCTTGTCGGAGACCGTTATCATCTTCCGAACGGATGGCTGAACCAGGATTTTATCCGAACGGAATCCTACTCGCCCGAACTGGTCAGATTTTCCGAATACTACCGAACTTACTCCAATGTGCTGACGGTTCGGACGGTTGCAGCGGAATATCTCATTGCAATGAAACTTCGTTCTGGCAGACAGTATAAGAGCGACCTTTCCGATGTGCTTGGCATTCTCGCTGAACACGAAAAAAACGGAAATCCGATTACTCTGGAGCGTATAAGGAAGGCAGTTTCCGATCTTTACGAAGATTGGAATGCCCTGCCGGAAGTATCGCAGAACTTTATTTCAAATGTAATGCGGGACGGGCATTTCGGCGAACTGTATGCACAGACGATCATCGGAGAAAAGGAGACCAAAGAGCTACTAATCAAGTTTGAGCAGGATTATTCGGGAGTAACAAAAGAGGGTAACGTAAACAAAATAGCAGAAAACCTTCAGAAGGGAACGAACCGGGCGTCCATCCTTGCACAGTTAAGAGAACGAAAGCCAGAGGCGAGGCAGCAGGAACCTGTTAATAAGCCAGAAACACGTAAAGCCCACAAACCAGAATCACAAATTGAATAAGCTCAGCCGGGAATGGTACTACAGGAGTGTCATGCCCGGCTCTTTTCGGTAATTCGCACACCCTTTATTATACGGCGCAGCGGTCGGCTTTCGGCGTCCTTTTTCGGCAGTTCTGACGCCCTTGGTTTAACGGATAAAGCAATAGTGCTGACCAGATTATTGTTTTGCAGATCATATAACGATTGGCTCCGGCATTAGAAAACAAAAGAGGCAAGATATGGCAACGACACGATTGATGCCGATCCACGCCGGGAAGGGCAGGACGGTTGGCAAGGCAATACAAAAAGTGATCGCGTATGTTAAGAATCCTGAGAAGACGGATTCCGGACAGTTGATTACGACTTTTGAATGTGACAGTTACACCGCTGACGCTGAGTTTCTTTTGGCTAAACGGGAGTACCTTCAGAGAACCGGGCGGGAGCGTGGAAAAGATGACGTAATAGCATATCATCTGCGCCAGTCATTTGTCCCCGGCGAAATCACACCGGAAGAAGCGAACCGGCTGGGGTATGAATTAGCAAAACGGTTCACAAAAGGGGAACATGCTTTCATCGTCTGTACGCACATTGATAAGCATCATTGTCATAATCACATTATTTTCAATTCCACCTCGTTGGATTATACGAGGAAATTCCGAGATTTTAGAGGTTCGGGTCGTGCATTAGGGCGGCTGAGTGACAAGATTTGCCTTGAAAATGGATATTCAATAATCGAAGAGCCCGGTGGGAAAGGAGACACCTATGATAAATGGCTCGGCGACAGGAGAAAGCCTTCGTTCCGGGAACAGATTTGTAAATCCATTGACGGCGCATTATCACAGAACCCGAAGTCATTTTCGGAACTGATGGATACATTACGACGGGCGGGATATGAAATCCGCGACCGGGACGGCGCAATTCGCGGGCGCGGACAGAAAAGATTTATTCGGATGGATACGCTCGGCGAGGGGTATTCTATTGAAGTATTGACAGCAGTCATAGCCGGAAACAGACAGCATAAGCCTAGGAAATACCGTCAGTACAGTGATGAAAAGACGATTGCACCGAATCTTCTGATTGACATCCAGAAAATACTGGCAGAAGGTAAGGGCGCGGGGTATGCACAGTGGGCGAAAAGATTCAACCGGGATGAACTTGCTAAAACGATGGCTTATCTGAAAGAACACGGTCTTCTGGATTACGCTGTTCTCAAAGAAAAAACTGAATCTGTGACGCAACGCTATCACGAGCTTTCCGACCAGATTAAGATCATTGAAGCGCGGATGCGGGAAATCTCGGACCTTCGGACGCAGATTATCAATTACCATAAGACACGGGACGTGTATGTGGCGTACCGCAAAGCGGGTTATTCAAAACAGTTTTTGGCGGAACACGAATCGGATATTATCATTCACAAGGCGGCGAAGAAATACTTCGACGAGGTCGGCTTAACAAAGCTCCCCATGCAAATACCGGTCTGATTACACCATCTGCACGGTGAAATTGCGCCGCCCTGCCGGAGAAAATGCACCACCCTTGCCGGTGAAATTGCGCCACCTCGCCGGAGAAAAGAGCCATTCAAATCGTCAGCTTCGTACTTCCGTACCCTCCCGCCGAGACTTTTCCACCGCCTTAGCGGCGCGAAGCGCAGGCCTTGCCTGTGGGAAAGTGTCGGCGGGAATGGCTATCGTTCCCTCACAACCGGGCGGCACAATGATCATGCCAGAAGGAGAACGTCATTGTGATTCTCCGTCGGGTTCCGCTTCCTTGGGTTGTTCCGGACAGAACCCTTTCCAGAATCTCATGGCGGAGATGAAATCAAGCGGGTGACAGCAATCATCGCACAGCCCGTCCGGATTGTCATACGGACTGTGGCCGCTCATCACCCAGGAACGCAGTTCCGCTTTTTCCTCCGGCGTCGCGTCAGGATTCTTTTTCAGGTAATCCTTCATGAGTTGCCGGAGATACGCCTTATCTTCTCCGGTCAGCTTCATTCGGCACCACCTTCCGCAAGCTCCGCTTTCAGGCCGTGGCGTTCCCGCATGGACATGGCGCCGTCGATCAAAACCTGATAGGAATTGTGGATGATCGGAAGTTCGCCTTCGGCGAATTCCACGAGTTCGTTTCACGAACTCGGACGGTCTATGATTGCTTCCGTCAGAGGGCTGCTGTCGCTCTCGGGATCGGGATTGATCCTCTTGTACCAGCCGGCGGTCTCGAACTGCGTGCAGAAGATGGTGGAGCCGTGACTGCTTCTGCTTTCCACAATCTCAAAGAGATTGTACGATTCCTCCGGCGTCAGACTGCGGATAAGCCACTCATCGAGGATCAGCAGATCTACCTTCTGGTACGCCTTGATGACCTTTCGGAATTCCTGATTGGCGCGCGCATAACCGAGTTCGTCCAGAAGCTCCGGCATACGGATATAGCGAACCGAGTGATACTTGCGGCAGGCAGCGTTTCCGAGCGCACAGGCAATATAGGTCTTCCCGTTCCCGGACGCGCCTTTCAGGACAATGTGATGTCCCCTTTCGATGTATTGGCAGGTGGAGAATTTGACGATCTGCGCCTTGTCCAGTTTCCGGTCTTCGTAGTACTCAATGCCCTCCACCGTCGCGCTCGGTACGGAGAAGTGAGCGGCATGAACCAGGCGCTTGTATTTGTTTACCTGTCTGCGGTTCCACTCCGCATCCACCAGAAGACCCATCCGGTCTTCAAAAGAAAGCTGCGCATAGGATTCGGAATCAGCGAGTTGTCTTTCAAATTCTTCGGCCATCGCGCTGAACCGCATGGCTTTCAAGGTATCAACCGTACTCTGTCGCGTCATTCGGAATCACCGTCCTTCCGAGCGTAGTACGCGGCTCCGCGGGTGATTCCGTGTTCGTTGTCATGATGATGTTCTTCGGGAGCTTTCGCTTGTTTGCCGTTCTTCAGAATGCTTGCGATTAAGCGGATGGAGGGCGTGGAGGCGATTGTCAGCAGTTCAGCGCAGGCATTTTCCAGTTTGCGCTTACCGTACCGTTCACCCAGCTTCATGAGGCTTACGCAGGATTTGAAGCCTACTTCTGCCTCTTTGCCGCTTGTCAGGAACGATCTGACGACTTGTTCCGTATTCTTCCCGACCTCGCGGGACCATACAGTAAAATCGTCGGCGTTGTAGTTGAGGTACTTCCGATGTTCCGGGGTGAGATGATCTCTGTTGATGATCGGCTCCCTCTGGGGTTTCCCGGCACGCACATGGGAAGCTACGCGGTTTCCGTGGTAAAACACCTCCACGGCCTTCCGGGTGAGCCGTACATCCACCTTCTCACCGATCAGGTCGAAGGGGACGGAATACTTGTTCCTGCCGTCCGAAATCAGGTAATCCGTGCTGACCGACATGTTCGGCATCCACGTCGAGAGTTCATAAGGCACAGCGGGAAGGGGCTTCATGAAATCCCGCTCTTCTTCCAAATAGACGGAGCGGCGGCATCCGGTCTTCGGAGCCTGGAAGGGTTTCTGATTCATTTCTTCGAGCTTGTCCTTCACCGCTTCCTGAGCCTCGCTGAGAGAAAAGAAGTGCTCGTTCCGCAGGGCGGCGAGGATCCACGTGGATGCCAGCCGGACCGTTCCTTCCGCATGGGATTTGTCGCGGGGATGCTCCACACGGGCCGGAACGATAGCGGTGGCGTAATGCTCCGCCAGTTCCTGGTAGCTGCGGTTCAGGACTGTTTCGTACCGGGTATTCTTCGTAACGCCGGTCTTCAGGTTATCGGGGATCAGAAGCCTTGTCACGCCACCGAAATAGGCATATGCGTGGACATGGCACAGCAGCCAGTTTTCCAGCTTCATGTCCGTACACGCTTCCACGTAGGCATATCCGCTACACGGAAGTACCGCGACGAAGAGAAAGACAGGAGAGCTCTCGCCGGTTACAGAATCCCAGATCGTGAGCGTATTCCCGGCCCAACCGAGATCGCCTTCGGCGAGCTCGTAGAGATTGCGCTTGCGCAATCTCCGGTCTACCTCCATGACGTCGCCGGGCTTGTGCTGGATGCGCATCGTCGCCTTCGTAACCTTTGCCCACTTCCGGTACTTGTCCCCGAACTGCGTGCTCATGTACGGCCTCTTGCCGACCTCTGCGCAGTGACGGCAATACTCATTCCAAAGCAGAGTCAATGTCACGCCGGGCTTTGCCAGCTCCTTGTGAATCATGGCGTAGTCCGGTTCCAGATACTCACTCTGGGAGAGAAACTTCCCGGGGAAGAGGATCGAACGCAGATCTT